>JAFSAP010000066.1 GCA_017440925.1 Oscillospiraceae bacterium | reverse complement strand
CTCACGAACGAAGTTGTAAGCCTCTTCCAGCTTCTTAACGGTCTTCTGCAGGTCGATGATGTAGATACCGTTACGCTCGGTGTAGATGTAGGGAGCCATTTTGGGGTTCCAACGACGGGTCTGGTGACCGAAGTGAACACCGGCCTCCAGCAGTTGCTTCATAGATACGACAGCCATTTTGATTTTCTCCTTTTGTTTTTCCTCCACCCCGATCATCTCAGTGCCCCGTCCGTTTCCGGACACTGGGGGTGCCGATCCCCGGGTGTGTGGTTTGAAATGTCATGGGAGCAAAGCCCATGCCGATATATTATATGGGATTGAGGCAGATTTTTCAAGTATTATTTCCAAATTATTTTGAAAAAATTCTCTGAAATTTCGGTTTTTGGCGGAGAGGTTTTTGACATCTAAAACAAAAGTCCATGTTTGGGCCGCTGTACCCGGCAGTCCTCTGGTTTGGTGTCCACCAGAACGATATCCGGACCGATGCGCCGGATACAGTCCCAGGAGACAACATAGTCATCACGCCGTCCCAGAAGCCCCATATATTTGCAGGGGCCGGGCACCACGATGGCGCAGATCTTTCCTTCCGGTACTTCCACCAGCACATCGGTGATGAACCCCAGCCGCCGTCCGTCACTGATGCAGATGACTTCCTTGCTTTGCAGATCCGTCAGTTTTACAGACATAGTCGATCCTCCCAAATATAGTTGGAACAGACTATGCGGAAGCGTTGGGAGTTATGCGTTAGGATATTCCGTTGTCATTGCGAGGAGAGGCATAGCCCCGATGTGGCAATCTCCTGGCACCATTCACCGATCAACACAGCAGAATCAAACATTCCACCGGGAGATTGCCACGGTTGCTTCGCTCCCTCGCAATGACATTCCAAAGACGGTACACTCCTAACTTTTAGCTGACACTCACCTGTTTGCGCATGGCGCTGATGGCGCCTTTTTCCAGCCGGGATACCTGGGCTTGGGAGATCCCTAAGTGGCTTGCCACTTCCATCTGGGTCTTGCCGTCGTAAAACCGCAGGGAAAGGATCTCCTTTTCCCGGGGCTGCAGAGCCTGGAAGGCCAGGCGCAGGGTGATGTGATCCATCCAGCCTTCTTCCGTATTTTTGCTGTCCCGAACCTGATCCATGACAGTCAGGGGGTCGCCGCCATCGGTATATACCGGATCGAAAAGACTCACCGGGGCGCAGACCGCATCCAATGCCTGGCTGACTTCCTCCGGCGGCAGTTCCAGTTCCTTTGCAATCTCCTCCAGCGTGGGTTCCCGGTCCATCCGGGCCTGCATGGCCTCCTTGCACTGCAGCACCCGGTAGGCCACATCCCGGATGGAACGGGATACCCGGATGGCACTGTTGTCCCGCAGGTACCGCCGGACTTCTCCGGCGATCATGGGTACGCCGTAGGTGGAAAACCGTACCTGTTTGTCCGGGTCGAAGTTGGAAATGGCTTTGATAAGACCAATACACCCCACCTGAAACAGGTCATCGGGGCATTCTCCCCGCTTGTCAAACCGCTGGATCACGCTCAGAACAAGCCGCAGATTCCCTTCGATCAGCTTTTCCCGGGCGGTTTCATCACCCTGGCGTACCTGCCGGAGCAGCCTGTCCATTTCCGGTTGGGATAAAACGGTGAGGTGGGATGTGTTTACGCCGCAGATCTCTACTTTTCCCTGCATGGTGTTCCTCCTGTGCAATTTTGTTTGCGTCCATAAGCAAAGTATTTCCAGAGAGGAAAAGATGATACCCAAAAGTTTTTTGTCAGTTTTACACAAATATTTCTTTGCGGGCTGGTTTACCGGACAGCTTTTGACAGCACTTTTTCTGGGGAATCCAACTTTTTAAGCCTTTTTCGGCCAGATCCAGGAGACATAAAACAGTGACGTAACACGGGGTTTATCGGAAACGGAAGAAATTTATGCACTGAAATATGCATGCATTTCCGGGTTTGTGAACAAAGCGTAAACAGGCAGAATACCTGTTGATAACTCGGAGTTTTCCACATTGTCCACAAGTTTTTCCACAGGGGTTATCCACATCGGCAGAAGGCTGTGAATATTCGGTTTTTGATTTACATAAATTGAGGCGTCAGGATTCGACGGTTTTGCCACTTTTTCGCAGGTCGTAATTTTCACTACACCGGATCTTTTGTGCAAAAATTTAGGTCTTGACAAAGAAACCGGGAGAGGAAATGGGGTTGACAGACGTACAAATGGCCGCGGCAGGCGGTGTCGGAGAAAGAAAGCGTCCACAGGAGGCTGCATGGAAAAAAATTAAAAAAGGGGGTTGATTTTGCATGCAAAGGACGCTATAATGTGTAACTGTATGAAAATAACGAGAAAGGAGATGCACACAAATGCCCAACATTAAGTCCTCCAAGAAGGATGTCATTTCTTCCAAGATTGCTTACGAGAAGAACAAGGCTAACAAGTCCGAGCTGAAGACCAACCTGAAGAAGTTCGATGCTGCTCTGGTTGCAGGCGACAAGGCTGCCGCTGAGGCTGCTTACAAGGTGGCTGTTAAGTCCGTTGACCAGGCTGTTATCAAGGGTCTGCTGCACAAGAACAATGCTGCACGCAAGAAGAGCTCCATGACTCTGAAGATGAACAAGCTGGCCTAATTTCTCTGAAAATATCTCCCTCCTGAACTTTTTCGGAGGGAGTTTTTTCATTTATATGGCAGCGAATCTTTTGCCTCAACTGCGCAGAACAGAAGATACCGGATACACAAAGTATACCGGTGTCCTCCGTTCTTTCATTTGTGGCAAAATCTCTCGCTGCCTGTATTGCGGATTATTTCCCAACCAGGCACGACGATTCGACAAGGTGGAATTTGATTCTTTCTTTATAATGTGATATAATCCTGTAAAAGAGGTGAGGAAATGGCGAGATTAACAGATCCGATTACAATACTCAAGGGCATCGGCCCTGCCAAGGCAAAACAGTTTGCCAATCTGAATATTTTTACGCTCCGGGATCTGATCTGCCATTTTCCGCGGGGCTATGAGGACAGAACCAGTCTGGTGCCCATTGAAAAGCTGGAACCGGATAAGCCGGCCTGTTTCAGGGCAATGGTGATGAACACCCCCAGAACTGCCCACATCCGCAAGGGCCTGGATCTGACCCGGGTGCAGGTGGCGGATCATTCCGCCCGGCTGACATTGACGTTCTTCAATTCCAAATATGTGTCAGAGCAGCTGCAGTATGGTAAGGAATACATATTTTACGGTGCGGTCAGCGGGGATTTTATCGGCTACAATATGACGAATCCCACCTTTGAAGCGCTGGATTCTGCCCCGGTGACCACCCGGCGGATCCTGCCGGTGTATCCGCTGACGGCGGGGCTTTCCAATGCAGCTATGCTCCGGGCTGTCCGGCAGGCTTTGGCAGTCTGTGATCCCCCGGCGGAGATCCTGCCGGAGGAAGTCCGGGAAAAGTATGGCATTCTCCCGGCAGAGCGGGCCTATACGGCCATCCATGAGCCGTCCTCCATGGCGGAGGCGGAACTGGCGAAAAAACGGCTGATCTTCGAAGAATTTTTTGTATTCTCGGCTGGACTGGCATTGATGCGCACGGCCCGGGCTGAGAAAAAAGCGGAACCCTACGGCAAAACCGATTTGGAGGCCTTTTACAAGGTTCTGCCGTTCTCTCTCACCGGTGCCCAGAGGCGGGCTGTGGAAGAGATCCTGGCAGATTTTCGGAAGGGTGCGCCTATGAACCGGCTGGTACAGGGTGATGTGGGCAGCGGCAAGACCATGGTGGCAGCGGCTGCCGCTTACTGCACTGTAATCAATGGAAAGCAGGCGGCGCTGATGGCACCCACAGAAATTCTGGCGGAACAGCATTATGCCTCCCTGGGAAGGCTCCTGTCCCGGCTGGACATCCGCACAGAGCTGCTGACCGGCTCCATGACGCCGAAAGAAAAGAAACTGGTGCGTGAGCGCATCGCCTCGGGAGAGGCGCAGCTCATCGTAGGCACCCACGCCCTGCTGACGGATGCCACACAGTTTTCGGATCTGGGTCTGGTGATCACCGATGAACAGCACCGGTTTGGTGTTGGACAGCGGGCCAAGCTCAGCGCCAAGGGAAAGGATCCCCATCTGCTGGTCATGTCAGCGACCCCCATTCCCAGAACCCTGGCGCTGCTGATGTATGGGGATCTGGAAGTCTCCATTCTGGATGAGCTGCCGCCCGGGCGGGAAGCGGTGGACACGTTCCTGGTGGGAGAGAGTTACCGGCCTCGGATCAATGCCTTTATCCGCAAGCAGGTGGCAGAGGGGCACCAGTGCTTCGTTGTCTGTCCTGCGGTGGAGGAAAATGAGGAATTGGGGATCAAGGCTGCCACTGTCTGGGCGGAAACGCTGCAGCAGACAGTGTTTCCTGACCTTCGGATCGCTTTGCTGCATGGGCAGATGAAGGGCGCGGAAAAAGAAGCTGCCATGGCGGCCTTTGCCCGGGGCGAGGCGGATGTGATGGTGGCAACCACGGTGATTGAAGTCGGTGTGGATGTGCCCAACGCCACGCTGATGGTGATCGAGGATGCAGACCGGTTCGGACTTTCCCAGCTCCACCAGCTGCGGGGAAGGGTTGGCCGGGGAGCAGCGAAAAGTTACTGCATCCTCACCAGCCGCAACAAAAATACGGAAACCCTGCAGCGGCTGAAAGCTCTGTGCAAGACCACCGATGGGTTTAAAATTGCGGAAGAAGATCTGAAACTCCGGGGCCCCGGTGATTTCTTCGGCTCCCGGCAGAGTGGTCTGCCCGCTTTCCGGGTGGCGGATCTGAGCTTTGACCTGGCCACACTGAAGGAGGCCCAGCAGGCATCCAGCGAATGGATCGATGCTTACGGGGCATCGGATCTGCCGGAGGCAAAGGCGCTGCGGGAGCGGATTGGAGATCTGTTCCAGCGGGCTGAGGGAACCATGAATTAAGGCACCGTAAAGGAGAGAATAAAATGAAAAAATGGATTGCATATTTGCTGCTGCTGTGTCTGTTATTAACGGCGATGCCTTTTGGCGCTGCAGCTACGGAAACGGAACAGGCAGAGCCGCTGGCTGCCCGGGAGCCGGGTATGTGCGGCGAAAGCTTAAGCTGGAGCTTCGAGGGTGGTACCCTGACCATCTCTGGCAGTGGTGAAATGGATAATTTTGAAGAGGGCATGGCCCCCTGGCAGTCCCATAAAGACAGCATCACAAAGGTGGTGCTTTCCGGCAGCGTTACCAGTGTGGGTGCCTACGCCTTTACGGACTATGACACCATTGAGACGGTGGAATTCGGCAATGCCCTGCATACCATCGGCTACCGGGCGTTCAAATCCTGTGACAATCTGACACGGATCGTTCTGCCGGATACCTTCCGGAAATTCGATGAAGAGTGCTTTATGGGCTGCAAGCGGCTGGGTGAGATCTGGTGCCGGGGCGGTATGCCCTCTTTCAAGGCAAGCTGCATCTGGGATGTGTCCGCCACTATTTTCTATCCTCCGGCAAAGGCCTGGCCTTCGGAGTATGTCATTCCTCTGGGGGATGCCTTCCGGTGGAAGATCCAGTTCCAGGTCATGGATGTTCCTGCGGAATATCTGACGTCTTCTGAAGCGGCGCCGGTGACGGAGCCTGTCCAGACGGAACCTGCTGTGACAGAGGCTGTAGAAACCCAGCCGTCGGAAACTGTTCCGGAAACCACAGAGGCTGCAACGGAACCTGCAACAGAGGCAACGGAGCCTGCGGTAACGGAAACAGTTCCCGAAACAGAGGAAACCAAGCCTGCCTGGATGGAGGAGATGGAGCAGCTGGAAAAGGAACAGGCGGAAGAGCAGACCCAGCCGGAGGAAAAAGGCGGGATCGGTATTGGCGTGATCGTGGGAATTTGCATCTTCTCCGGTATTCTGGTGCTGGTTCTGATCGGCGCATTGGTATTCCGCCGCAGATCCTACTAAGAGATGCGGAATGTTGATGAAATCCACATCTATTTAAAACATATTTAACAACTTCCGGGAAATTCACCCATTTTGGTGGTTTCCCGGAGGTTTTTTTGTAGGTTACGGAAAAAATAAAAAAAGGGTTGTAAGTTAGGCGGAAATGATGTAAAATAATACAACCAATAAAATGCAAAATTATGCGACAATGTTCGCTTTTGGAGGTAATTCATATGGAAAAACCCATTGTTCTGGTTATCATGGACGGCGTCGGCAAGGGTGACGGCGGCAGCGGCGATGCTGTCAAGGTTGCCAATACTCCCACTCTGGATCATCTGCTGGCCACCTGCCCCCATACTTATCTGAAGGCCCACGGTACCGCTGTCGGTCTGCCCAGCGATGACGATATGGGCAACTCCGAGGTCGGCCACAATGCCCTGGGCTGCGGCCAGGTTTATTCCCAGGGTGCCAAGCTGGTTGGCGAATCCATCGAAAACGGCGCGCTGTATGAAAGCGCAACCTGGAAAGAACTGGTTGCCAATGCTGCAGGCAAGGCTATGCACTTCATCGGCCTGCTGTCCGACGGCAATGTTCACTCCAACATCAGCCACCTCATCGCCCTGCTGAAGCAGGCACATGCCGAGGGCGTGAAGAAGGCTTACTGCCACATCCTGCTGGACGGCCGTGACGTTCCCGCCACTTCTGCTCTGGAATATGTGGAAATGCTGGAGAATGTTCTGAAGGAACTGAATACCGAGGGCTGTGATTACGCCATCGCCTCCGGCGGCGGCCGTATGCAGGTCACCATGGACCGCTACGAAGCCAACTGGGCCATGGTGGAAAAGGGCTGGAGAACCCACGTCCAGGGCCAGGGCCGCCTCTTCGCTTCCGCTGCTGAGGCTATTGAGACTTACCGTGCTGAGACCGGCTGCATCGACCAGGATCTGCCTGCCTTTGTTGTGGCCAGAAACGGTGAGCCTGTGGCAAAGATCGCCAATGGCGACAGCGTGATCCTGTTCAACTTCCGCGGCGACCGTGCCCAGGAAATTTCTCTGGCCTTCGACCGCAAGGATTTCGATAAGTTCGACCGGGGTGATTACACCGGCGTCAAGTTTGCAGGTATGCTGCAGTATGACGGCGACCTGAACATCCCCGAGAATTACCTGGTGCAGCCTCCTGTCATCAAGAACACCCTGACCGAGGTGCTGTGCGCTGCCGGTGTTACTGAGTATGCCCTGTCCGAGACCCAGAAGTACGGCCATGTCACCTATTTCTGGAACGGCAACCGCTCCGGCAAGGTCTGTGAAGATCTGGAAGTTTATGAGGAGATCCCCTCCGATGTGATCCCCTTCGAGCAGGCTCCTGCCATGAAATCCAAGGAAATCACCGAGAAGATGGTGGAAAATATGGCATCTGGTAAGTTCCAGTTCCTGCGCTGCAACTTCCCCAACGGCGACATGGTCGGCCACACCGGCGTTATGGAAGCCGTTGTTTACGCCATGGAATGCGTCGATAACGGTCTGAAGGCCATTATCGAGGCTGCTGACAAGTACGGTTACACCGTTCTCATCACTGCAGACCACGGCAATGCCGACCAGATGACCGAAACCAAGAAGGGCAAGACTTCTGTCCGCACTGCCCATTCTCTGAATCCCGTTCCCTTCATTATCTATGACAAGGATCATGACTGGAAGATCATCGAGGGCAATTACGGTCTGGCAAACGTAGCCCCCACCGTCGTCAAGATGATGGGTCTAACGGCTCCCGAGTGCTGGGAAGCATCCATGGTGTAAGCGGAAAACCGCTGATTGAATCTGAAATTTTTAGGAGGTACTGATTATGATCCGTCACGAAAACAACAACGGCAGCGTGAATGTCAGCACCAGTGTTTATACCGATATCGTTGGCACCGCCGCCAGCAACTGCTTCGGCGTTAAGGGCATGGCTGCCCGCAGTGTCACCGATGGTGTTTATCATCTGCTGCGTAAGGAGTCCGTGGGCAAGGGCGTCAAGGTTCAGTTCCACGAGGACAATACCATTTCCATCGATCTGCACATCATTGTGGACAACGGCGTGAATCTGAACGCTGTTGGCGCATCCATCATTTCTGAGGTCAAGTATGTGGTGACTTCCACCACCGGCACCGAGGTCCGTGCAGTGAATGTCTATATCGATTCCATGACGATCGGTTAACGGAGGTAGAAATAAGTGAAGCAAATTATCAATGGTGCCGATCTTCGCAGAATGGTCATCAGTGCAGCTGCTGCCATCGAGATCAATAAGCAGGCGCTGAACGATCTGAACGTTTTCCCGGTTCCCGACGGCGATACCGGCACCAATATGTCCATGACCATCAACGCTGCTGCCGGTGATCTGCGCAAGACCGAGGATCCCGCTCTGGGCCAGGCTGCCAAGGTGGCTGCCGCTGCCATGCTGCGGGGCGCCAGAGGCAACTCCGGCGTTATCCTCAGCCTGCTGTTCCGGGGCATCTCCAAGAAGCTGAAGGATACCGAGAGCGCAGACGGCGTCCTGTGGGCTGAGGCTCTGCAGGAAGGTGTTGACGCTGCTTATAAGGCTGTTATGAAGCCCGCCGAAGGCACCATCCTTACCGTTGCCCGTCTGGCTGCTGCCAAGGCACGGGAGGCTGCCCAGGAAAACAACCACATTGAGTTTGTCCACGAGGCTGCGATTGCTGAAGCAAAGGTCGCTCTGGCCGACACCGTTAACCAGAACCCTGTCCTGAAGAAGGCTGGCGTTGTGGACGCCGGCGGCAAGGGCTGGCTGGTGGCGCTGGAAGCCATGCTTTCCTCCCTGCAGGGCAACGATGTCATTGTTCCCGAGGGCGTTGCTGCTGCCGAAACCAAGGAAGCTGCCAGCTTCGATGATTTCGACACCGATGACATCACCTTTGCCTACTGCACCGAGTTCATCATCCAGAGAGAGAACGACAATGATCCCGAAAAGCTGCGGGAGTTCCTGTCCAGCCTGGGCGACAGCCTGGTGCTGGTGGATGATGAAGAGATCATCAAGGTCCATGTGCATACCAATGACCCCGGCAAGGCACTGCATGAGGCCATTGATTACGGCAGCTTTGTCACCGTCAAGATCGAGAATATGCGCCTGCAGCACACCGAGAAGGTCATGAGCGAGCAGGAGCTGAATCCTCAGATCGCGGAGCCTGAAAAGCCTCTGGGCGTTGTCTCCGTCTGCGCCGGTGCTGGTCTTGCCGATGTGTTCATGAATCTGGGTGTTGATCAGATCATTTCCGGCGGTCAGACCATGAACCCCAGCACCCAGGATATTCTGGAAGCTGTCAACAAGGTGCCTGCCGAGACCGTGTTCGTTCTGCCCAACAACAAGAACATCATCATGGCTGCAGAGCAGGTGAATGATCTGACTCCCAAGAATGTGGTCGTGATCCCCTCCAAGACCGTTCCCCAGGGTGTTACCGCCATGCTGGGCTTCAATCCCGAAGGCAGCATTGAGGAAAATACAGAGGCGCTGACCGAGGCTCTGGGTACTGTGGACACCATGCAGATCACCTATGCCGCCCGGAACTCCGATTTTGACGGCTATGATATCCACGAGGGCGACTATCTGGCACTGTACGGCAACCAGCTCTTCGGCACCAGCACCGATATCAAGGTACTGCTGAAGTCTCTGGCAGAAAAGGTTCGTGATGACGGCAAGGAATACATCACCATCTACTATGGTGAGGATGTGAAGGAAAAGCACGCACAGAAGGCTGCTGACCTGTTTGCCGATATCTGCCCCGATGCAGATGTGAACCTGCTCAGCGGCGGCCAGCCTGTTTACTACTATCTGATTTCTGCAGAATAAAAAACAAACAGTTTGCCCGCTGCCAGAACCGGCAGCGGGCTGCTTGCTTTTGTATAAAGAGATGATGTTACTTTCTTGTGCCAGACAAGAAAGTAACCAAAGAAGCTGGCATAGGGGCGGCGTTGAGCCGATTGCTCAGCATCCCTTTGGCCTGTTCTTTTGGTACTTTTCTTACAGGAGTAAGAAAAGTACGCTAATCCATTGCTTGGCTATGCGGCAGGCATTTTTCGGCGGTTTACGCATATGCTATCCTGGTAAGGAGGGATGAATATGCGGCAGTTTCCAAGGGGCGGGATTATCGGAAAAACGGTGCATCTGGTACAGACGGTACAGGCGTTGCAGGTGCCGCTCCATGCGGCAAATGCCAGCTATTTTATCGTGCTGGCAGTCTTTCCGGCCCTGGTTCTGCTGCTGGGGCTGCTGCGCTATACGCCGCTGGAAGTGGAGCGGCTGGGGGAACTGCTGTATGGCCTTCTGCCGGAAGCTCTGGCGGAAGGGGCAGAGGAACTGATTTTGCTGACCTATGACAACACCTCGGGAACGGTGGTAGGCGTTTCTGCGGCCACGGTGCTCTGGTCTTCCAGCCGGGGGATCTATGGTGTGCTGATGGGGCTGAATGCCATTTATGCCGTTTCGGAGGACAGAGGATATTTCCAGACCCGGTTTTTGAGTGTGTTATACACCCTGGCCTTTCTGCTGCTCCTGCTGCTGACACTGGGGCTCCACGTATTCGGCACCGGGCTGCTGGCGGTTCTGGAGCGGACGGCTCACCCGTTTGTATTGTTTTTTATCAGGATCATTGATTTTCGGTTCGTACTGCTGCTGGTGCTTCAGACGGTGTTTTTTACGGCGATGTTTATGACGCTGCCAAACAGGAAGAACAGTCTGCTGGAAAGCCTCCCGGGGGCGCTGCTGGCATCCACTGGATGGCTGCTGTTTTCCAAGCTGTATTCTGTCTATGTGGAGCATTTTGCCCATCTGACCAATGTGTATGGCTCGGTATATGCAGTTGCCTTAAGTATGCTGTGGCTTTACTGCTGCATGGCCATCGTGTTTTACGGCGGGGCGCTGAATGCGCTGCTGGGCCGGGAGATATTTCGAAGATAAATGTGTCGGAAACGTAAATTTTGCCATTGTTTACGCCATGTTCACAGTTTTTATTTACCATAACAGGAAAAAGGAGGGATGGGCATGTTCGGCTATGTGACAGCCAGCTGGAAAGAATTGACTGCATCCGAAAAAGACCGTTACAGCAGCATTTACTGCGGCATCTGCCGCCGGATCCGGGCCCAGAGCGGCCAGACAGCCCGGATCGCCCTGAGTTATGATATGGCCTTCCTGGCGGCGCTTCTCATGAGCCTGTATGAGCCGGAGGAGACCTGCGGAAAAAATGCCTGTCTGATCCATCCTGTCAACCACCGTCCCTGGGTGGACAATCCCTATGTCCGCTACAGTGCGGATATGAATGTGATCTTAAGCTATTACAACGCTTTGGATGACTGGCAGGATGACGGAAAGCAGTCTGCCCGGCTTCTGGCGGCGGCTTTTGGAAAATATGCTGCCCAGATCGAAAGCCGGTATCCCCGGCAGTGCGGGGCGATCCGTACCTGCATCGGGGAACTGTCGCAGCTGGAAAAGGCAAACTGCGGCAATCCCGATGAACCGGCTGCCTGCTTCGGCAGGCTGATGGCGGAGCTTCTGGTATATGAGGAGGATCTGTGGGCTCCCACCCTGCGGCAGATGGGAGATGCTCTGGGCCGCTTCATTTACCTGCTGGATGCGGCGCTGGATTACCGGAAGGACAGCAAAAAAGGAAAATACAATCCCTACATTGCCATGGGCCTGGGTGAGGACTGGCAGCGCTGGGAGGAATATCTGGTTCTGACCATGGGCAGATGCACGGCGAATTTTGAGAAGCTGCCTCTGGTGCAGGATAAGGCGCTGCTGGACAATATCCTCTACAGCGGTGTCTGGGTCAATTACAGAGGAAAGAGAAAAGAGGCGGACGGAGAATGATGGAAGATCCTTATAAGGTATTGGGCGTCAGCCCGGATGCCTCGGACGAGGAAATCAAGCGGGCCTACCGCAAGCTGGCAAAAAAATACCACCCCGATTTAAACCCCGGAGACCAGGAGGCCGCCCGGAAAATGCAGGAGGTCAACCAGGCCTATGAGCGGATCAAAAACCCGGAGAAGGGGTACCAGCCGGGCCAGAATGGCTATGGCGGATACTATGATCCTTTTGGCGGGGCTTACGGTCAGCAGACCCATAGCGGCGGCCAGAATGGCGATCAGTATCAACAGGCTGCATTTCAGTACATCCGCTTCAGCCGGTTCCGGGAGGCATTGAATGCCCTGGAAAACTGCACGGAGCGCAATGCCCGGTGGTACTATCTCAGCGCCCTGGCGAATGACGGCCTGGGCAACCAGGTGACGGCCCTGGAGCATATCCGAAAGGCAGTCAGCATGGATCCCGGCAACCAGGAATACCTGTGGGCACTGAATCAGATGGAGCACGGCGGCAGCGCCTACCGGCAGCGTACCGGAGATTTCCGGGGCTTTACCATGGGCGGCGATCCCTGCACCAATCTGTGTTTATGTTATCTCATGAACCTGTTCTGCTGCGGCGGCCGGGGCTTCTTCTGCTGCTGTTAATGGAATACAACACACCGGGTATCATTAGATACCCGGTTCTTGCTTAATATAAGGCAGTAAATCTATAATGAACTGTATGGCTGATTTGTTTCTTGAAAAACCCACCAGATATGGTATAATAATATAATATCATTATAGAAAAGAAGGATGAACGATGAAAAGAATGCTTTCTATGCTGCTGGCACTGCTGCTGTGTCTTGGCTGCGCAGGCTGCAGCAGTCCGGACAATGGCACAGAAATTACCGGGCAGACATCTCATGCGGAACAGACCGGCGATCTGCAGATGTATGTTCCCGGTACCACCATCATAACAGACTTTGGCAGTGTTACAGTTATGGACGCCGCGTTCTGCACCAAAGCGCAGATCTATTATACGGTATCCAGCAGAACTGCAAAAACGACAGTGAATGGCCAGACGACTGAAACCCATGAAGAATTGATTCATCCCGGATATCTGACCTCCATGGACAATAAGCTGGTTTTTGCATTGAAAACGGTAATTACCAACACCACTGCCGAGGATATGGAAATCCACAAGCTACAGGTTGCGGCTTCGTTTGCTGAGGGTGCACCTGTATATTTCAGCAAGGGTGGTAATTTCCATATTTCGGATGAAGCATATAAAGTCCTTCCCGCCGGAGGCAGTTCTGAGATTGTACTGGCGGCATTGGTGCCTGTTGACCAGTATGCAGCTGCTTCGGAATGTCTGCTGGAAGTGGGCGGAGCACAGTTGGGATTCTCCTATGACAGCATCAATATTTACAATGCACTGGGCTTCCAGGAAGGGGACAATACCGCTGTTTCCATTGATGAAGTGATTCAGGGCATTGATGGCGGTGCTGAACACACTTCGATTTCTACCGTGGAAGAAACGGAACCGCTGGAAACGGAGCTGGTGATTGACAGATTTCCTGGTGTTTATAAAAAGAATGGATCTTCTGTTGCAGAAGGCCGGGCAATGATTGTTCAGGATGTAACTGTGGGTTTCAGTGATATTCTTCCGAATGTGATCACCTCTTCCAGCAGTTATTCCTACAACAGTGACCAGTACGCAATCAATGACAGCCAGACTTATGCGGTTATCCGTTTCAACCTTACTAACCTGACAGAGGAAGAAATGAAGATCGTGGATCATAAGGATAACTTTATGCTGCAGATGACTTATGATGGCCGGTATAAGTATTCTACAAACAATGACACCTACAATTTTCTGACCACTGGTGCCCAGTATGGAATGGTAAAAAAGAATTCAACGTTTACCAGCTCCGGTGGAATGACGGTTGCACCTCTGGCATCGGCAGAGGTAACGGCGTATATTCCCTGCGCCAAGAAGGTGGCGGAGAATCCGGATAAGGCTTTGTCTGTGACCTTTATTTCCAAGCACAACGGCAATGAGAGTTTTACCTTTAACTTTGAAAACCGGACAGCTGCCGCATTGGAGCAGCTCGCAGAGACAGTTCCTGTGGAATCTGCACCTGCTGCAGAAGCTGCTGCCGTAATTTCTGCAGATGCCGATTATGCAAGTCCTTATGTGGAGACGGGATATAACCTTACTGCTGCAAAGGCAGAGGTCTACGACTGTCGGATGTATACCCAGGACAACGGTATTACCCGCTTTGAAGTGGATTATAAAACCAGTGCAGGCAATAAAGTGGTTGTATTTGCTCACGTGGGAAAGGATGAGAATCCAGCCTATCTGTATGAACCGACAGAACTTACAACCGGAGAGAAAGAAACTCTGGTTTTTGAAATGGAAACGGATCTTTTGAACAAGAGCTACGGCCCCGATATCCATTTTCGTAATGAGGATGGCGATGTTTTGAGCTGGGTATTGATTTACCATACACAGGAATATATGAAGCTGACGAATGGCAATCCCACAGGGGATGCCAAGAGTATCAAAACATCCAAAGACGGCAAGGCAAAGGTCCATGGTGCCACCATGCAACCTCTGGATAATGGGTATGTCCGTTTTGCTATAGACTGCACGCCTCCGGCAGATCGCAAAATTTCCGTTTTCAATCCGCCGGAAGGAAGCGAGTTTATGTATTTCTCCAGGGAAACCACATCCGGAGAACGGATGATGCTGGAGCTGGATATCAAACAGAAGGACATCAAAAAACTGTCTACCATTACTATAAAGTTCTGGCAGGATGGAAGCAATGATGGAGATTTTATTTTCTTAAAGGGATCATTTAAGGCAAAGTAAATATGAGAAAAGTAATGATATTCCTGTTGGCTCTGCTGTGTGTCTGTATGTATGGATGTGGGGCCTCAGAAAAGGCAGCAGTTGCACCAGAAGCTATCCCGGAAACGACCGAAGTTATCACAGAACCCATAACAATGCCTACAGAAGCGGCAACGGTGGCTACGGAAGAACCCGTCACCGTTCCGACAACGGAGCCACCCAGAGTCATTGGCCCGGATAAGATTGAAGGAAGCGCGGTAACCATTGAAAATGTTACTGTGAAATTTGCAGATGCATTGCCCAAAAGCATAAAAAAGAGTACAACCTATTCTGTTTGCGGCTTTAAAGAAGAATTTGTTCTCAATGATAGTCAGGTTTACGCAGTGATCCAGTTTAGCATCACCAACCAAACCACGGGAGAAATCAAGATCGCAGATATTCATGATGAATTTCTGGTGGAACTGATTTATGATGATCAGTATGTATATTCTCCGGACAGCGACAGCTGGTGTTTCTTCAAAGCAGGCTCCCAGGTAGCAGTTATCTCGAATATGGCAGGTGTTGGTTCTGCCAGACTGGCACCGCTGACCACAAAAGATGTGACTGTCTATCTTCCCTGTTCCAGAGAGATTTCCACAGAAATGAACAAGCATCTTATGGTTGTATTTACATCCAATTATGGCGGTTATGAAAATCTGGAATTCATTATCCGATAATGTGTTTGCTTGTAAGCAGGGTGCCAATGAGGCACCCTGTTTCTGCTGCCTTGACAGACATTTTTACCCGTGCTATAATTATTTTCGACAAGTTGATAGCCATTTTGCGGCTTTTTCGGCGTATGGCCGGAAAAGCTGAATAAGAGAACCGGGTGGGAATCCCGGACGGTACCGCCGCTGTATGTGCTGACGGGAAGATCCACAGGCGAAAGCCGGTCACTGGGAAACTGGGAAGGCGGATCGACCCGCAGGAACAACTCCTGCAAGGCATAAGTCAGAAGACCTGCAAAATGGGATCCCTCTGCACACCGCGGAAGCACGGTGTGTATTGTCGCAGAAAAACGGCTGCGGCGCACTTTTGCGCCGCAGCCTTGTTGCATTCTAAGGAGGAAAACACGATGAAAAACAAAAAAATGTGGTTTGGACTGGCGGCACTGGCAGTGCTGATCGTGGCGATGATGGGTATCTATTTTGCGGCACAGCCGGAAATTACGGAAGGCGCTAAAACCTTTACTGTGACGGTCGTTCACAAGGATGGAACGGAAAAGGAATTCACGTATCATACAGCGGAAACATATCTGGGAGCTGTGTTGCTTGCGGAAGGGCTTATTGCAGGAGAAGACGGCGCCTATGGCCTGATGATCTCGGCAGTGGATGGCGAAACTGCTGACTGGAGCGTGGATCAGGGTTACTGGGCGCTGTACATCGGGGAGGAATATGCCACCACCGGCGTGGATAACACACCGGTGACAGACGGTGGTGAATACCGGATGGTGTACACCATTGGGTAAGGTGACGCTGCGGGAAATGACCCTGTTCGGGGTGCTGGGAGCCATGACCTTTGCTGCCAAGTATGTGATGGCACCTCTTCCCAATATTGAACCGGTGTCTCTGATGGTGATGCTTTTTGCCGTCACCTTTGGCAAAAAGGCAGTTTATCCCATATACCTCTATGTGCTGCTGGAACTGCTGTTCTTTGGCATTGGCGTATGGAATCTTATGTATCTGTATATATGGGCAATTCTGGCTCTGGCAGCATACCTTTGCCGCAGTATGGAAAAACCGCTGGGTTGGGCACTGCTGTCCGGCAGCTTTGGATTGCTGTTCGGCGCTCTGTGCATTCCTGTGGATGCAGCTATTGGCGGAATCGCATACGGAATTTCCAAATGGATCTCGGGGATCCCCTTTGACCTTGCTCATTGCGTGGGTAATTTTGTTATGGCGTTGACGCTGTTTAAGCCCCTGCGCAGCCTGTTGGAGAAGCTTTACAGAACGTAAAAAGAGGGAAGCACTGGCTTCCCTCTTTTTATACTTCCTTATACATGGCGGCGGCATCGTCTTTGCGGACAGTTTCGGCCACCAGGAGTACTTCCACGGCAACGGTACGGGCACCCATGGAAATTTCAATTTTATCGCCTACCTTCACATCGTAGCTGGCTTTCACGACACGGCCATTGACGCTGATGCGGCCATTGTCGCAGGCTTCGTTGGCTACGGTGCGGCGCTTGATGAGGCGGGAGACTTTCAGATACTTGTCAAGACGCATAACTTACTTGGCAACGTTGTCCTTCAGCGCCTTGCTGGCTTTGAAGGTGGGGACCCGGGTGGCGGGGATCTCAATGGCCTGTTTGGTATGGGGATTGCGGCCGATGCGGGCTTCGCGGGTCTTGGTCTCGAAGGTACCGAAGCCAGACAGCTGCACCTTTTCTCCCTTGACCAGGGAGGCGGTGATGGCATCGATGCATGCGTTCAGAACCCGCTCAGTATCTTTCTTGGTCAGACCGGCGCTTTCGGCAGCGGCGGCGATCAATTCGGTTTTATTCATATAGACAGCTCCTCTTATATTTTCCAAAAATCGGTTTTAGATTAACATAATACCTAAGGAAATGCAAGAATTATTTTGAAAAAGATTACAATTTCAGTATTTTGGCGATCTTTTCACCCTTGGGCAGCAGCAGGCAGTCCTCGTGGGTGATGACTTTCAGTTTCAGTGCCATGAAGGCATACACGATGACACCCACCAGAATCGGCACTGCACACAGGATCAGACGGCTGCTGAGGCCCAGATGCTTGAGGCCGAACCAGCTCAGCCAGGTCACGATGCCCATAACGAGGGCTGCCAGGAAGGGCCGGGCAAGGTTCTTCACCAATGCGGGGGGATGCTCAAGCAGGGTGCGGATAGACCAGATGTTCAGCACACAGATGGAAACGTAGCACAGCAGGGTGCCGATGGGGGTGCCGACGATGTGCAGATAGGGGTTTCCGGTGAGGATGTACACCGTGAAGAGTTTGAGGATACCGCCCAGCAGCATATTCAGCACGGGACGGCCTGCCCGTCCATGGGCCTGCATGATGGCAGTGGTCACCAGAACCACGGCATTGAACATAATGGCAAATCCCAGAACGGTCATCAGCTTGGTAGCCAGAGCCAGCTTTTCTCCGGTATAGCCGCCCAGCAGGGCGGTGACAGGCTCAGCCAGCACTGCCAGGCCGAAGGCACAGGGCATGGAAATGAGGCCGGTGATCCGGGCTGCGGCTTCCTCTGTCTCCCTGGCACCCCGGTCATTGCACAGTGTCAGCTGGGCAGTGATGGCGGGGATGATGCTGATGGTGATGGGGGTGATGAAGGCGCAGGGCATGTTGAAGATGGTCTGGGTCATGTTGTAGATGCCCTTCATGGTGTCGGCATCCTTCTGGGCATAGCCCAGGTTCAGCAGCTGGCTCATGTACAGCTTGGTTTCCAGCATGGTCAGGATCTGCAGACCTGCACTGCCCACCGTGATGGGGATGGCAATGATCATCAGACCCTTTGCTGTCTGACCGAAGGAGGTAACGCCCTCATCGGTGATGGGCAGCTCCTTGAAGCTGCGGCGGAAGCAGCCGAAGAGGTAAATGGCAGACAGCAGGCAGCTGGCAGTGACACCTAAGATAGCGCCGCCGGCTGCCAGAGGGATGGAGCCTGTGAACTTCAGCAGGCCCACGGCAGCAAGGATGCCCACGATCAGCTTGGTGACAGCTTCCAGCACCTGGGAGATGGAGGTGGGCAGCATATTGCTTTGACCTTGGAAAAAGCCCCGGAAGGTACTCATAATGCAGATCAGCAGCACGCAGGGACCCAGGCAGCCGATGGCAGCCCAGGCATCTGGCTGTTCCTGGAAAGCTGCCAGTTCCCGGCAGAACACCGTCATCAGCAGGCTGCCGGAGATGCCCAGCGCCAGGAAGATGCCCCGGGCGGTGGCATAGACCCGGCGAACCTGGTTGTAGTGGCCCAGAGAGGAAGCCTGAGAGATCATCCGGCTCATGGCGACAGGAAGGCCGGCGGTGGAGATCATCAGCAAAACATTGTAGATCTCGTAGGCAGTGTTGAAATAGCTGAAGCCCTGTTCACCGATGATGGCATTAAGAGGGATCTTATACAGGGCGCCGATGACTTTGACAATAGCAGTGGCCATGGCAAGCAGGGCAGTGCCCTGGAGAAAATTCTGCTGCTTTTTGGTATCGGACATAGGATTCCTCCTTACTTTGCATCGTCAAACAGACGGGGAATGGCGTAGGAGGTCAGTTCCTCTACCACGGATTTCAGATCGATGGTGGGGAATTGGCCGTTTTGATACAGAATTTTGCCCCGAACCATGGTCATGGCCACATCGCCGCCCTTGGCGGACCAGACAAGACCGTTCAGAACATTGTGGCAGGGCATCAGATGAGGGGCGGAGAAATCCACCAGAACGATATCTGCATCCATACCGGGCTGGAGCATACCGCATTCGTTGGCCCGGCCCTGGGCCTGGGCGCCGGTAACGGTGGCCATCATCAACGCGGCGGAGGCAGGCAGGGCAGCGGCATTGCCGGAAACAGCCCGTTCCCCCATGGCGGCTCCCCGGATCACTTCAAACATGTCCAGATTGCCGCAGTCAATGGCACCGCCGGTGCCGAGACAGACGTTCATGCCGGATTTGACACATTCCAGAATGGGGGTGGAAGGCTGGCCGTTTTTGCAGGAGGACAGAGGGGTGGCAACGGCGCTGACATGCTTCTTTCCCAGCAGTCTGCGCTCGTGATCCTCCAGGCAGGTGCAGCCGGCGGCGGTGGTGGGAACAGCGAAAAGATTGTGGCAGTTTAACAGCTCGCCGGGGCCCATGCTGGTGCGGTCCTGGCAGGAATCCACTTCGGACTGGGTTTCCGCCAGATGCAGCTGCATGCCGATGCCCTTTTCCACAGCGTAGCCGGCCAGGGCTTCCCACAGCTTGTGATTGCTGGTGTATTCGGCATAGATACCGGCATCGATCCGGATGCGGCCGTTGTCATGGTTATGCCATTTGTCCACCACTTTGCACAGTTCCTGGCACTGTTCATCGGTGTCAAAGTCGAAATCCTCACAGCTGTCAATGAAGCGGTAGGAGGAAAGGGCCAGGTTTGCTTTGATTCCTGCTTCAGCAGCCGCTTCGGCAGTGGCGTTGGGATAGTAATACAGGTCGGACACGGAGGTGACGCCGAACCGGAGACACTCCGCAATGGACAGAAGTGCGGCAGCCTTTGCGCTGCGGGAATCCATTTTGGCTTCCTTCTGCAGCAGGGCTTCCAGGGCTTCCTGACTGGTCAGGTCGTCGGTGAAGCTGCGCAGCATGGAGGTTGCCAGATGGGTATGGCAGTTGATAAGGCCGGGAATGGCCACCATGCCGGTGCCGTCAATGATGGTTTTGGGCTGTCCTTCCGGTGCGGTTTTTTCAATGGAGAGGATCTTGCCGTCTTTAATGGCAATATATGCCCCGAACAGCACATCCATTCGGGGATTCATGGTCACAACGGTGACGTTGGAGATCAGAGTATCCAAGTTTGATACTTCCTTTCAAGCAGTGTGGAGTGTGAGGAGTGGAGTGTGGAGTTTTTGACAGTAAAGTTAAAATCATTCCCGAAGGGAATACCTCAACTCCACTCTCAACACTCCAAACTCCACACTAAAGAAGAGAAAACATCTCTTCTTTTTGCCGCAGTACATCGTCGATCATCTCAATATACTGTTCCGGGAATTTGGGATTGTGGAAGCGTTTGAGGCTTCCATCCGGGAAATTGACCTTGTTCATACCGCCGCCGCCCAGGGAGAGGATGGTATGGACTTCCTCCATCATATAGATGTTGTACAGGCAGTCGAGGCCATCCCGGCTCCAGCCCACATTTTCAAAGGAACCGGACATGTACTTCTGGCGGTACAGGTAATAGGGCTTGTAGCCCAAACGCCGCAGGGTATCGTTGGCGTAAGCCACCATTTCGGTGACATCCTCCGCAGAGGGAAGGGCAACACGCTTTTCGAACAGGTCGGCACCCTTTTTCAGTGCCAGGGTATGGACAGTGATGTTGGCAGGATTCAGTGCTGCCACTGTATCCAGAGAACGCTTGAAGCCTTCCACGGTATCCGCAGGCAGGCCGGCAATGAGATCCATATTGATGGCTTTGAAACCGGCATCCACAGCCTCCTGGTAGGCCCGGATCACATCCTCAGCCTTGTGGGGACGGGCGCAGGCCCGGAGGACAGGGTCCTCCATGGTCTGGGGATTGATGCTCATACGGTCGGCACCGTGTTCAAAGATGGTGCGCAGCTTTTCGGCATCCAGGGTATCGGGCCGTCCGCCTTCCACGGTAAATTCCAGACAGCGCTCCAGGTCAAAATGCTCATGAATGGCATCCAGAAGCTTTGCCATCTGAGAACTTGTCAGGGTGGTGGGTGTGCCGCCGCCAATATAGATAGAACGGATATGCTTGCCGGATGCTTTCAGCAGCTTGCCGGTAATGGCCATTTCCTGCATCAGTGCATCCAGATAAGGCTCCAACAATTCCGTCTTTTTGCCGATGGTACGGCTGACGAAGCTGCAGTAGCTGCACCGGGTGGGGCAGAAAGGAATGCCCACATACAGGGAAACGTCACTGGGATCCAGCAGGTTGGCAGCCTTCACTGTGGAAATGGAGCAGTCTATGGCTAATCTTCGGCGGTCCTTCGTGACGTAGTAGACTTCCTTCATCAGCCTGTCGGCAGATTGTGGGGTGCCGCCCTCCAGCATATGCTTTGTGGTGATCTTGGTGGGACGCACTCCCGCCAGCGCACCCCAGGCAGGAATAGCGGGAAGCAGCTGGATGGCAGCCAGATAGTAACTCTGCTGCAGGGCGCGGCGGCGCAGACGCACGGTTTCCTCCGATGCTTTCAGACGGCGGGAAGCATAGGCAGTTTTGCCGCCTGCGGTGATCTTTGCCGTGGCGGTGAGCCAGGTCTTGCCCCGGTGGAGGGCAGAGACGGCCTCTCCCTCTGTACCCTCGGGAAACAGGGCCATCTGCAGCTGCTCCACAGCGTAACGGTCATCATGACCGATGAGTGTCAGGTTCATGGGATTACACTTTCTTCATGAAGGGGTTGTATTCCTTTTCGATGGCCAGCGTGGTGGCCCGGTTATGGCCGGGGAAAACACGGTAGTTTTCTTCCAGCGCTTTCAGACGGGCCAGGGAGGCAGACAGCGCCTCGGGATTGCCGCCGGGCAGGTCGGTACGGCCGCAGGAATGGCAGAACAGGGTGTCGCCGGAGAAAATAGCGTCGTCCACAAAGAGGCAGACGGAGCCTTCCGTATGTCCGGGGGTATGCCAAACCTTGATGGTGAGGCCTGCCAGTTCCAGAATATCCCCCTCGCCGTACTCATGGGTATAGAACAGGGGGCCGGCGGTGAAGTTTTCCGGCAGCAGCAGATCATCGGTATGGAGGTAGACTTTGCATTGGGTCTTTTCATGCAGATCCTTGACGGCGCCAACATGGTCAAAATGGCCGTGGGTCAGCAAAATGGCTTCCAGGGTCAGATTGTTTTCTTCCAGAAATTTGATGACCTTATCTGCATTTCCGCCGGGATCGATGGCGATACAGGAGCGGGAATGTTCCTCGTGGATGAGATAGCAGTTGACAAAGTAAATGCCCAGTTCCTTGACGGTGATCTTCAGCATACGATTGCCTCCTTATTATCTGCGGGGGACGTCCATCAGCTGGTCGGTATCCAGGATCAGCGTGACGGGGCCGTCGTTGATGGATTCCACTTTCATATCGGCACCGAAGCGGCCATGCTGGGGAGGGTAGCCCAGTTCTTCGCAGATGGACAGGAACTTTTCATACAGGGCATTGCCCAGTTCCGGCCCGGCAGCATCGGTGAAGCTGGGGCGGCGGCCCTTGCGGCAGTTGCCATAGAGGGTGAACTGGCTGACAACCAACACTTCACCCTGAATGGCTTCCAGTCCCAGATTCATTTTGCCGTTTTCGTCCTCAAAAATACGCAATCCCAGGGCTTTTTCGGCAAGATAGCGGCACTCTTTTTCTGTATCATTGGGGCCAACGCCCAGCAGGATCAGAAAACCCTGGCCGATTTTGCCCACAACTTCGCCTTCGATGGTGACGGAGGCGGATTTTACTCTTGTTAATACAGCACGCATTGCAATGCTCCTTTCAAGGCTCCCTGGAGGCCCGTTTAGTTCTGGCCACGGCGGGAACTGGTGACATCCTTGATGCTGAGAAGCTTTTTGCGGATGACTTCCAGTTCCTGGACGTTTTTGACCTCGAAGCGGACAGTGAACATACTTCTTCCGCCAGGCAGGTCGCGGCCAACCAGTTCCTTGACCCGGACACGGGCGGTGGTCATGGTCTGGGCCACATCCAGCAGCAGTCCGTCGCGGGTGATGCATTCCAGTTCCAGAGTGGTTTCGAAGGGCTGCTCCTCCTGGATGGCCCAGCGGACCCGCACCCAGCGGGCAGCCTGCTTGGGGTCATCCCGGTGCTGGGCATTGGGACAGTCTGCCCGGTGGACACTGACACCGAAGCCCTTGGTGATGAAGCCGGCAATGGCATCGCCGGGAACGGGGGTGCAGCACTTGGCAAACTTGATCATACAGGAGTCGATGTCCTCCACGATGACGCCGTTGACGGCATGACGGTCCTGCTTGACATCGGAGTCGGGGGTGATGCGCAGGGGCATCTGATTGTTCTTATCGGTGGCCTGGTTCTTGATGGCCTTGTTCACATCGTCCCGGATCCGGCCCACAGCCTTGGCAGCGGTAAGACCGCCGTAGCCGATAGCGGCATACATATCGTCCCAGTTGTCAAAGGACAGCTTTTTCAGCAGATGGGGTTCGATCTCAGGATCGTTGATGGCATTTAAAGGCAGGCCGGTGCGCTTCATTTCGGATTCAAAGGAGGCGCGGCCATGGACGATATTCTCTTCCCGCTTTTCCTTCTTGAACCACTGCTTGATCTTGGTTCTGGCCTGGTTGGATTTGCAGATGGACAGCCAGTCACGGCTGGGGCCCTTGGCATTTTTGGAGGTCAGAACTTCCACGATATCGCCGTTGGTCAGAGGCATATCGATGTTGGCGATGCGGTTATTGACCTTGGCACCGATCATGGAGTTGCCCACGCCGGAGTGGATGGCATAGGCAAAGTCGATGGGGGTGGAGCCATTGGGCAGGGAGACGATGCGGCCCTTGGGGGTAAAGACGAAGACTTCGTCATCGAACATGTCGATCTTCAGGGACTGAACATATTCTTCTGCATCGGAATCCTGCTGGCTTTCCAGCAGACGGCGGACCCATTCAAAGTCCTTTTCGCTGCCGGCACCGGTACCTTGCTTGTACTTCCAGTGGGCTGCGATACCATATTCTGCGGTTTCGTGCATCTGCCAGGTGCGGATCTGCACTTCAAAGGGAATACCCTGCTTGCCGATGACAGTGGTATGCAGGGACTGGTACATATTGGGCTTGGGGGTGGAGATATAGTCCTTGAACCGGCCGGGTACCAGGCTGAACAGGTCATGGATATGGCCCAGAACGTTATAGCAGTCGGGGATGGTATCCACCACAACACGGAAAGCATACAGGTCATAGAGCTCATCGATGGTTTTGCCCTGGGAGACCATTTTCCGGTAAATGGAGAACACATGCTTGATCCGGCCGTAGGTCTTATTCTGAATGCCCATGCTGTTGAGCCGCTCGGTGATCTTGGCCTGGATGGTCTGCATGAAGGAATCGTCCTGCTCCTTGTGGGAGTCCAGATACTTCATGATACCCTCATAATCATTGGGGCAGAGATAGCGCAGGGAAAGGTCCTCCAGCTCCCACTTGATCTTCTGCATACCAAGACGGTGGGCCAGCGGCGCATAGATGTCCATGGTCTCCCGGCACTTGATGATCTGCTTGGCGGGGGACTGGTACTGCATGGTGCGCATGTTGTGGAGCCGGTCAGCGATCTTGATCAGCACCACCCGGATATCCTTGGACATGGCCATGAACATCTTGCGCAGATTTTCCATCTGGGCCTGCTCGGAGGTGGAGAAATTGGCACGGGTCAACTTGGTGACACCCTCCACCAGCTCTGCAACGGTGGCACCGAAGATCTTTTCAATATCCTCATGGGAGGCATCGGTATCCTCAATGCAGTCGTGGAGCAGAGCGCCCAGGATGGCATCCATATCCAGACCCATTTCTGCCACAACTTCCGCAACGGCCAGGGGGTGGATGATATAGGGGGAACCGTCCTTGCGCTTCTGGAATTTATGCTTGACGTTGGCGTATTCCACGGCTTTGTCAATGAGCACCATGTCCGCATTGGGCATGTGCTTCATAATGGTTTCGTGCATTGACGCATAGTGCTCTTCAAATGTTTCCATTTATCAATCACTCTCTTTCACTTGCAGCAGCCGCTGCAGGGTCTGGCTTTCGCTCAGGTCTGCCTTCTGGGGACCAGGCGTCAGACGGATGGATATGTATTTATGAAGTTTCTGGGTCTGCAGCAGTCCCACGTCCCGGAAGATATCCAGGCAGGTCATCAGCTGTCCCAGGCTCAGGGGCGTTCCGGACCACCGGACGATCTTACGGCACAGGCAGAGGGGGGCTTCCTCAATGGTGTTCCCGGCAGATGCCAGATACCGCCAGACCATGGCAAGGGTGGTGCGTTCGGGGTAGAGGGCCCTGGCGATCTCAGCTGTGATCCGGTCTTCCAGCAGCGCCCGGTAACCGGCGGTATCGGGACTGCAGTCGGCACTGCAGCTGGGACGGATATCCAGCACATTCATCTGCACAGAACGCTCGCCCCGGAATTCATTGATCTGGGGAGTGAAGGCGATGTCCACCACATCCCCCTGCTGGACAAAGGCAGACTCGGGGGTGGCGGAGAAATAAATGGCATTGAGACTGTACCGGCCATTGCGCAGCCGCATACGCATGTGCCGTCCGCCGCCTACCTGCTGCAGACGTTCGATGACGGCGTTTTTCAGCATCAGAACCGGCTTGGGACAGCCGCTGCCGCAGGGCTCCAGTACATTCAAAGATTCCACATTGCCGATGGTAAGCAGTTCCGGCGGAATGGCACAGTCGATCTCCAGCAGGGTTCTGGGAGCGTCATCGGAATAGTAGCTGGCGGCCAGTGCGCAGACCTGCCGCCGGAATTCCGGGATGTTTTTTCGGGAAATGGTAAAGCCGGCTGCCAGCTCATGGCCGCCATAGCTTTCCAGCAGGGAAGACAATGTTGTCAGAGAAGAAAATAGGTTGAAACCGCCGTGGCTCCGGGAGCTGGCTTTACCATGGTCGCCATCCAGACAGATGAGGAAGGCGGGGCAGGAGAATTCTTCTGCGATCCGGCTGGCCACGATGCCCACAACACCCTGATGCCAGCTTTCATCTGCCAGCACGATGGCTTCCGGAGGCTGGCCCACAGGCAGCATGGAGATGGCCTGCTGGTAGATCTCGGATTCCACAGCCTGGCGCTGGCGGTTCAGTTCGCAAAGCTGCCGGGCAACGGCGGAAGCTTTTTGGGGATCCTGGGTGAGAAACAGTTCCACGGCAAGCTCAATTCTGCCCATGCGGCCGGCGGCATTGATCCGGGGGGCCAGCATAAAGCCGATGGCAGAGGCGCTGACGGAGTCTGGGGTGCAGCCGCATTCTGCCATCAGTGCGGCAATGCCGGGACGGTGGGTGCAGCGCAGAGCTTCCAGTCCCCGGGAGACAAAAACACGGTTTTCCCCCTGCAGGGGCATTACATCAGCAACAGTGCCGAGACACACCATATCCGCATATTCGCAGAGCACCTCTTCCTGGCTGCCGGAAAGGGCAGCGGCCAGCTTGAAAGCAACACCCACACCGGAGAGGTTTTTATGGGGATAGCCGCCATCGGGCCGGTGGGGATCCACCACGGCAGCGGCTTCGGGAAGGATATCCTTGCATTCATGATGGTCGGTAATGACCAGATCTATACCAAATTCCCGGCACAGAAGGGCTTCACTGATGGCAGTGATGCCGCAGTCCACCGTGATAATAAGCTTGACACCTTCATTGTGAAGCTGGTGAATGGCGATGGGGTTGAGGCCGTAGCCTTCCTCCAGCCGTCCGGGGATATAGGATACGCAGTCGGCACCGCGTTTGCGCAGAAAGTCTGTCAGCAGACAGGTGGAGGTGATGCCATCCACATCATAGTCACCGAAAACAGCGATTTTTTCTCCGCAGGAGATGGCCTGCTCCACCCGGCGGGCAGCCAGGTCCATATCCGTCATCAAAAAGGGATCCAACAGGGGCGCATTGCAGTCCAGATATTTATCCGCATCGTGGGCTTCCCGGATCCCGCGGGAGGCCAGCACCATGGCGGCAAGGGGAGCATAACCACCGGACACCAACGTATTGACTGCACCTGCCTCCGGCTCCCCCACATTCCATATTCCGTATTTCAAAGCGATACACATCCATTATAACTTTTTCTCTATATTATAACAAATCTTCGGATGATACACAATAGGAAGTTGGGAAAATTCTTATTTGATCTATCGATGACCGTTTGCGCGATTAACCATCAATGGCGAATATAGGGGCCGCCCTGTGTGGCGGCCCGGTACGGCACATAGGCCGGTCCCTACGAACAATATAAACGATCATTTATAACAGAAACAGAAAGCTCCCGCCGTCAGGCGGGAGCGGTGGGGTTATTCGGAAAGGGCGGCTTTTGCGGCCCGGACGGCGGATTCGTCGGTTTGCTGGATGTGCCACTCATCCAGACCCGGCAGGCCCATGGGCACGCCGTCCCGGCGGAAGACCATGGCACTTTCCAGCTCTGTCTTGCAGCTGGCGTGGAAAGCCCGGGCACCGGGGATGGTTTCCCGGAACTGCCGGATCACGGCGGCATTGACACCGGCACCGATCAGGATCTCCGGCCCGTCAAGTTCATCCCGCAGGGCAATGAGCCCGGCGATGGTATCGTGTCCCAGCTTGCAGCTGGCGGCGGCACCGGAGGTCAGCACCGTGTCGATGCCCATGGCAGCGGCAGCCCGGTAGGTTTCCGCAGGGTCCCGGGATACATCGATGCAGCGGTGCAGGGTGATGCCGGAGCCTGCGCAGGCTTCCAGCAGGGGCTTCATGGCGGCAGCGTCCAGCTCCCCCTCCGGGGTCAGACAGCCGATGACGAAGCCGTCGGCACCGGCAGCCTTCAGACTGCGGATCTGCTGGGCCATCAGGAGAATTTCCTCCGGGGCATAGAGAAAATCACCGGCACG
>JAFSAP010000065.1 GCA_017440925.1 Oscillospiraceae bacterium | reverse complement strand
AAGCCCGGCTCCATCAAGCCTCTGACCAAGTTCGCTGGCCAGGTTTACGTCCTGTCCAAGGAAGAAGGCGGCCGTCATACTCCCTTCTTCAACAACTATCGTCCCCAGTTCTACTTCCGTACCACCGACGTTACCGGCATCATCTCTCTGCCCGAAGGCACTGATATGTGCATGCCCGGCGACAACGTTGTCATGAACGTCGAGCTGATCACCCCCATCGCTATCGAGAAGGGCCTGCGTTTCGCTATCCGTGAAGGCGGCCGTACCGTCGGTTCCGGTGTCGTTACCGAGATCTACGAATAATTTGTAGTTTCTAATGTACTGAATACCCCCGGCTGTATGGCCGGGGGTATTTTGCTCTACGAAAATATTTTAAAAGTGTGGTGAGCCCTGTGCTTTGGTATAAAAATGTGGCAGTGCTTCTTTTGTGTGCGTTACTGCTGTGTGGATGCAATCAGGTGATTTTGTCAGAAGAGACGTTGTGTATCCCGGAGGATACGGTGCATACTGAAGAAGTTATACCTCCGGTGATAGAGGAGCAGATAACATATTCTGAGGAAGAAACTTTCGTTCCCGAAGACATTCAGCCGGAGAAAACCGAATTTGCAGATGTTCCATGGTATTGCTACAGCCGGCTGATCTATCACGCCTGCGGTATTGTGGATGGTGTGGCGTATACCAATTCCCGGGAGGCTATGGAGGCTACCTTATCCCAGGACAACAGGCTCGTTGAGGTGGATTTTCTTTTCACAGAAGATGGACATTTGATATGTGGACACAAGTGGAAGGATATTATTCCTGTAGAGGAAGAGAAAGATACCAATAAAAAGAAGAAAAAGCCGAAGGAAGAGATTCCAGAGATCAAATGTGATCTGGATACCTTTCTTACGTTGAAGATAAAAGAAAAATACACAGGTCTGACGGGAAAGAACATTATAGAGTATATGCAGAGGTATCCGGATCTCTATATTGTACTGGATACAAAGGAGGAAGACTCCACCCTGGTGGTGTCGGAACTGCTTCGCTTGTGCGATTACAGGCCGGATATTGCGGATCGGTTTGTAATTCAGCTGTTTGACAGTGGACTGAAAGAAAAAATGCTGGAACTGTACCCCTTTCCCGATGATAATTTCCTGTTTACCTGTTATAAATTTGATCCCCTGCGGGTTCCGGAAATACTGGAGATCTGCCGCAATGAGCAGATCGATGTTGTTACGGTGCCCTATGGAAGCTGGGAGCAGGAAACCATCGATCTTTTTCTGGCTGAGGGGATCATCCTTTTTGAACATACTGTTAACCTCACTGAGGAGATGCTTGTGTCTCTTCAGAAGGGGATATATGGATTTTACACAGATTCTGTCCAGCAGTGGGAGCTGCAGGCAATATCTGCAGGATGCGACATATAAACCTGCGGGTTTGCGTTTCTTTACTTGCCAACAGTGCATTTTTTGCTTATAATCAAAGCAGGAATGTTTCTGTGTAGAGAAAGGTGATGACGATTGAAAGAACTTTGGGAGAAAATCAAGGAAGCTTTGGTGTCGGCGCTGCCGGTCACTGCCATCGTGTATATATTGGCATTGACGCCTTTGTTTGACCTGTCCGGGACGGAACTGGTCACATTCACAGTGGGTGCTGTGTTCCTTGTGTTGGGCATCGGACTGTTTAGTCTGGGTGCGGATCTTGCCATGACACCTATGGGTACCCATGTGGGTTCCGGCCTTTCCCGTCAGAAAAAATTGGGGCTGCTGCTGGGTGTATGTTTTGTGCTGGGTATGCTGATCACCATCGCGGAGCCGGACCTGCAGGTTCTGGCGAACCAGGTCAGTGCGGTCATGAACGGAACCGTGCTTGTGTATGCGGTTGGACTGGGCGTGGGTCTGTTTCTGGTGATTGCAATTCTGAAGATCGTATTTCAGAAGTCCTTGTCCCATATTCTGATGCTGTTTTACATGCTTCTGTTTGCCCTGGCCTTGCTGCTGGTGGTCAGCGGCAATGAGCCGCTGCTTCCCATGGCCTTTGATTCCGGCGGTGTTACCACTGGCCCCATTACGGTGCCCTTCATCATGGCTCTGGGTGTGGGTATCTCCAATGTTCTGGGTGACCGCAGATCCAAGGAAAACAGCTTCGGTCTGGTTTCCCTGTGCAGCGTTGGCCCGATCCTGGCGGTATTGGTTCTTGGTATTTTTTCCAGAAATGATCTGACCTATGCGGTTCCGGATTATACAGTCAGCAGTGATGTTTTTCATGCATTTTTCCATACTGCCCTGCATACCTGCAAAGAGGTGGCTGTTGCCCTGGGTCTGATCGTGGGTTTCTTCCTGATCTGTCAAGTCCTGTTTCTGAAGCTGAGCCGCCGTCAGCTGATGCGCATTGCGGTGGGTGTTGGCTTTACCTATGCAGGTCTTGTGATTTTTCTGACTGGTGTCAATGTGGGCTTCATGCCCATCGGTTATAAGCTGGGATATATGCTGGCCAACGGCAGTGAGCTGTTCCTGGTGGGCTTTGGACTGGTGGTTGGTGTTCTGACTGTCCTGGCAGAACCTGCCATCCATGTGCTCAATGGACAGGTCGAAGATGTCACTGGCGGCCTTGTCAGCAAAAAGTCTATGATGATCGGCCTGTGCATCGGTGTGGGTGCGGCCATTGGCTTGAGCATGATCCGCATTGTGTTCGATTTTTCTCTGGTTTATTATGTGATTCCCGGATATTTCATTTCCCTGGCACTTTCTCTGTTCGTGCCGCCTGTCTATACTGCCATTGCTTTTGACTCCGGCGGTGTTGCCAGCGGCCCCATGACCTCCGGCTTTATCCTGCCCTTTGCGGTGGGAGCCTGCGTCAATCTCCAGGGAGCAGATGCTGTGCTGCGGGATGGCTTCGGCGTTGTGGCATTGGTTGCCATGACCCCGCTGATCACCATTCAGCTGTTGGGCTTCCGCGGTATTCTGGCCGAGAAGATCAATGAACGCAAGGCCATGCGGCGGATCCTGGATGCCGACGATCAGCAGATCATCAACTTTATGTAACAGGAGGGATTTTGCATGAATACGATCAACGATTCTGCCATTAAAAAACTGAAACTCCTGTTTACCATTGTCAACCGGAACAAAGGTGAGTTTTTTCTGGATGTGATCAGTCAGTTTGATGTCAACTGCCAAATGGCGATGGCCGGCATGGGTACAGCCAACTCGGATCTGGTGGAACTGCTGGGTCTGGAGCCCCACAAAGCAGTGATCCTCAGCGTGGTTCGGGAGGATCTTGTGGATGAGGTGCTGAACTGCCTGGAAGATAAGTTCGCCACCATCCGCAATGGCAAGGGTATTGCCTTTGCAGTCCCGCTGAGCAGTGTCATCGGCGTCAATCTGTATCAGTTCTTAAGTGATAACCGTATGGGCAGGGGGGTATAAGATGAAGACCAACAATCATGAAGTGATTTTTGCTATTGTAAACTCCGGATATGCGGAGGATGTCATGGATATTGCCCGGGAGCTGGGTGTCCGGGGCGGCACCATCCTCAACGCCAGAGGCGTTGTGAAGGAGGATGCAGCAGCCTTCTTTGGCATTACCCTCCATGCAGACAAAGAAATTTTGATGATGGTTGTGGAGAAGGATATCCGGGATAAGGTGCTCAACGCCATCTATAAGGAAATGGGCATGGCCAAAAAGGCCAAGGGTATCGCATTCAGCCTCCCCGTTTCTGATGTTGCCGGTTTGGCACCCCAGATCCCCACAGAACCGGAAGCAGAAGCATAAAAATGCAAAAGTATAAAAGCACCGCTCGGAAGAGCGGTGCTTTTTGCAACACAGGCCTGTAAGCCGGGTTCTGTCTTGACAGCCATCTATCTAGCCCCGCGATTGCTCGCGGGATCAAGCCGCCTCCTCGGGACGGCCGGGTCAGCCTCATGTCCCTCCACGGCGTTGCTCCGGGATAGAGTTTACAGCGTAAAACCCATGTTACCATGGGCCGGGTGGGCTCTTACCCCACCTTTTCACCCTGGCCGGTGTGGAAGCCACACCGGTGGTATCTCTCTGTTGCACTTGTCCTGGGATCACTCCCGGCGGGCGTTACCCGTTATCCCTGCCCTGTGGAGCCCGGACTTTCCTCATCCGCGGCCTTTCGGCCTGCGTCCGCGGCTGTCCGGCCTGGTTGCGGAAATATTGTACTCCACAGATTCGAAAAAGTCAAATGTCTTGCAAAATGTTTTGCAAGGGGATATACTATACTTACCAAACTATGGAATGAGGAATGAATCATGCAATCTGCATTTGAAGCATACTTTTCTTCTTTGAAAAACAAAAAAATTGCTGTTCTGGGTCTGGGTGTCAGCAACCGGCCTCTGGTTCGGCTGCTGCTGGAATTTGGCTGCAATGTGGTGGGCTGTGACCGCACACCCCGGGAAAAGCTGGATGATGAAGTTTTGGAACTGGAAAAAATGGGTTGCAGGCTTCATGTGGGAGAGACTTATCTGGAAGGTGTGGAGGCAGATGTACTGTTCCGCACACCCGGTATGCATCCTGGCCATCCCGCCATCGAGGCGCTGCGCAGCCGGGGAGCACAGGTGACCTCCGAGATGGAAGTGTTTTTCGAGGTCTGTCCCTGTAATCTGATTGCCGTTACCGGTTCGGACGGAAAGACCACCACCACGATGCTGGTTTCTGAGATGCTGAAAGCATCCGGCAAAACAGTATGGCTGGGCGGCAATATTGGCACACCCCTGCTGCCCCTGGTGCGGCAGATGCAGGAAAGTGACTATGCCGTGGTGGAACTGAGTTCTTTCCAGCTGATGGATATGACCCGCAGCCCCCACCGTGCGCTGGTCACCAATCTGGCACCCAACCATCTGGATGTCCACAAGGATATGGATGAGTATGTGGAGTCCAAGAAGAATATTTTCCGTTTCCAGAAGCCGGGGGATCTGCTGGTGCTGAATGCGGACAATGCCATTACGGCAGAATTCACCGGCAATGGAGAAACGAAGTTTTTCTCCCGGCAGGGGAAAAATGTCCATGTGGTGCTCCGTGACGGTATCATTTACCGGGGTGAGACTGCTGTGCTGAACAGTGCGGATATTTTGATTCCCGGTGTCCATAATGTGGAAAACTACATGGCTGCCATTGCCATGGTGGAGGGCCTGGTGGAGGACGAGACTATCCGCCAGGTGGCAAAGACCTTCGGCGGTGTGGAGCACCGCATCGAACTGGTGCGGATCAAGGATGGCGTCCGGTACTATAACGATTCCATCGCTTCCAGCCCCAGCCGAACCATTGCAGGCCTAAGAAGCTTTCCGGAAAAGGTGATCCTCATTGCCGGCGGTTATGATAAGCACATCCCCTACGATGTGCTGGGCCCGGAGATCTGCGCGCATGTGAAAAAGCTGTTCCTCTGTGGTGCTACTGCCCCCCAGATCCGCAAAGCTGTGGAAGCCTGTGGCGGAGAGGTGGAGATCACCGACTGTGGTCATTTTGAAGCCGCTGTTCTGGCTGCCGCAAAGGCTGCCGAAGCAGGGGATACCGTGCTTATGAGCCCAGCCAGTGCATCCTTTGATGAATTTAAAAACTTTATGGTGCGGGGCGAGTGCTTCAAAAAACTTGTGAGGGAGCTGTAACCATGGATATTACCAAAGTGACAAAACCTGCCCGGAAGCTGCTGAAGCTGAAGGCCTGCGGCGCTGTCATCGTGGCAGCCGGAACCGCATCCCGGATGGGCGGCATCGATAAGGTCATGGCGCAGCTGCAAGGTGAGCCTATGATCGTGCGGACAGTCCGTACCTTTCAGAACTGCGATGCCATCTCCGAGATCGTCATTGTCACCCGGGAGGATCTGATCCTGCCCATAACGGCCCTTGTCCGGGAAATGCCAAAGGTGAAGGCTGTGGTCTGCGGCGGAAAGAGCCGCCAGGAATCCGTAGCCCGGGGCCTCAATGCCCTGTCCGACAAGGTAAAACTGGCAGCCGTCCATGACGGTGCCCGTCCTCTCGTTACCTGGCAGGTGATCGACCGGGCAGTCCGGGCTGCTAACACCTATGGCGCTGCTGCCCCTGCCGTACCCGTTAAAGATACCATCAAGGTTGTGGAAGGCCGGGTGGTGAAGAATACCCCTGACCGCGCCACCCTGTTTGCTGTGCAGACCCCCCAGGTCTTTGACTTTGACCTGCTGCGGGGCGCACTGAAAAAGGCAGCAGCAGACGGTGCGGCTGTCACCGATGACTGCTCTGCTGTGGAGCGGATGGGAATGTCCGTGAAAATCGTGGAGGGCGACGAACGGAATATCAAGGTCACCACCCCTATGGATCTGAAGATCGCAGAAATGCTGCTGGAGGAAATGCAATGAGAATCGGACATGGATATGATGTGCATAAGTTGGTTCCCGGCCGGGATCTGATCCTGGGCGGCGTGAAGATCGACTATGAGCTGGGTCTGCTGGGCCACAGCGATGCAGATGTGCTGCTCCATGCGGTTTCCGATGCCCTGCTGGGGGCTGCCGGACTGGGAGACATTGGCCGCCATTTTCCGGATACTGATCCGAAGTACAAGGGTGCAGATTCCCTGAAGCTGCTGGAAATTGTGGCGGAAAAGGTGAAGGCTGCGGGCTACCGGGTCAGTAATATCGATGTGACCATGATCGCCCAGAAGCCCAAGCTGAAAGACCATATCCCCCAGATGGTGGAAAATATTGCAGCTGCGGTGGGGATCGCTCCCGGCCGGGTGAATGTGAAAGCCACCACAGAGGAGAAGCTGGGCTTTACCGGAGAGGGCCTCGGCATGTCCTGCCATGCCGTCTGCCTGCTGGATGAATAATGGTGATGCCCATGAAGAAAAATATTTGGGCGCTTCTGGTGATTGCCATTGTTATGTTTGGGCTTCCCGGGGCGACTGTGGTGTTTGCCGGACATGATGCAGGTATGGCGATCATGTTTGTGCTCCTGTTTGGATTGAATACCATGGAGAGCATGTTCGTGGGGATCTTTTCCGGCCTGGCAGTGAAGCAGCGTTGGTTCCTTCCCTTTGCCAATGCGGGAGCTTTCCTGCTGGGTGTCTGGACGGTTTTCGATTGGGGAAACCCGGACTTTTATGGATATGCCGTTGCCTATCTTGTGGTCTCACTGGTGGCGGTGCTGACCACGATTGTTGTGGTACGCAATATCAAGCGGAATCTGTAACACAGGCGGACACTTCGGTGTCCGCAAATTTTTTTCAGAAAAGATGAAACGAAAGTGCCTTTTCAATCGTCTTATAGATAGAGAGAAAGAAAAGGAGGTGGGGCAATGGATGTCCTGTACCTGTTCCACCGCTACCGGGACGATGTCTACCGACTGGCGGTGAACTATACCCACAGCACCCAGGAGGCAGAGGATGTATGCCAGACGGTATTTCTGAAGCTTCTGGAAAATCCGGACATTGCGCCGGGAAAGGAACGGGTCTGGCTGATGCAGGTGGCTGCCAATACCTGCCGGGATCTGCTGCGGTCTGCCTGGTGGAAACGGACGGTGCCCCTGGAAACGGCCCATGGCATGTCCCAGCCGGAAACAGATGAAACGGTACATATTCTGAGGAAACTGCCGCCCCAATACCGGGTGGTGCTGTATCTTCACTATTACGAGCAGTATACCACGGCAGAAATTGCCAAATTGCTGCATATCCCTGCGGGAACGGTGTCTTCCCGGCTGCGCCGGGGCAGAGACCGGCTGAAACATATGCTGAAGGAGGGCTGAAATATGAAAAGACGCTTAACAAGAGCCTATGACAATATGACAATGCCCGACAGCTGTGCCCGCCGGATCGAAGCCCGGTTGCAGGAAGAACTTCAGGCCCGGGAAAACGGACAGTATACCAAAGTGGTTTCCCCTCTTCCACCCCGGCGCAGGGGCTGGGCCGCAGCAGCGGTGGTGGTCTGTATGGTGCTGGTATTGTCTGTTGGCGGCACGGCACTGTTCCTGCGGATGACGGGAGCGGGCATTCTGGAACTGCCGGAGGTCATAGCCACAGCCCAGAAGGAACCCTTGGGAGACTATACTGTGGCAACGGATATTCCGGCAAGTATGGTGGAGGAATTTGCTGCCGAAGTCCGGAAAAACCTTCTGGAAGAGGATTGGGAAGCATTTTCGGAGAAAATACAGTATCCTATCAGCATTTTGGCACGGGGACTGAGCAATGACACGGCTGTAAGGAAAATAGATGTGGAAAAAGACAGCGGTATGGTGGGACTGTTCCTCCGAAATACCGTGAACACCAGCTTCCTGGAGGAGATCCACAGAGAAAAATGTACGGATATGTTTTGCAACTGGCAGGGTATTACCATGGCAGACGGTAGGATCTGGATCAACGAGATCAATGGCCAGCTGAAAATCACAGCCATCTATGGCATCTTTGCAGACACACCAGATTCGCTGGGATTTGTGTTGAAGGAAATGCCGGACGGGAATTACACTGTGCTGGAATATGCAGGACAGGAGGAGAACATAGAGATTCCCGGTGGCAGATATCAGAAGATGGTCACACAGGTCGGTATAGGGGAACCTGTAATAACGTATGGAGACAAAGTGAAAACCGTAAAGGTGCCCGACACGGTACAGACTGTGCGGGAAGCCGCTTTTGCAAACTGTCCGGCACTGGAAGCAGTCTATTTTGCGGGAGATGCCCCGGCGGAGGCAGAAGGCGTTTTTGAGGGATCAGAAAATGTGATCGTGTATTATCAGAACGGCACACAAGGCTGGGGTGACACCTGGTGTGGGCGAAAAACCCTGGAATACGGCGAGGGACATATCTCCCTGGGTACAGTGGCGATTTCTGATGAATATGACAGAGCAGTGATCCTTTATGAGAATATCCTGGATGGAAATGGATACTTTTATGCAGAAGAGTTTGCGCAGATGCTTACCATTAGCCAATTTTGCGAACGTAAAACGGAGCGAGCAGGGCAGGAGGTTTCGGTGACAGGATTTACTCTGGCAGACCTGGATGCAGATGGTATGCGGGAACTGATACTGCGACTGTCTGCTTACGAGGCGCTGATTCTGCGGGAAGAAGATGGCTCAGTCAGAGGCCTCTTTTTCCAATACGGACAGGTGGATGCACTGACGAAGGACGGCTCTTTCCTCTACTCTGGCAATGGTGTGGAAACACGGGTGGAGTTTGGTGAAAAGGGGGAGCTTTCCATTATTTCGGAAAATTCCAGCCAGCAGGATAAACCCCTGGCCCAGTGGCATGTCTATCCCTGCCAGGGCGCAACATTGGTGCTGGAAAGCTACCGCTATGCCTCTGAAAGCGGGATCAGCAGCAGCCCGGGATATGGATACTATTATTTCAGATCCTTGGCCTACGGAGAAATGGAGAACAACTGGAACAGCATACAGCACTGGATGTCCCGGGAAGGTGTCTGCATAGAAAATAAGGATACAGTCTGTGCCTTTGATCCGGATGCGCCGGGCTGTGTGTTCTATGGCACGCTGACCGGAGAAGGAGAGCAGCGAAAGTTCAGTTCCATAGGATACTATATCTGCAACGATACCGAAGAAAAACGGGCAGAGGTGCATGGCCTGGCACAGTTGAACCCTGTATATACTGTGGATGTGCCGCCTGATGACCGGGGCAGGATGGTGGAAACCCCCGACGAAATGATGGCCTACATTGGCAATGCGCCATATTACGATACGGTTAGCCGGGATGTCCAGCAAATTGCGGAACTGCTGGACAGATTTGTGCATCACTATGCCGCCAATGCTCGGGAAGAAATGAAAGCGTGCATGGCAGAAACGGCTGGGAATATAAGCAGCTATCCTTTTGGGGGCGATGTTTCCATTCTGACTTACGGCGTGTTACCGGACACTGCCGTAAATGTTGGTGAAAAATGGCACACTACAGTGGAACTGCTGGAATCCGGAGAAACCGGCACAAATTACCACTTGGATGTTGCACTGGTCAAGCAGACTGACGGCTGGAAAGTCCAATCCTACAGTCTGGAAAAGCAATAGACCTGACCACCCTGCGGGTATTGCGCAGGGTGGTTTTCCTGTGTGACGGGATGCGAACCAATTCGACCCTGGGCACATAAACTGATCCGAGGAGGTTTTGGCTATGCATTTTTATTATATCACCTTTCGTTCCGTGACCTATGCCCAGCGGGGCGAAAAGCTTCTGCAGGGCAGCGGCATCCGCTGCACCCTGCTGCGGACGCCCCGGTGGATGGAGCAGCGGGGCTGCGGCTACTGCCTGCGGCTCTGGACAGGAGAAGTGGGGCCTGCGCTGCAGCTGCTGCAAAAATACCAGGTGCCTTACCGTAAGGTCTATATCCAGACCAGAGACGGTCAACTGGAGGAAATGACGCCATGATCTATCTGGACAGTGGCGCAACCTCTTTTCACAAACCGCCGGCGGTTGCCCGGGCAGTGGCGGAGGCGCTGCATACCTGTGCCAATCCGGGCCGGGGCGGTTACGGCGCGGCGGTGGCCGCAGCCCGCCGGGTATTTGAATGCCGGGAGGCGGCGGCAGACCTGTTTGATTGCCAGCCGGAGCAGGTGGTGCTGACCACCAGCTGTACCCATGGGCTGAACATTGCCATCCGGAGCCTGGTGAGGCCGGGGGGCAGGGTGGTGGTTTCTGGGTTTGAGCATAATGCTGTGACCCGGCCCCTCCATGCCCTTGGCGCAGACATCCAGGTGGCGGGACGGCGGCTGTTTGACTGGGAGGATACACTGACCCGGTTTGAAGATGCTCTGCGCCGGGGCGCAGATGCAGCGGTATTTACCCATGTGTCCAATGTATTCGGCTATCTCCTGCCGGTGGAGGAGATGGCCGCCCTTTGCCGGAGGTATGGCGTTCGGTTCGTTCTGGATGCTGCCCAGTCCGCCGGCAGTATCCCGGTATCTTTACAGGCGCTGGGAGCGGCGTTCATTGCCATGCCGGGACATAAGGGGCTGCTGGGCCCCCAGGGAACGGGGCTGCTTCTGTGCAGCGAGAGCGGAAAACCCCTGCTGCAGGGCGGCACCGGCAGCGATTCGGTGCAGCAGGAGATGCCGGATTATCTTCCCGACCGGCTGGAACCCGGCACACTGAATGTTCCGGGGTATGCAGGTCTTGCCCAGGGCCTGCGGTATCTGAAAAAGGTTGGCGTGGAGCGGATCGGCCAGCGGGAACGGCGGCAGCGGAAGCGGTGTGTTTCCGGACTGAAAAATCTCGGCATGCAGGTATTCTCCGGCCCCCACCAGGCGGGAACGGTATCTTTTTTGCCGGGTATGGACTGCGAAGAGGCGGCGGAAAGACTTGCCCGCCGGGGCATTGCTGTCCGGGCAGGGCTCCACTGTGCGCCCCTTGCCCACAGCAGTGCCGGAACACTGGAAACCGGAACCGTCCGGGTCAGCTTCGGCTACGACTGTAACGACCGGGAAACGGAGGAATTCTTACGGGCAGCGTCTAAATTACCCCCTTTTACGCAATAAAATTTTTACAGAATGTCTATTGCTATCGGCGGTTCCATCCGCTATAATAGAACGGATAATAGGTAAGTATACGATAGCGGAGTATGCTCTTTGCAAAAGTTGACATAAAAGGGGAAAATGTCCTATGGATGCTATTCAAAGCCAGTTGCAGCAGCTGACCAGAATGCAGTGGTCTGACTATCTGGACATCATTGTTGTTGCGTTTCTGATCTATAAATTGCTTCCCATGATCCGTACACCCAGCATCATGCGTATCGCCAGAACCGTTCTGGCCATCGTGGTGATCGCCTGGATCACGGATGCCATGAAGCTGCATACCATCAGCTTTATTCTGAACCAGTTCCTGGCTGTCGGTATTCTGGCCTTTGTTGTGCTGTTCCAGCCGGAACTGCGCCGGATGCTGGACCACCTGGGCAATGTGAAGCTGCGGAATTTCTTCAGCCCCAGCAAGCCGCTGCAGGAGATGGATGCGGTGATCGCCCAGACCGTCATGGCCTGCGAGATCATGAGCCGGGAAAAGATCGGTGCGCTGATCGTTTTTGCCCGGGAGCAGCGTCTGGAGGAATACTTCAAGACCGGAAGCCAGATCGATGGTCAGGTTTCCGAGCAGCTGATCCGCAATATCTTCTTCCCCAAAGCATCCCTGCACGACGGCGCCATGATCATCCGGGATGGCCGGATCGCTGCCGCCGGCTGTGTGTTGCCCCTTTCTGACAGCGTCCGCCTCAGCGCTGACCTGGGTACCCGCCACCGGGCAGGTGTCGGCATGAGTGAAGCCTCCGATGCCGTTGTGGTCATTGTCTCGGAAGAGACCGGAACCATTTCTGTGGCAGTGGGCGGCATGCTGAAGCGGCACCTGGCGCCCCAGACCCTGGATAAGCTGCTGCATAATGAACTATGCCCCCAGAGCAGCGAGGATGTGGAACAGAATCCCGTCCTGCGTCTGAAGCAGAAGATCATGCAGAGCGTTAAGGAGGCTGAAAACTATGATGAAAAATAAATTTGCCTCTATTTTGTTATCCCTGTTTATTGCTTTTGGCCTTTGGCTGTACGTCGTCAACAACGTCAGCCAGGAGGCAGAATACACCATTTATAATGTGCCTGTGGTCATGGAAGGTGAGAGCCTTCTGGAAGAAAAAAATCTGATGATCACCCATATTTCTGCTGACGATGTGGATCTGACTCTGTCCGGCAGCCGCAGCGACCTGGCAAAGGTCAACAGCAGCAACATGGCACTGAGAGTGAATCTGAGCAATATTTCTGAGCCGGCGGAAAAACGGGCCTTAACCTATACGCCGGTATATCCCAGCAATGTGCCGACAAATGCGCTGGCCATTGAAAAGCAGCATCCTTCCAGCATCTTTGTGACGGTGGAGGCTCGCCGGAACAAGGAAGTGCCTGTGGAGATCATCTGGGAAGGCTCTACCCCTGAGGGCTTCATGTCCGACCGGGAGAACCGGGTGCTGGACTATGCCAATGTTACAGTGGTGGGCCCTGCCTCTGTGGCAGACCTGATCGAAAAAGCGGTCATTTCCGTAAACCTCAGCGAGCAGCGGGAATCCATCAGCCAGGATTACCGTTACACGCTCTGCGATAAGGACGGCAATCCTGTGGATGCAGAGCTGATCACCACCAATGTGGAAACCGTTCACCTGGATGTGAAGATCCAGCAGGTGAAGGAAGTCAAGCTGACTGTGGATGTGATCTATGGCGGCGGTGCCACTGAAAGCAATACCACCGTTACCGTGGCGCCTGAAACCATCCGTCTTTCCGGCGGTGAAGCTGTTCTGGCAGAACTGGGTGACACCATTATGCTGGGCAAGGTGGATCTGGGCAGCATTGAAAAATCCCAGACCGTCACATTGCCGGTTACTCTGCCGGAAGGCGTTACCAACCTGTCCAATATCACAGAGGCCCAGGTGGACATCAAGTTCAGCGGGCTGATCGCAAAGGAATTTGTGGTTGAAAATATCATGGCAGAGAATATCCCTGAAGGTCTGGAAGCAGACATCATGGAAGAAAAGCTGACAGTCATCGTTCGTGGCCCTGCTGCTGACCTGATGAAGCTCAACGAAGAGGATATCTCCATCCAGGCAGACTTTACCGGTGCGGTGGAAGGCACTTCCACCTTTAAAGCAACCGTTCACTTCCCCCAGGAGTTTGCAACACTGGGTGCGGTAAAGACCTATTCCGTTACCGCCAACATCTGGAAGCAGTAAGAGGGCGGGCCGTGGAACAGATCGTGCGTATCAGAGAAGTCTATCCCAATGGCACAGCCCAGGTCATCTGCATCCGGGAAAGCGCCTGCTCCGGCGACTGCCATAAGTGTTCCGGCTGCGGTGCCGCCAAGGAAGCTATTCTGTTGACAGCAGACAATCCTATTGGCGCAGGGACCGGTGACCTGGTGACACTGCGCAGTGAAACGGCACCTGTGCTGAAAGCGGCAGCTGTGCTGTATATGATGCCATTGGTGCTGTTCTTTGCCGGGTATGCCCTGGCGGCGGCCTTGCATATTTCCGGTGCATTGTGCGGAAGCCTGGCCTTTGTGCTGAGCATTGTGCTGATCGTGCTGTATGACCGCCGGATGGCAAAAAAAGACAAAACCATATATACCATTACAGGATACGCGGGGGATGCCCTGCTGAAATCCAGAAAAAAAGGGGATAATGACCGTGGTTAAGAGTATGACCGGCTATGGCCGGGCTGTGGAAACCGTGGGCGGCCGGGAATTTACCGTAGAGATCCGCTCTGTAAACAACCGCTATCTGGACTGTACTGTGAAGCTGCCCCGGAGCCTCTCCTTTGCAGAGGATACCGTGAAGCAGGCAGTGAAAAACACCATTTCCCGGGGAAAGGTAGATGTATTCATCTCCGTCTATTCGGAAGGTGCTGCCGATGTGAAGGTCACGCTGAATGCTGCCATGGTGGAAGGATATCTTGCTGCCATGAAGCAGATGGCCGCTGACTACGGTGTGAAGGATGATATCAGCGTTTCCGTGATCTCCCGGATGCCGGAGGTTTTCTCCGTGGAAAAGCCGGAGGTGGACGAAGAACAGCTTCTGTCTGACCTGATGGGTGTTGTGGGCAAGGCACTGGCAGGCTACGATGCCATGCGCAGTGTGGAAGGTAAGGCTCTGGAAAATGACCTGCGCAGCCGGGGCGACACCATCCTGGAGCTGGTTTCCCAGGTGGAGGCCGGAAATGGTCAGACGGTCATCGACTACCGTACCCGTCTGGAAAATAAGCTTCGGGAAGTGCTGGCCAATACTGCCATCGATGAAAGCCGGATCCTGACGGAGGCTGCTATTTTTGCGGACAAAGTTGCCGTGGATGAGGAAACCGTCCGCCTGCGCAGCCATCTGGAGCAGATGAACAATATGCTTACCTCCGGCGGTGCCATTGGCCGGAAGCTGGACTTCCTGCTGCAGGAGATGAACCGGGAAAGCAACACCATTGGTTCCAAGTGCACCGATGTTCGGTTGGCACGGATCGTGGTGGATATCAAGGCCGAACTGGAAAAGATCCGGGAGCAGACCCAGAACATCGAGTAAGGAGCCGCTATGAAGCTTATCAATATTGGCTTTGGCAGCATGATTGCTGCTTCCCGGCTGCTTGCCATCGTGGCACCGGATTCCGCACCCATCAAGCGCGTGATCCAGGAAGCTAGGGACCGGGGGATGCTGATCGATGCTTCCTACGGACGAAAGACCAAAGCTGTGATCCTGATGGACACGGATCATGTGATCCTGTCTGCCATTCCCACGGAGACCATTTATGCCCGGTGGATGGACAGGCCGGAGGAAGAGATAAAGGAGGAAGCGGAATGAGTAAAGGCAAGCTGATCGTTATTTCCGGTGCGTCCGGTGTGGGCAAGGGAACCGTCCTGGGCCTGATGATGCAAAAGCGCAATGACCTGTTCTTCTCTGTTTCTGCCACCACCCGCGACCCAAGACCCGGTGAAGTGGACGGCGTGCACTATTTCTTCATTTCCAAAGAATGCTTCGAGGAAATGATCGCAAACGAAGAATTTCTGGAATACGATGCCCACGCAGCCAATTATTACGGCACCCTCCGGGGACAGGCAGAAGCAATGCAGAAAAAAGGCCATTGCCTGCTGGATATCGAACCCAAGGGTGCTGCCCAGGTTCGCAAGGCTGCCCCGGATGCTACACTGATTTTCATTATGCCCCCGTCAATGGAGGAACTGGAACGCCGGCTTCGCGGCCGGGGTGATACCTCTGAGGAGCAGATCGCCATGCGCATGGAGCGGGCTGCCTGGGAAATGGAACAACGCAGCTGGTATGACTATGTGGTGGTCAACGATGACGCGCAAGCCTGCGCCGATGAAATTTTGAATATCATTTCCAATCTGGAAGACTGATTGTATAGAAGATTATTGGAGGTTTTTAATTATGCTGTATCCCCCTGTTGCAGATTTGCTGAAAACGATGGACAGCCGTTACCTGCTGGTGAATGTGGTGGCACACCGTGCCCGCCAGATCGCCGCTGAGGCAGAGGCTTTCCAGGAAGAACTGACTGACAAGCCTGTTACTCTGGCCATCCGTGAGGTTGCTGAGGGCAAGCTGTCCGGCTCCGTGAAGGACGAGTACAAGAACTAAGACTGTAGCCAAAGGAGGGGCAATATGATTGCGAAAATTGCTGTATCTGCGGCGAATTTTGCCATCGATAAGCCCTATTCCTACCGTGTCCCGGAGGGAATGGAACTGCTGCCCGGTCAGCGGGTGCAGGTTCCTTTCGGCCGGGGCAACCGCCGCAGTGAAGGCGTGGTGCTGGCTGTGGAAAGCGGCAGCCAGACCGGGCTGAAAGCGGTGGAACGCTGCCTGGATGAAAAACCCATTCTGACGGAGCATCAGCTTCGTCTTGCGGCATTTTTACGGGAACGGTATTTCTGTACTTTTTACGATGCTGTCCGGGCCATGCTCCCGGCAGGGCTTTGGTTTCAGACCCAGGAGAGCTTTTCTCTGACGGATGACCGAAGCTGGAAAGAAGCTGCCATCCGCAAGGAGGGTGCGCTGGAGATCCTCACCTTTCTGGAGGATCTGGGCGGCACAGCAGAGGAACCGATTCTTCGCAGCCGGATAACGGAGGAAGAAGTCCTCACCCAGGCGCTGACCTATCTGATCAAAAAGAAATGGATCAGTGCAAAGACAGATTATCTGCGGCGGCTGAATGACAAAACCGAAAAGATCGCAACGTTGGCATCCTCACCGGAGGAGGCCATGGAGTATGCCTCCCGCCGCCCCAAATCGGCATCGATGCAGAAAGGTGTACTGGAACTGCTGTGCAGCGTGGGCAGCGCCGCAGTGAAGGAGCTTTGCTACTTTACCGGTGCATCCACAGCCACAGTCAACCGGCTGGAAAAGCTGGGGTACATCACATTGACGGAGCGGCCTGTTCTGCGGTGCCGGGAGATCAAGCCTGTGAAGCTGGAGGGTCCTCTGGTTCTGAACCGGGAGCAGAGCGCCTGCTTTGCGGGACTATCCCAACAGCTGCGTCAGAAGGATCCCGGTGTTGCGCTGTTATACGGCGTCACCGGTTCCGGAAAGACCTCTGTCTATATTAAGCTGATCCAATCTGCTCTGGAGCAGGGCAGGAGTGCACAGCTTTTGGTTCCGGAAATTGCACTGACCCCCCAGTTGCTGGGGCTTCTGGCGGCCTATTTCGGTGACCAGGTGGCGGTGCTCCATTCCAGCCTGTCTGCCGGAGAACGGTATGACCAGTGGAAACGGATCCGCAGCGGAGAAGCCCGTGTTGTGGTGGGCACCCGCAGTGCGGTGTTTGCGCCCTGCGACCCTGGCCTCATCATTTTGGATGAAGAGCAGGAGCATTCCTACAAATCTGAAAATTCTCCCCGGTATTCTGCCAAGGAAGTGGCCATCTGGCGGGGCGCCAAGGAACATGCCCTGGTGCTGCTGGGTTCGGCAACACCTTCGGTGGAGAGTATGTACCGGGCCAAAAGCGGTGATTACCGCTTATATACCTTGAAAGAACGCTACGGCGGAAAACCGCTGCCGGAAGTGGATATCATCGATATGCGCCAGGAGCTGAAGCTGGGCAATGACCTGTCCCTCAGCATCCCTTTGCGCCAGGCGGTGGTGGATACCTGGAAAGCGGACAAGCAGACCATTCTGCTGCTGAACCGTCGGGGAGCTTCCCGGGCGCTGGTATGTGTGGATTGCCGGGAAACCCCCGAATGTCCCCGGTGCAGTGTGCGGCTGACCTACCATAGCGCCAACAACCGGCTCATGTGCCACTATTGCGGCCATTCCCAGCCGGCGCCCCAGCGGTGTCCCAGCTGCGGCGGCCCCATCAAAACCATCGGCACCGGAACCCAGAAAGTTCAGTCAGAGCTGCAGCAGCTTCTGCCGGATATGCGGACGGAGCGGATGGATGCGGATACCGTCAGTGCCGTCAATACCCATGAAAAAATCCTGGAACGGTTCCAGAAAGAAAAGATCTCTGTGCTCATTGGCACCCAGATGGTTGCCAAGGGCCTGAATCTTCCGGATGTGACATTGGTGGGTGTTCTGGATGCAGACCTCAGCCTCTATTCCGGCGGCTACCGGGCAGGGGAGACCACCTTCAACATGCTGACCCAGGTTGTGGGCCGGGCAGGCCGGGGCGATGCGCCGGGCCGTGCCATGATCCAGACCCTGGTGCCGGAGCACCAGATCATCCGGCTGGCAGCAAAGCAGGATTATGATGGCTTTTATGATTTGGAACTGAATCTCCGGCGGGTCCAGGGCGTACCGCCTTTTGGGGATGTGGGCCTGGTGACCTTTATCGGACAGGATGAGGCGGCAGTCCTCCGGGGTGCGGCCAAATTCCGGGACAGTTTGAATGGCTGTTTGAAACAAAGCGCTTATGCAGCAGAACACTGCAGTGTGCTGGGGCCCGCTCCCTGCATCGTTCCGAAGATCAACTACCATTTCCGCTACCAACTGACGCTGCGGTGCCATATGACCAAAAATCTGCGCACGCTGCTTGCGTATTTGCTGCGGGAATTCAGTAAAGACAGTACGAACCGGAATGTGTCGGCATTTATCGACATCAACGGATATGAATAGAGAAATGAGGTTTTTACAATGGGACTTCGTAAAATTCTGACAGACAAAGACCCGGCGCTGCATAAGGTCTGCAAGCCGGTGACGAATTTTGACAGCAAGCTGCACAAGCTGCTGGATGACATGGCTGAAACCCTGGCAGAAGCCAACGGTGTCGGCCTGGCAGCGCCCCAGGTGGGCATTCTGCGCCGTGTGGTCATCGTGGATGTGGGTGACGAAATTGTGGAATTGGTGAACCCCACCATGCTGGAAACCGACGGTGAACAGGTGGGAGCCGAGGGCTGCCTCAGTGTTCCCGGAAGATACGGCCTGGTAAAGCGGCCTTACTATGCCAAGGTTCGTGCCCAGGACCGCAATGGAGACTGGTTCGAGGTGGAGGGTGAGGAGATCATTGCCCGTTGCTTCTGCCATGAACTGGATCATCTGGACGGCATCGTATATACCGAAGTCATGGACCGGTTCCTGACCGAGGAAGAACTGATGGGCGACGACGAATAATCATTTGGAGTGACAAAATTGAGAGTTGTTTTCATGGGAACGCCGGATATTGCGGCGACCTGTCTGAAAAAGATCCTTGCAGATGGCTTTGATGTGGTTGGTGTTTATACCCAGCCGGACCGTCCCAAGGGCCGGGGCATGAAAATGGTATATTCCGATGTGAAGGAAGTGGCGCTGGCCCACGGTCTGCCCGTTTTTCAGCCGGAAAATTTCCGGGAAGAGGAAACGGTGCAGCAGCTCCGGGATCTGAAACCCGATGTCTGTGCTGTGGTGGCTTATGGCCGGATCCTGCCCCAGAAGGTGCTGGATATTCCCACCTGCGGCAGCATCAATATCCATGCCAGCATCCTGCCCAAGTACCGGGGCAGCGCACCCTACCAGTGGGCGGTTCTGGACGGCCTCGCCGAAACCGGTGTTACCGCCATGTACCTGTGCCGGGAAATGGATGCCGGTGATATTATCGAGGTTTCCAAAACCAAAATCGGTGAAAATGAGACTGCCGGTGAGCTTCTGGACCGCCTGGCGGTACTGGGTGCCGACCTGCTGAGCAAAACCCTGCGGCGGATGGAGAGCGGCGAAAAATGCTGCTGCCAGAAGCAGAATCCGGAGGAAGTTTCCTTCGCTCCCATGCTGGATAAGACCATGTGCCCCATCGACTGGACAAAGACAGCCTGTCAAGTGCATAACCATGTTCGTGGCCTGCACCCCTGGCCGGTTGCCACAGCAGAGATCCAGGGGAAAAAGTTTAAGATCCATGAGACTCGTGTGGTGGAAGGCAGCGGTGAACCTGGTCAGATCTTGGAACTGAATAAGAAGGGCCTGGTCATCGCCTGCGGTGAAGGCGCAGTGGAGATCCGTTCCCTCCAGGCCGAAGGCGGCAAGCGGATGGCGGCTCCCGATTATTTCCGGGGCCATCCCCTGGAACTGTAAGCCATGGGAGCCCGGGAAACGGCGCTGAATGCGCTGATCGCCTGCCGGAAGGAAGGCGCCTGGTCCAATGGCGTGCTGAAAGAGTACGTGCAGCGGGATCGGCTGGATCCCCGGGATGCGGGATTGGCAGCCCGGCTGTGCTATGGCGTGCTTCAGAACCAGGCGAAACTGGACTTCTATTTAAAGCAGCTTCTGACAGGAAAGCTAAAGGATCTGCACCCTGTGGTGCGGGATATCCTCCATCTGGGTCTGTATCAGATCTATGAGTTGGATAAGATCCCTGACAGTGCCGCAGTCAATGAATCTGTGACGCTGGCAAAAAAATACAGCCGCAACCCCAAGGCGGCTTCTTTGGTCAACGGTGTTCTGCGAAATGCCGTCCGAACCAAAGGCACGTTAAAGGAACCTGTATCCTATGCGGATAAATACAGCCATCCGGAGGAACTGATCTCCCTGCTGAAAAGCAATCTGCCAAAAGGCAGCCTGGAGCCCATGCTGATAGCAGACAATGCAGCACCGGAAATGGTGGTGCAGGTCAATACCCTGCGGACAACGGCTGCTGCACTGATGCAGCAGCTGGAAACGGTAGGGATATCTGTCCGACCCCACAGCTGGATGAAAGATTGCCTGGTGCTGTCCGGCACTGGTAATCTGGAAAAGTTGGAAGCCTTTCAGAATGGACTGTTCTATGTCCAGGATGCAGCCTCCAAACTCAGCGTTCTCTGCGCCAAACTGCCGAAAGAGGGGGCAAGGGTGTTGGATTGCTGCGCTGCACCCGGCGGCAAAAGCTTTGCTGCTGCCATTGCCATGGAAGGAAAGGGCAGTATCACTTCCTGTGACGTCCATGCCCACAAAACGGCGCTGATCGAAAATGGCGCAGCCCGGCTGGGACTTGCCAATATCCAGGCCAGACAGCAGGACGCTACACTGGCCGTACCGGAATGGCTGGAGGCGATGGATGCAGTTATCTGTGATGTGCCCTGTTCCGGCCTTGGTATTATCCGGAAAAAGCCGGATATCCGGTACAAAAATTTGAAGGAACTGGAAGCCCTGCCGAAATTGCAGCTGCAGATCCTGCAGAACCAGGCTTCCTATGTCAAAAAGGGTGGCACCCTGCTCTACTCCACCTGCACAGTGCTGCGGCGGGAAAACGAAGATGTGGTGAAAGCTTTTCTGACAGAAAATCCTGACTTTTTCTTAGAACCTCTGGAATTGCCGGAGGTGTTCCCCAAAAATGAAACCGGGATGCTGACGCTGGTTCCCGGAGAGTTTGATACAGACGGCTTCTTCATCTGCCGTTTGCGGAGGAAAGCATGAATCTGAAATCCATGACGCAGCCCGAAATTGGGGCAGTATTAAAAGAGCTGGGCCAGCCGGCCTTCCGGGCCAAGCAGGTCTATTCCTGGCTCCATAAGGGTGTCCGTTCCTATGACGAGATGACCAACCTGCCCAAGGGACTGCGGGATGTACTTTCGGAAAAATATCCCATCCACCCGCCGAAGGTCGTCCGGAAACAGGAATCTTCCCGGGATGGTACGATAAAATATCTGTGGGAGCTATGTGACGGCAACTGTGTGGAAACGGTGCTGATGCGCTACCACTACGGTAACACCGTCTGCATTTCCACCCAGGTGGGCTGCCGCATGGGCTGTGCCTTCTGCGCCTCCACCATCGGTGGACGGGTGCGGAGCCTGGAACCCTATGAAATGCTGGATGAAGTCCTCTTTACCCAGGTGGATTCGGGCCTGCCCATTTCCCACATTGTGCTGATGGGCATTGGAGAACCTCTGGACAATTTTGATAATGTAATGCGGTTTCTGGAACTGGTGAACAGTGAGGACGGCATGAATATCTCCATGCGTCATATCAGTCTGTCTACCTGCGGCCTGGTGCCGAAGATCGATGAACTTGCCCAGAAAAAACTGCAGATCAGTCTTGCCATCTCTCTGCACGGCCCCAATAATGAGATCCGGGACAAGATCATGCCGGTAAACAAGGCATATCCCATCGAAGTGCTGCTGGAGGCCTGCCGCCGGTATTATGCGGCAACTTCCCGGCGGATCCATTTTGAATATGCCATGATCGACGGTGTCAACGATTCCAAAGAGTGTGCCAGGGAACTGCTGAAACGGCTGAAAGGCCTGCCTGCTCATGTGAATCTGATTCCGCTGAACCACGTGGAGGAAAGTCCTCTGAAGCCCAGCAGCAAAGCGGCTGTGGCGGCATTTCAGAAAACCCTGGAAGATGGGGGCGTAACGGCAACTGTCCGCCGGACTTTGGGCGGCGATATCGATGCTTCCTGTGGTCAGCTGCGCAGAAAGTATACAAAAGAAAAAGAATAATCCGGTGGGACAGGGAGCTTTCCCTCACCGGACCCGGTATCTCAGATCGGAAAAAGAAGAAAAAGAGGTGAACGCCCATGCGTAGCTGGGGATTAACGGACCAGGGCTGCGTCCGTAAGCAGAACCAGGATGCCTACAAAATAGAACAGCTGGACCGTACCAGTGTACTGGGTGTGGTCTGCGACGGCATGGGCGGTGCAAAATCCGGCAATATCGCCAGCACCCTGGCGGTGGAGGTTTTTTCGCAGGAAGTGAAGCAAAGCTGGAAGCCCTATCTCTCTCAGGAGAAGATCGACCAGATCCTGCGCAGTGCGGTGAAGCTTGCCAATTTCACTGTATATGACCAGGCACAGCAGTTTGAAGAGTTTGACGGCATGGGAACCACTTTGGTTGCCGTGCTTGTCCATGGAAAAAAGGCCACCGTTGTCAATGTGGGCGACAGCCGGGTGTACGGCATCGATGACAGCGGGATCCGCCAGATCACCAAGGATCATTCCCTGGTACAGATGATGGTGGAGCGGGGAGATATCAAGCCGGAGCAGGCGAAAAGCTATCCTGGCAAGAATCTGATCACCCGGGCCATTGGTACGGAAGCAGTTGTTATGTGTGATATTTTCCATCTGGATGTGGCAAAGGGAGATTTCTTCCTGCTGTGTTCCGATGGCCTCAGTAATATGATGGATGACCAGGAAATTCTCTTTGAGGTCGTCCATGGCGTCAACAAGGCCCATTGCTGTAAGCGGCTTTTGAACATCGCCAAAAACCGCGGAGCGCCGGACAATGTGACCAGCGTTCTGATTCAGATTTGATTGGGTCTTGAAAGGAGCATATCTTGGCTATGGATCAATACATTGGACGGCTGCTGGACGACCGGTATGAGATACTGGAACTCATCGGTACCGGCGGAATGGCCGTTGTTTATAAAGCCCGGTGCCACCGGTTGAACCGGTTGGTAGCCATTAAAATATTGAAAGATGAATTCTCTCAGGATGAAGAGTTCCGCCGCCGCTTCCATGCGGAAGGCGAAGCAGTTGCCATGCTGAGCCATCCCAATATTGTGCAGGTGTATGACGTTTCCTCCACCGACAATGCCAACTTCATTGTCATGGAGCTGATCGACGGCATCTCCCTGAAGCAGTATATGGAGAAGAAAGGCGTTCTGAACTGGAAGGAAACCCTGCACTTTGCCATGCAGATCGCCAAAGGTCTGGAACATGCCCACAGCCGCGGCATCATTCACCGGGATATCAAGCCCCACAATGTGATGGTGCTGAAAAACGGCTCGGTCAAGGTCATGGACTTTGGCATCGCACGGGTCATGAGCAAGAGCAATACACTGACCAAGGAAGCTTTGGGAAGTGTCCACTATATTTCTCCTGAGCAGGCAAAGGGCGGCCATACCGATAACCGGTCTGACCTGTATTCCCTCAGCGTTGTCATGTATGAGATGATGACGGGGCGGCCTCCCTACGATGGGGAATCTCCGGTGGCTGTGGCCATTCAGCATATCAACGGCGGCGCAGCCATGCCCTCCACGCTGAATCCCAATATCCCCGGTGGCCTGGAGCAGATTATCATGAAAGGCATGGCGCTGGAACTTCAGGACCGCTATGTGTCTGCCACGGAAATGCTGCAGGATATGGAAGAATTCCGGAAAAACCCTGCCATTCTGTTCCATTACCGCACCATCATTGACAGTTCCACCAGACCCATTACAGTGGTATCTGATGCAAAACCCAGAACCACTGCCGACAAAGTGGTGCAGGCCAAGACCGGAACCCGGATCCCCAGTGACAGCATGCGCCTGCGCACGGATTCTGATGGCATGTGGGTCCGGAAGCAGACTGCCGGAACACCTGGTTCTCCGGCAGGTGCAGCCAAAAAACGCACCGGAAACGGAGCCGGAAGCAATACTGCCCGGAACCGGGAGGCGGCGGAAGCTGCCCGCCGGGCCCAGCAGCGCAGAGCTGCCCAGGAGCGGCAGCGGGAAGAGGAAGAACGCAGCCGGGTGGCGACGGTGGCCATTGTAATCTGCAGTGCTGTGGCGATCCTTGCCATTGTATTGTTCCTGTTTGCACTGTTCAACGGTGTGCTGTTGAATAAGACGCAGGAAATTGTGAAAGTGCCGGAACTGGTTGGCCAGGTGTACAGCGATTATCTGGCACAGGAATTGGATGATTTCACTATTCAGCTGCTGCCCCAGCAGTATAACGATAAATACGAAAAGGGCCATATCATGCACCAGGAGCCTGCCGGCGGTACAGAGGTCAAAAAAGGCACGGATATCTGGATCACCATCAGCATGGGTGAAGAGCCGGAAGTGAAGATCATGGATGATTATGTGGGCTTCCGCCAGGAGGAAGTCAAGTCTGCCCTGGAGGGCCAGGGCTTCCGTCCCATCTTCTCTCCGGAGCCCAGCGCAGAGTATCCCGAGGGTGTCATCATCCGTACGGATCCGGTTGCAAGAACAGAGCTGGAGGAAGGACAGGCCATCAAGATCTATGTCAGTTCCGGTCCCGATGTGCAAACCGCAAAGATGATCAATGTGGTGGGCGAGGGCAAGGAACGCGCCGTGGAACTTCTCAAGACCAAGGGCTTTGAAAAAGTGCGGACGATCACGGTGGAAAGCGAAGAAACTGCCGGTACTGTGGTCTACCAGTCGGAAACCGCCGGTGAAGAGATCGATGTCAACACGGAGATCCTGCTGGAAATTTCCCAGGGCCCGGCCGAGACCCAGGCACCTGCTACTACGCAGCCCCCGGAACAAACGCCGGAACCCACGCCCACGGAGACCCAGGGAAACTGGTCTGTCCAGAGCATTTCCTTTGCCCTGCCGGTGCGGGATACCTCCTATACGGTGGTGGTTTACCGGGATGGCGTTCCCATCACCGGAGAATATACCATTAATCCCGGTACGGATGTGTTCTCGCTGGGAGAAGTGGAGGGATACGGTACGGTGATCTTTGACCTGGTGATCGATGGAGTTGTATATAGCTCCAAGCCGGTGGAGTTCTGATATGGCTGAAAAAAAGACAGGCCGGATCCTGCGGTCTATCAGCGGGTTTTATGATGTGCAGACCCAGGATGGTCTCATCAACTGCCGGGCAAGAGGCATCTTGCGGAAAGAAGGCAATTCCCCGCTGACCGGAGATCTGGTGCAGATTACAGTGGAACGGGGAAAAGGCATGGTGGAATCCATCCTGCCCCGGAAAAACAGTTTTATCCGGCCAGCGGTGGCCAATGTGGATGCCCTGGTCGTATTTGCCGCCAATGTCAATCCCGTTACGGAACCGTTTCTCATCGACCGGGTTGCTGCTATTGCCGGCGACCAGGAAGTGCCGGTTTACCTGTGTATCAATAAGTGCGATCTGGATCCTGCAGTGGATCTGGTACGGATTTATGAGAATGCGGGTTTCCCGGTGATCTGTACCAGCGCTGAAACCGGTGATGGTGTGGAACCCCTTCGGCAGCTGCTGCAGGGAAAGCTGACCGCCTTTACCGGCAACTCCGGCGTGGGCAAGAGCAGCATTCTGAATCGGCTCTGCCCGGAACTTCAACTGCCCACCGGTGAGGTTTCCGAGAAACTGGGCCGGGGCCGCCATACCACGCGGCATGTGGAACTCTATGCTCTGGGGGAAGATACCTATGTGGCGGATACGCCGGGATTTTCTTCCTTTGATACCGATCAGATGGATGTGATTCTGAAAGAGAATCTGCAGTATGCTTTCCCGGACTTCGGAAAGTTCATTGGCTGTTGCCGCTTTGACAACTGTGCCCACCGGAAGGAGCCTGGGTGTGCAGTCCGGGCGGCACTGGAGTCCGGTGAAATTGAACCGACCCGGTATGACAGCTATCTGCGGCTGTATGAAAAAGCCAGCCAGATCAATCTCTGGGAATTGAAGAAATAAAAATAGCCGCTCAACGGAGCGGCTGTTTTTTTGTATATTGGCCCGGAAATTGTACAGACTATCCGGGAGGTGTGTAGAATGGTGTTCGCAAAGGGAATCGGAATGCTGCTGCTGATTCTGGGCGCGTTTTCTGTGTTCAGTCTGAAGCTGCCCAAGGGGAGCAGGGCCATGAGCGGCCTTGCAGATGCAGCAGTAGCCACCTTTCTGGTGGAGGCGATCTTTCAATATATATTTGGCGATTTTTTGAACATCGGTTTTCTCGGAGAGACAGGCCGGACGTCCGGCGGTATGGGCGCTGTGGCGGCGGCAGCGCTGGTGGGCGTCTCCATGGGGACAAATCCGGTGTTTGCAGTGGCTTCTGGAGCTGCCGTTGCAGGCTATGGGATCCTCCCGGGATTTCTGGCTGCCTATGTGCTGCATTTTGTGCTGAAGTATACCGTAAAGCATTTGCCTGCGGGACTGGATACGATTCTGGGAACACTGCTGGCGGCGGCTCTGGGCCGGGGCATCGTCGTTCTGACGGATCCTTTTGTGAACTGGCTGATATCGGTGGTGGGGGATTCCATTTCTGTTGCCACCCACCAGTCGCCTCTGGTCATGGGGCTGGTACTGGGTGGGCTGATGAAAATGGTCTGTACCTCTCCGCTGAGCTCCATGGCCCTGACAGCCATGCTGGGGCTCACCGGACTACCCATGGGGATCGCGGCCATAGCCTGCTTCGGCGGTAGTTTTACCAATGGGTTGATTTTTCAAAAATTAAAGCTGGGTGACAGAGGACGGGTGCTGGCGGTGATGCTGGAGCCGTTGACTCAGGCAGACATTATCACAAAGCACCCGGTTCCCATCTATGGAAGCAATTTTGTTGGCGGTGCCCTGGCAGGGATTGGTGCAGCTATGCTGGGTATTGTCAACAATGCGCCGGGTACGGCATCTCCGATTCCCGGTATGCTGGTGCCCTTTGCCTTCAATCCGCCGGGGAAAGTGCTGTTGGCACTGGTGTTGGCGGCGGCGGGAGGAACTGTTGCTGGTTTTGCAGGTTCAGCTGTATTCAAAAAGCTAGGCTTCGGAAATGATGCGGTTCCGGAATAAGGATCATGAAGAGGCTGCCCGAGGGCAGCCTCTTTGTCATAAAATCCATCTAGCGCGGGAGCACCCTAGGCTCCCTTGTGTAAAGGGAGCTGTCAGCGAAGCTGACTGAGGGATTGCAAAAGAATAGCATTGTAAAATAGAAAAACAACACAATCCCTCCGTCTCGCCTGGCGGCGAGCCACCTCCCTTTACACAAGGGAGGCATTAGTGCGGAAGAAAACAAAAACCGGGTGAATCCTTCCTGAGATGGAGGGTTCATCCGGTTTTGTTTATTCATCTGGAAAGTGCTCCATAATGTCCTCAACTTTGCACTGAAGAATGGAGCATAATTTGTTGATGGTATCGACTTCTACATTTTGGTTGTGCTTGAGGCGGTTGAGTTGTGAACGGGAAATGCTGTAATGGGTGTATAGGTCGTATTGTGTGATACCACGTTCTTTCATTGTAACCCAAAGACGATCATATTTTATCATTATAATATCCTCATATTTTGAAGCTTGACTTTTCTTTATTATCGCAGTAAAATTCCATTAACGGTAGTGTCTTTATAAAGATACTATTTTAAACAGGAGAGCATAAAAATGAATGATGATATTAAGGCTATGCTTCATGTAGCAAAATGCCGGGAATTCTATAAAGGCGGAGAAAGTGCCTTGCTGGAAATGATCTGGCGATATTATGAAGGGCATGAAGCTGAGAAAGATGCTGTCATAAAAGAAAAATTTGACATGATCCAACCATATTTGCAGCAGCTGTCACAGAGAAGGAGAAGAGTCGTTGTGGCAAGAATTGGAGATTTATGCGCGGAGTATGAGCGGGCAGCTTTTATAGAGGGAGTCCGCGTTGGCGGTAGGCTGGTTATGGAGCTGTGGGATGATGACAAAGGCCTGCATATTGCAGACAACAATGGACAGAATGCCTGAATGTGCATTTTTCGCCACCGGGCGTGCAAAAAAGAACTATCCAAAATGTACGAAAAACAGCGGAAAACTTTGTGATTTTTTCTGAAAAATTGCTTGACAATTTGATAAATAGGTGTTATATTATTCAAGCGCGTGTAGGGAAACTGCGCGTGCATTGCGATGATGCAGGAGATTGCGGCGAGAGCCGGTAACTTCTGCGGAGTATGTCCGGTCATCGGGCGGCTGAACTGCTTATCTGCGCTTGCGTATATCGCTGCGCCTTGATAGGGAAGGGTCGGCCTCGGTCGGCCATTTTTCATGGCGTTGAGTGATACGCACGGCGGCGCGGACATAAACAGTTCGACCGTACCCAGACACTACGCAAACTAGGTACGTAATTCAAGGAGGAAAACAAACCATGGCAAACCAGATGATCCGCATTCGGCTGAAGGCTTATGATCACCAGCTGATCGACTCCAGCGCTGCAAAGATCGTGGAGACCGCAAAGCGCAACGGCGCACAGGTTTCCGGCCCCATTCCGCTGCCCACCAAGAAGGAAGTTGTTACCATCCTTCGCGCTGTCCACAAGTACAAGGACTCCCGTGAGCAGTTCGAGCGCAGAACCCACAAGAGACTGATCGATATCCTCAACCCCAACCAGAAGGTCGTTGAAGCTCTGATGAGCCTGGACCTGCCCGCTGGTGTT
>JAFSAP010000064.1 GCA_017440925.1 Oscillospiraceae bacterium | reverse complement strand
GGAATCCCAGCAGCATATTGCCGTATACCTTTTCATCGATGATCTTTGTGGATGCGTAAAGGATGTTCGCGGCGATTTTTTCGTCGATGGCCATCTGCGTGATCAGCGGCGCGCCGGCGGAGTCGGAACCGTTAAAGACGATGCGCAGAACGCGCTCGCCGATATGACGGGAGAGTACTTCGTTGGAGCTGTCGGGCATTACGAGCCGCTTGGCTGCCTCGGACTGTGGGTTGGAGAAGACGTCCGCTACGAGACCTTCTTCAACAACGGAGCCGTTGTCGAGGATGGCAACACGGTTGCAGATCTCTTCAACGACGCTCATCTGATGGGTGATGACGATGACCGTCAGGCCCAAACGACGGTTGATGTCGCGGATCAGCTCGAGGATGGAGTGGGTGGTTTTGGGGTCGAGGGCGCTGGTGGCTTCGTCGCAGAGCAGGATTTTGGGCTGGGTCGCCAATGCTCTGGCGATGGCGATGCGCTGCTGCTGACCGCCCGAGAGCTGCGCGGGGTAGGCGTTTGCCTTATCCGGCAGACCGACGGTTTCCAAAAGCTCCATGGCCCGCTTCCGGGCATCTTTTTTGGAGACACCCGCCAGTTCCAGGGGGAAGCAGATGTTATCCAGTGAAGTCCGCTGATCCAGCAGGTTAAAGCTCTGGAAGATCATGGAGATCTTCCGGCGCTGGAGCCGCAGTTCCTTTTCCTTCAGTCCTGTCAGATCCTGGCCATGGAACAGTACCTGACCCTCTGTGGGATGCTCCAGCAGATTGATACAGCGCACCAGCGTACTCTTGCCTGCGCCGGAAAGGCCAATGATGCCGAAGATCTCTCCGGGCTTTACAGCCACGGACACGTCCTTCAGCGCTGCCACCTGCCCTTCGCCGGAACCAAAGACCTTTGACAGCTGCTTGATTTCAATAATGGGTTGCAAATCGATCACCTCAATAAAAAACGTCCCTGTGCACAAAGCACAAGGACGGATGATTTTTCCGTGTTACCACCTTGTTTCGCATCTTCCTCACGAAAGATACCTCCGGGAGTACCAGCATACTCCTGCGCGATAACGGGCGCACCCGTCACAGACTACCTATCGCCTGCGCAGCTCCGAGACCATCTTCGGACAGCGTCGCCATACCCCATTGCACCAACCGGGGCTCTCTGAATGGCACTGGACTGCCTACTCTTCTCTTCACAGCTTTGTTTTTTCATAAACGATGGGTACATTGTAACCGAAAAAAATGGTTTCGTCAACCAAAAAAACAGTTTTTTTGTATTTTTGTACGCCGGTCGAAACAGAATGTCACCGCCGCAAGAACACGCTTTTTATTTTTCTTGGGAAATACCCTGGAATTCAATCATTTCCAGAACTTTTTGTCCCCGTTCCGTCAGCGCCATGCTGCCCTGGATGGGATATGCAGCATAGGCATCATAGACATGCCCATGCAAAGGCTTGTCATAGTCCAGGGAAACCAGGCCCTTTTTCTCCAGGTACTGCAGAAGCAGGCTGTATTCCTCCTGTTTTTCCTGTCCCATCTCCAGATAGACCGGTGTCAGATCACCCATAGACCGGGCCACCGGCAAAAAAGCCACCTGCCCAAGCTCCATCAAAAAATCCAGTTCCCTCCTGGTGATCACCAGTTCCCGGGCACAGCCACCGCAGCCGCCGCTGCAGCCGGTGCAGGAAGCACAGTTTCCATAACAGCTCATAAACTATTTCTCCTTGATTTTATTAACCGCATCATAACAGACTATTTTCACAATGTCAATTTTTATCCCCTTGTATTCTTTCCCGGAACCGGGTATACTATAGAAAAACAGAACAAGGAGAGAAATCGGATGGCACATCTGGATGTAACCCGTGAAAATTTTGACGAACTGCTGGTCAACATCGGCAAACCTGTCCTGCTGGACTTCTGGGCTCCCTGGTGCGGCCCCTGCAAGCAGATCAGCCCCATTGTGGAGCAGATCGGTGCGGAACGGGAGGACATCATCGTAGGCAAGGTGAACGTGGATGAAGAAATGGAGCTGGCCCAGCGGTATAAAGTCATGAGCATTCCCACATTGGTGGTGCTGAACGGCGGAAAAGTCGCCGGAAAGGCTGTGGGCTTCCGCAGCAAAGAGGAAATTCTGAAGCTGATCTCCCAGAAATAACCGAACGGACGGTGCATTCCTGCACCGTCCGTTTACAATTACAGAATATTGGCTGCATACCGCTTCAGCGCCTCAAAGGATTCATCGCTGATGGCATGCTCCAGCTTGCAGGCATCTGATGCTGCTGTCTCCTCAGAAACGCCAATGTGGGTCAAAAGTTTTGTCAGCAAGGTATGCCGGGCATAGATTTTTTCTGCGATCTCCCGTCCTGCACCGGTTAGGGTAATACCCCCGTCCTTGTCCACAACGATGTATTCTCCCTTGCGCAGAATGCCCATTGCCCGGGACACGCTGGGCTTGGAATATCCCAGATATTCACTGATATCAATGGAGCGGACATATCCGTTTTTTTCGGTAAGTACCAGAATAGCCTCCAGGTACATTTCACCGGATTCGTGAACACCCATGGCGCATCCTCCTCATAGTTTTTCAGTAGCATAGCACATTTTCTGCACAAATGCAAGAAAAAACCGCATTCCCTGCCATTTACAGTAAAACGGAAGCTGCTAAAGCAGCTTCCGTTTTTTTAGGGGGAAACACAAGTCTTATTTCTTGTCCTTGGGAATCAGGCTCACAGCCAGGCTGGTGCAGCCAACCAGACCGATGACGTTGGGCAGAACCATCAGATAGTTTGCCATGTCGGTCAGCTCCCAAACCAGGTCGGAGGACATGGTGGTGCCCAGGAAGATGAAGCCCAGGGAAATGATGGTATAGATCTTAGTTGCCTTTTCACCAAACAGGTAAGCAACGTTGGTCTTGCCGAACATGTTCCAGCCCAGGATGGTGGAGAATGCGAAGAAGAACAGGGCAACAGCAACGAACATTGCGCCGGCCTTCTCACCAAAGACAGTGCCGAAAGCGGTCTGTGCCAGGTTGGTCTTGCCGATAACATCCACAACAGGGCCAACATAGCCGCCAGCCAGAGGGCCGTCTGCGGTATACAGGGTGGAGATGATGACCAGAGCATTCAGGGTCAGAACCACAAAGGTGTCGATGAAGACGGAAGCAACGGCAACAGCGCCCTGCTCATGGGGAGTCTTGACGTTAGCCAGAGCATGTGCATGGGGGGTAGAACCCATACCGGCTTCGTTGGAGAACAGGCCGCGCTTTGCACCCTGGGAGATAGCGGTCTTCAGTGCAGCACCGAAGGCACCACCGATGATGGCCTGAGGCGCAAAGGCATACTTGAAGATCATGCCGAAGGTTGTGGGCAGATACTTGATGCGGATGACCAGAACGATCAGACCGCCTGCCAGGAAGATGGCTGCCATGATGGGAACCAGCTTCTCGGTAACGGATGCCAGTCTCTGGGTGCCGCCGATGAAGATCAGTGCGCAGATGATGACCAGAACGATACCGACGATCCAGGAAGGAATACCGAAAGCGGTCTCGATGGTGGAGCCGATGGAGTTGGACTGCACCATGCAGCCGAAGAAGCCCAGGGCCAGGGTGATGGCGATGGCAAAGAAGCCTGCCAGGAACTTGCCGAATGCGCCCTTGTAAGCGTGGGTGATGTAGTAGACGGGGCCGCCCATGATCTCACCGGATGCGGTGGTGATGCGGGTCTTCTGAGCCAGAACAGCCTCAACGTAGATGGTAGCCATGCCCAGGAAAGCGATGACCCACATCCAGAAGATGGCGCCGGGGCCGCCGGTCAGGATAGCACCGGATGCGCCGACAATGTTACCGGTACCGACCTGTGCAGCGATGGCAGTGGCAACAGCCTGGAAAGAACTCATGCCGGCTTTCTGCTTTTCGCCCTTCAGGGACAGGTTGCCGAAGATGTTCTTCATGCCTTCACCAAAGTATCTGATCTGGACAAACTTGGTCTTGATGGTGAAATAAAGACCTGCGCCGATCAGCAGGAAGACCAGAACATAGTCTGCCAGATAGCCGTTGATGGTCTGCACAATGGGGAGTAATGTTGCGTTTAAGGATTCCATAGATTTACCTCCTTCTTTTTAATCCACTCTATTTATATCATAGAATACGGCCATGCACCAGTTAATATGCAGATAAGAAAAACGCCATATTCGACACTTTTTAAGTGGCAAAGAAGCAGTAAATGTTATAAAGATTAGTTATTTCTTAACTATCCAGATAAATTACTTTTTAGCCGTTTTATAAAATCCGCATAAAAAAAGGAGCCTCCGAAGAGGCTCCTTTTGGGGTATTATGGAAAACAATGCTCAAGCAATCAGAGATTACTTGCCGCCTTCCTTCATCAGATCAACGACCAGAGCAGAGCAGCCGAACAGACCGATGACGTTGGGCAGAACCATCAGGTAGTTTGCAAAGTCGGTCAGTTCCCAAACCAGGTCGGAGGACATAACGGTGCCCAGGAAGATAAACACCAGAGCGATGACGGTGTAGACCTTAACACCGGTCTTACCGAACAGGTAAGAAACGTTGGTCTTGCCGAACATGTTCCAGCCCAGGATGGTGGAGAATGCGAAGAAGAACAGAGCAACAGCAACGAACATTGCGCCGCCTGCCTCACCGTAAACAACACCGAAAGCAGTCTGTGCCAGGTTGGTCTTGGTGAAGACATCAGCCAGGGAAGCTGCAGCACCGCAGTCATGCAGAGGACCGCCGGTGACGTACAGAGTGGAGATGATGACCAGAGCGTTCAGGGTCAGAACCACGAAGGTGTCGATGAACACGCCTGCCATAGCGACAGTGCCCTGCTCGTGAGCATTCTTGACGTTAGCCTGTGCGTGTGCATGGGGAGTAGAACCCATACCAGCTTCGTTGGAGAACAGGCCGCGCTTTGCACCCTGGGAGATAGCGGTCTTCAGTGCAGCACCGATGCCGCCGCCGATGATGGCGCTGGGAGTGAAAGCATACTTGAAGATCAGGCCGAATGCTTCGGGCAGGAACTTGATGCGGACGATCAGAACGATGAAAGCGCCCAGCAGGAATGCTGCTGCCATCAGGGGAACCAGCTTCTCAACAACGGAGGCCAGTCTCTGGGTGCCGCCGATGAAGATGAAGGCACAGATGACCACCAGAACGATACCGACGATCCATGCGGGGATGCCGAATGCAGTCTGGATGGTGGAGCCGATGGAGTTGGACTGCACCATGCAGCCGAAGAAGCCCAGAGCGATGGTGATGGCGATGGCAAAGAAACCAGCCAGGAACTTGCCCAGGCCGCCCTTGAAGGCGTGGGTGATGTAGTAGACGGGACCGCCGAAGACTTCGCCGTCCTTGACGACACGGGTCTTCTGAGCCAGAACTGCCTCAGCGTAGATGGTGGACATGCCCAGGAAAGCGATGACCCACATCCAGAAGATGGCGCCGGAAGAACCGACGATGTTACCGGTACCGACCTGTGCAGCGATAGCAGTACACAGAGCCTGGAAGCCGGACATACCGGACTCCTGCTTTTCACCCTTCAGAGACAGCTTGC
>JAFSAP010000063.1 GCA_017440925.1 Oscillospiraceae bacterium | reverse complement strand
CTGTCGCTCTCGCGGTCAGCTTTTGCATTCTATCACACTCAATTCCATTTGTCAAGAACTTTTTTCAAGTTTTTTCATTTTTCTTTGAGTGCTTTCGATTCCCATCGCTCGCTCTCGCGGCGACTTGGGTATATTAGCACATCTGCCATTATTTGTCAAGCATTTTTCTGCTGTTTTTTGATTTTATTTTTGAGCATAGAAATCATTTATTTGTGTCATTTTTGTAGTCCCTTCCTCACACTGATCATTCCTGATTTTTCTGATCCTGTGGATGCAGAGAGCGATCTCGCAGCTTTTCATTTTTCATTCTGCGGCGCAAAATTGCTCTGGAACCCGGTTTGAGCGTCAGATAGGATACGCCTAGGCATTTCATCGTTGCCAGATGCCATATCAGCACCGCAAGCGCCGCTGCGATCCCCCACCCCCCAAAAAACGATGCAACGATGCCCAATGCAAACCGCCAGACCCGCACTGCATTGGCAAGGTCACGATTTGGCAAAACAAAGCCGCATACCCCTGCAATGCTGACAATGATCAACACCACCGGAGAAATCAATCCCGCCTCCACTGCCGCCGTACCTACAACAATGCCTCCGATGGTGGATACAGATTGTCCGATGGCCTGGGGCAGATGGATACCGGATTCCTGCAACAGTTCATATGCCACCAACAGCCCCAAAACCTCTGCGCCTGTCGTGAACGGAACATCTTTTTTACTGCTCAATATGATTTCCAACAGTTTTTCCGGGATCCAGTTCTGGTGAAAAGTAATTGCCGCTATATAAAGCGCCGGCAGCAGGAGGCTGGCCGCAAGAGCTGTATAACGCAGCAGCCGCACACAGGATGCCGATACAAAATCCCGGCTTCTGTCCTCCGGGCTTTCCAGAAGATAGCCTATGGTCGCCGGAGCCATATAACCCAGCGGCAGACCGTCTACCATAACGCCTACCCTGCCGTCCAGAAGCGCCTGAGCAAATCTGTCCGGCCGCTCCGTATACTGCAGCAGCGGAAATGCCGTCATTCTGGATCCGGTAATATACTCTTCGACCGACGACGGATAGATCAGACCATCCACATTTATGGATCTCAGTCTTTTTTTCATTCGTTCCACCAAAGCCGGATCTGTAATTCCCTCGATCCACAGAATACCAACATTTGTAAGGCTTCGTTTTCCGATGGTCATTGCTTCGATCCGCAGATCCGGCGTACGCAGATGGCGGCGCAGCAGGCTTGTATTGATTCGGATCGTTTCCACGAAGGCATCCTTAGGTCCCTTGACAGTATTTTCCACTTCCGGAGGATTGGGCCCGCGGCTGACACCGGTACGAACCTCAAAAGCAATCGCTCCTACACCCGGGAAGAGCACAACGCAGAATCCGTTGACGATTTTAGAGGCCACATCCTGAATATCTTTACAGGGCCGGGCAACCGCATTATAGACTGCACCCTTCAAGGCCGCTTCATACGCCCGCTGCAGGTCATCAGGCAAAGTCTGGACGATGGGGCGGAAAATATATTCTGCAATAAAGCTGCTGGTAACAAGCCCATCAATAAAATATGCATATAGGACGCTATCGCCGCATTGCAGTGCTCTGATCTCAAAATCACTGGCTCCCGCAAACATGTTACGAATCGCTTCATCCGTCATACACTCACCCCTCCTTTGGAGTATACCCAAAGGGAAATAGATTATAAGGATGGGAATTGCATTTTTTACAGAATAATGCTATAGTAAATTATTATGACTTCCGGAGGGTCTGCCATGAGCAAAGTCGGAAATATTCAAAAACTGTCCAACACGCCGTATCTCAACTTCTATGAATTTGAGGCCGTATATCGGGACGGAAGATGCGCTCCCTATTATGTTGCTTCCCGCGCCAAAAAGTGTGAAGACCTAAAAGCTGTTACGCAGGAGAACAAGGCCGATGGTGTGATTCTTTACGGCGTTTATGGAGAAAAGAAAGACAAGGTGGTTCTGGTGCGCCAGTTCCGCTATCCCTTAGGCGGCTACTGCTATGAATTCCCCGCCGGACTTGTGGAAAAGGGTGAGGATATGCTGGAGGCAGGCATCCGGGAAATGTACGAAGAAACCGGACTTGTATTCACCCCCAAAGAAGCCGGCTGCTGCAGCAAGCCTTTCTTCACCACCATCGGCATGACTGACGAAAGCTGCGGCACCGTTTACGGCTACTGCTCCGGTGATCCCAATAACCGCCACCAGGAGGCATCCGAGGATATCCAGGTTGTCATCGCTGACCGGGATGAATGCCGCCGGATCCTTCGGGAAGAAAATGTAGCCATCATGTGCGCCTATATGCTGATGCACTTCATCGCCAGCGAGGGAGATCCCCTGGCATTTCTGGATACTATATAAATAGGAGAATACTATGTCCCACACCATCGCCGCCATATCCACCGGCAACCAGGTTTCTGCCATCGGCATCATCCGTCTTACGGGTGACGACTGCATTGCCGTTGCAGATAAAGTGATAACATTAAATAGTAAGAAGTCTTTGATGGAAGTCCCCAACCGAAAGCTGCTGCTGGCTGACCTTCACGATAAGGAAGGCCGCACCATCGATGCCTGCTGCATCATTGTTTCCCGGGCTCCCCACAGCTACACCGGAGAAGATACTGTGGAATTTCACTGCCATGGCAGCCCCGCAGTACTGGCTGCCGGACTGGATGCGCTGTATCTTGCCGGGGCCCGGCCTGCCAAACGGGGCGAATTTACCAAACGGGCATTCCTCAACGGCAAGCTGGATCTGACCCAGGCAGAAGCCGTCATTGATCTGATCGAAGCCGACACTGCAGAGGCTGCCGCCAATGCCGCCGGACAGGTGGGTGGTGTGCTGCAAAAGAAACTTGCACCCATTTACGATGATCTTACCAATCTGTGCAGCCATTTCCATGCCGTTCTGGATTATCCCGATGAGGACATCGAGGACTTTGGCATGGAAAACTACGCCGACACGCTGCAGGACAATGCAAACGCTCTGAATTCCCTGCTGAAAACCTATGGCCAGGGCAAAATCCTGCGCCAGGGTGTTGCCGCTGCCATCGTTGGCCGTCCCAATGTGGGCAAATCCAGCCTGCTCAATGCCCTAGCAGGTTATGACCGGGTCATTGTCACTGACATTCCCGGCACTACCCGGGATACTGTGGAGGAAACCGTGATGCTGGGTAAGACCCGGCTGCGTCTCATTGATACCGCAGGAATCCGGGAAACCGCAGATACGGTGGAAGCCATCGGCGTGGAACGCTCCAAAAAGGCAGTTTCCGACGCCGATCTGGTTCTGTTTGTCTGTGATGGATCCCAGCCGCTTACAAAAGAGGATTCCGAAATCATAAAACTGTGCAAAGGACACCAGAAAGCCATCGGCTTGATCAATAAGACCGACCTGGGCAATGCTGTAACTGCCGATATGCTGCCCTTTGACACCGTCATCTCCATCTGTGCCAAGGAAAACCAGGGTCTTTCCGAACTGGCCGCTGTAGTGGATACCATGTTTGCGGGCGATGTTCCCTGTGACGGCAGCATTCTTACCAACACCCGCCAGTATGATGCCTGCCGCCGGGCTTTTGACGCCATGAACCGTTCCATCGACGCTCTGAACCTCGGACTGACCCCGGATGCTGTCCTTACAGATGTGGAAGAAGCCATGGAAGCCATGGGTGAAGTCACCGGCGCAACCGTGCGGGAGGATATCACCGCCAGAATTTTTGAACGTTTTTGTGTAGGAAAGTAAACTATGATCTATTTGGATAATTCTGCCACCACTAAGCCTTGCCCTGAGGCGGTGGAGGCCATGGCAAAAGCCATGACCGAAAACTGGGGCAACCCCAGCGCCCTGTATAATTTCGGTATTGATACTGCCCGGCAGCTGAAAGCCGCCCGGCATACCGTTGCTGCTGCACTGGGCGCAGAACCGGACCGGGTATTCTTTACCTCCGGCGGTACGGAGGCCGACAACTGGGCCATTTTCAGCACCGCAAAGCGGTACGGCAAAAAGAACAAGCACATCATTACCACTGCCATTGAACACCATGCCATATTAAATTGTATGAAGGAACTGGAAAACCAGGGCTTCGAGGTGACCTATCTGCAGCCGGATGAAAACGGCACCGTCACGCTGGATGCACTGAAAGCCGCCCTTCGGAAGGATACCATTCTGGTGTCCTGCATGATGGTCAATAATGAGGTCGGCAGCGTCATGCCGATTCAGAAGATGGCCAAGCTGACCCACAAAGTCTGCCCTGACGCTATTTTTCACACCGATGCCGTCCAGGGTTTTTTGAAGGTCCCCTTTTCCGCTAAGACCCTGGGTGCAGACCTGATCTCCATTTCCTCCCATAAGGTACACGGCCCCAAAGGTGTGGGTGCATTGTATATTGCTCCCCGGCTGAAATCCTTCCCCGCATTCATCCATGGCGGCGGACAGGAGGGTAATTTCCGCAGCGGCACGGAAGGAACCCCCGCCATTTTCAGTTTCGCCGCTGCCTGTGCTGCCGGCTCCGCCTCCTTTCAGGAAGATATTCAAAAAGAACGGGAACTGCTGGCATACCTGACCGAAGAACTGTCCTCCCTGCCCGGGATCCGGCTGAATGGCACCCACGAAGCGCCTCACATTCTCTCCATTGGTATTCCCGGCGTGCCTACCCAGAATTCCATTAACATTCTGCAGGATCATGGCATCTGTGTATCCGCCGGATCTGCCTGCGCCAAGGGCCATCGCAGTCATGTTCTGGATGCCATGAAAGTGGCACCCGAGGTGACCGACGGCTCCTTCCGTGTCTCCCTCTGCCGGAATACCACCAAAGAGGAACTGGACTGTCTGATCGCCGTTATCCGTGAAGAAATTCTTCCCCGGGCAAGGTGAAAATCTGCATAAAATTTTTTAGCCGAAAAAAACGCCGATTGTGAAAATCGGCGTTTTTTCTGTAGGACCCTCTTTGGAGGAAAAAACTTCTTGTATTCTGATTTCACTTCTGCTACAATGGGGTGCATCCGAAATTCTCTGTAGGGAGGACATTTGTTTATGAGTTATGTAGATGAAGTATTTGCCCAGGTGGCAGCCAAGAATTCCCATGAGCCCGAATTCATTCAGGCCGTTACCGAAGTTCTGGAATCTCTCCGCGTGGTCATCGAGGCCAATGAGGAATCCTACCGCCGCAATGCACTGCTGGAGCGGATCACCACTCCTGAGCGCTGCATCCTGTTCCGGGTTCCCTGGGTGGACGACAATGGTCAGGTTCATGTGAACAACGCTTTCCGCGTTCAGTTCAACGGCGCCATCGGCCCCTACAAGGGCGGCATGCGCTTCCATCCCTCTGTCAACCTGTCCATTATGAAGTTCCTGGCTTTTGAGCAGACCTTCAAGAACTCCCTCACCGGCCTGCCCATCGGCGGCGGCAAGGGCGGCTCTGATTTCGATCCCAAGGGCAAGTCCGACCGGGAGATCATGGCCTTCTGCCAGAGCCTTATCACCGAACTGTACAAGTACATCGGCGCAGATACCGACGTACCTGCCGGTGACATCGGTGTCGGCGCACGGGAAGTCGGCTACATGTTCGGCCAGTACAAGCGGATCCGGGATGTCTTTGAAGGTGTCTTTACCGGCAAGGGTCTTTCCTACGGCGGCAGCCTGGCCCGTCCCCAGGCAACCGGCTACGGTCTGCTGTATCTGACCGACGAAATGCTGAAGTGCAATGGCCACTCTCTGGAAGGCAAGACCGTTGTTGTTTCCGGTGCGGGCAACGTCGCTACTTACGCCATTGAAAAGGCATGGCAGCTGGGCGCAAAGCCTGTCACCTGCTCCGACTCCAACGGCTGGATCTATGATCCCGATGGCATCGATGTGGCAACCCTCATCGAAGTCAAGCAGAAGAAGCGTGCACGGCTGACCGAGTACGCCGCAATGCGTCCCAACTCCGTTTATCATGAGGGCAAGGGCGTCTGGACTGTCAAGTGTGATGTGGCTCTGCCCTGCGCAACCCAGAACGAACTGCTGCTGGAGGATGCCAAGGCTCTGGTAGCAAATGGCTGCTTCGCCGTTGCCGAAGGTGCCAACATGCCCACCACCCTGGATGCCACCAAGTATCTGCAGGAGAACGGTGTCCTGTTCTGCCCGGGCAAGGCTGCCAACGCAGGCGGCGTTGCCACCTCCGCTCTGGAAATGAGCCAGAACTCCGAACGTCTCAGCTGG
>JAFSAP010000062.1 GCA_017440925.1 Oscillospiraceae bacterium | reverse complement strand
TGAGGATCCCGTGGACATCAAGTTCCTGTACGATCTGGAAATGCCCCTGCGTCAGCGCGTGGAACTGATCGCCAAGGAAGTCTACGGTGCCGACGGTGTTGACTGGGCACCTCTGGCTGTTGAGAAGGCAAAGCGCTTCGAGACCGATCCCAAGTACGCCGACTACTGTACCATGATGGTCAAGACCCACCTGTCCCTCAGTGACGATCCCACCGAGAAGGGCGTTCCCACCGGCTGGCGTCTGGCTGTTCGTGACATTCTGGAGTATGGCGGCGCCAAGTTCCTGTGTCCCATGGCCGGCACCATCTCCATGATGCCCGGTACTGCAGCTGACCCTGCTTACCGCCGCGTGGATGTGGACGTGGAAACCGGTAAGGTTTCCGGTCTGTTCTAATTCCCAGACTCTGAGAGCAGGCAGTATATCTGCCTGCTCTTTCTGAATTTGTACGAGAGAAGAGATAGAATGAAAAAGATCCGCGCCCTTTCGGAAAGTGATTTTCTGAAATTGTTTTTCGGCTGCTTTGCCCTGTTTTTTCTGGTGGCAGCGGTGTGCATGCCCGACCGCGGCGCCATGTTTTCCGGCCTGTGGCAGATCCTGATCCAGCCCTGTAAGGTTTCCACCAGCTATTTTGGTGTTGGTGGATTTTCGGCAACCTTTTTGAACATGGGCCTGGTGGCAGCCATCTGCTTTGCTCTGTTTGTGGGCTTCCGGGCAGAGGCCAACCAGGTATCCACCCTGGCGGTAATCCTCACCACCGGCTTTGGCGCCTGGGGCATCAATATTATGAATATCTGGCCCAGCATTGCCGGAGTGTTCCTGTATGCGCTGGTGAAGAAGGAAAAGCTGGGAAAACTGGTGAATGCCATGCTGTTTTCCACCGGCCTTGCTCCGCTGATCACGGATCTGATGATCCGCTATCCCAACGACCAGGTCATTGGCTTTCAACTGCCGGGCATTGCCCTGTCCCTGCTGGTGGGTATTTTCATCGGCTTTCTCATGCCTGCGGGCATGGAAAATTCCCCCAAGGTACATAAGGGTTTCGACCTGTATAGCGCAGCCTTTCCCATGGGTATGCTGGCCTTTTTTTTGAATGCCACACTGTTTAAGACCATGGGCATTGCCCTGCCCAACCCTGGGGACACGCTGGGTGTGGTATCCCCCGTGATCTGCAATACCTTCTGCATCGTCCTGTTCAGTTGCTGCATTGCAGCAGCTCTGCTTCTTGGCTGCACCCCCAAGGCTTACTGGCGGCTGCTGACAGACCCGGAGACCATCAAGGACTTTTCTTCCTACTACGGCACCCATGTATTTCTGATGAATGTGGGTGTGTTCGGCCTGTTCATCCTGGGCTATTACAACCTCATCGGTGCACCCTTCAACGGTGTTACCTTCGGCGTTGTGTTCTGTATGCTGTCCACCTGCAACGCAGGCTCCCATCCCGGTAATGTCTGGCCCATCATGCTGGGCTATCTGGCATCTTCCGTGGTGTTCGGCTGGCTGTCACAGGTGGCAGGTGGCGACTTCGCCATGACCATCAATTCCCAGGCCATTGTGGTGGGCCTGTGCTATGCCAACGGCCTCAGCCCGATTTCGGACAAATATGGCTGGCACTACGGCTTCCTGGCTTCCGTGATGCACTATCTGCTGGTGACAAGTGTGCCAAATCTTCACGGCGGCTTCTGCCTGTATAACGGCGGTTTCACGGCTGCACTGATCTGCGTGATCCTGGTGCCGGAGCTGGAACGGTTCTGCCGGACAAAAGAGGAACGAAAAGCACTGAAAATAAAGTAAATTGTTGTCAAATCGCCTTTTTTCTGGTATGATATCAGAAAAAAGGCGATTTTTCACCATTTCCGAAGCCTTTCCCCCAAAAATCGCCAAAGCAAAGACAGGAGCGAGACAAAATGAAAAAGATCCACTCCCTTCGCGAGCAGCATTTTCTGGAAATCTTCTTTGGGGTATTTGCCTCCTTTTTCCTGGTGGCAGCGGTGTTCATGCCGGACAGGGCAACCATGTTCACCGGCCTGTGGAAGATCATAAGTTCTCCCTGCAAAGCCCCAACCAGTTATTTTTCCGTGGGCGGCCTGGCAGCAACCTTCCTGAATATGGGCCTGGTGGGCCTTTGCTGCCTGGCGCTGTTTGTGGGTTTTAAGGTCAAGGTCAATAATGTCTCCACCCTGGCCTTTATTCTGACCACCAGCTTTGGTTCCTGGGGCATCAATGTTCTGAATATGTGGCCTTCCATGCTGGGTGTTGTGCTGTATGGATATATTCATAAGGAAAAACTCAGCGGTCTGGTGCATGCCATGCTGTTTTCCACCGGCCTTGCGCCGCTGATCTCGGAACTGCTGCTGCGGTATCCCCATCCGGAAACTGTGGGGTTCAGCTTCTTCGGTTTAATGATGACCCTGGTGGTTGGCATCTTCATCGGCTTCTTCCTGCCGGTGGGACTTGCCAATTCTCCCAAGATCCACAAGGGCTTTACCCTGTATTCTGCTGCCCTGCCCGTGGGTATGACGGCCTTCTTCCTGAATGCAGCCCTGTTCAAAACCACAGGCTTTGAACTGCCGGAGCTGGCAGATACGCTGAACTTCACAGCGCCGGTGATCTGCAATGTGTTCTGCATCCTGCTGTTCGGCACCTGCATTGTGGTGGCCCGGCTCATGGGCTGTACCATGAAAGCCTACCTGCGGCTGCTGACGGATGACAAGACCATCTGGGACTTCTCTTCCTACTACGGCAAACACGTGTTTCTGATGAACGTTGGCGTGTTCGGACTGTTCATTCTGGGTTATTACAACCTCATTGGCGCACCCTTCAATGGCGTTACCTTCGGCATCATAATTTGTATGCTGGCCACCTGCAACTCCGGTTCCCATCCCGGCAACGTCTGGCCCATTATGCTGGGCTACCTGGCAGCTAATATCATTTCCGGTACATTTTCCTTCCTGATTGGCGGCAATTTCACCACCCCTCTGAATTCCCAGTCCATCATCGTGGGCCTGTGCTATGCCAACGGCCTCAGCCCAATTGCGGATAAGTATGGATGGAAGCAGGGCGTTATTGCGGCTTTCCTGCACTATCTGCTGGTAACTTCCGTGCCGAATCTTCATGGCGGCTTCTGCCTGTACAATGGCGGTTTCACCGCAGCGCTGGTCTGCATCTTCCTGCTGCCCAAGCTGGAGAAGTACTGCCAGCTGAAAGAACCCAGCCGTCAGAGAAAAAGCGAGGATGGCCACTACGACGGCAAATTCAAGGGCCCGAATCCTGTGCACATGGGCCCCGTCCATGAGTTGGCCCATGATGCCAGTGTGCTGGCACACCATGCCGGCGAACTGGTCCACCATGCTGGGGAACTGGTTCATCACGCAGGAGAGATGGTTCACGTTGTGGGCCACCACAAGCAGTCCGAAGAGGAACCCAAAAACGAAGAGATAAAGAAATGATTGCGAAACCGCCTTTCTTCTGGTATGATAACCGGAGAAAGGCGGTTTGTTGTTATGGTGAACGTATGTGATATCAATGTGATGAAGCCCTTGCTTGCAGAGCATGGCTTCCATTTTTCCAAGGCCAAGGGCCAGAATTTCCTAATCGCCCCCTGGGTGCCGGAATCCATTGCGGTGGAATCCGGTGTGACGGAGGATGTGGGCGTTCTGGAGATCGGCCCCGGCATCGGTCCGCTGACCCAGCAGCTTGCGCTAAGGGCCGGGAAAGTCTGCGCCGTGGAGGTGGACAACCGCTTAAAGCCCATTCTGGATATCACTGTGGGCGAATTTGACAATCTGGAGATCCTCTGGAATGACGTTCTGAAGCTGGATGTGCCGGCTTTGGTGAAAGAGAAGTTCGGCGGTCTGCGGCCCATGGCCTGCGCCAACCTGCCGTATTACATCACCTCTCCCATTCTGACGGCCCTGCTGGAAGCGGAGTGCTTTGAGGCGGTCACTGTCATGGTGCAGAAGGAAGTGGCTCAGCGCATTGCTGCCAAGCCCGGCAGCGCCGATTACAGCGCCTTTACCGTGTTCTGCCAATATTATGCAGAGCCAGAGCTTCTCTTCGATGTACCGGCCCACTGCTTTATGCCCCAGCCCAAGGTGACTTCTGCGGTCATCACCCTGCGCACCAGAAAAGAGAGAAACTGGGACATTCTGGATGAGGATGTTTTCTTCCGCACAGTGAAAGCCAGCTTTGCCATGCGGCGTAAGAAGCTTTCCAATGGCCTTGCCTCCGGCTTCCCGGAACTGGGCAAAGCAGGTGCCGCCGAGGTGATCGAAGCCGCCGGTTTTGATGCAATGGTGCGGGGTGAGACCCTGTCCATTCCAGAATTTGCCCGGATCGCCAACGAGATCGTCAGACGGAGGGGCGCAAAATGATTGAATTCCTGTTTCTGGATCTGGATGACACCATCCTGGATTTTCATAAGGCGGAACGGATCGCCATTTCCAAAACCATCCGGGAATTTGGTGTGGAGCCGACGGAGGAAGTGCTGGAGCGTTACCATGTCATCAACAAGTGGCACTGGGAACAGCTGGAGCTGGGCAAGCTGACCCGTCCGGAAGTGCTGGTGAACCGGTTTGACATGCTGTTCCGGGAGCTGGGCAAGACAGTGGATGCCCCGGTGTGTGCCAAGACCTATGAAAAGAATCTTTCCATCGGCCATTGGTTCCTGCCCGGTGCCGAAGAAGCCGTGGAATACTTAAGCAAAAAGTACCGGCTGTTTCTGGCCAGCAACGGCACTGCCGTGGTGCAGAAGGGTCGTATGACCAGTGCCAATTTGTACCGGTTCTTTGAGCAGGTTTTTGTGTCCCAGGAGATCGGCCACAACAAGCCCTCCAAGGCTTATTTTGAGGGCTGCTTTGCCCGGATCCCCGGGTTTGACCCAGCAAAGGCCATGATCGTAGGCGACAGCCTCAGTTCTGATATCCAGGGCGGCATCAACGCGGGCATCAAGACCGTGTGGGTGAATCCCGGCCATATGGAAAACAAGACCGGCATCCGGCCCGACTACGAAATCGAAGCGTTGCACCAGCTGCCTGCCCTGCTGGAAAAAGTGTAAAAAGATAGCCCATCCATTCGGATGGGCTTATTTTTATAGTTTGACGGGAACAAACTTTCCGATGGTCATGGAATCTTCTGTTACATTGCAATCCACAGCCAGCACCTGTACCCCGGCAGCGGCGGCTTCCCGAAGGGCCTTGCCAAAGGCAGGGTCTGTGGCATCGTTGGGGTGGAGGTATTCCACCTCCGCCATCTGGATCACAAACAGCACATACCCGCCAAAACCTTCCTCCACACATTTCTGCAATCCCCGCAGGTGCTTTACACCCCGCTCCGTGGGAGCATCGGGGAAAGCGCAGATGCCATCGGTTTCCAGGGTAACACCCTTGACCTCCAGAAAACAGGGTTTGCCGTTTAAGGTGAAGGAAAAATCGAACCGGGAATCGCCGTGGGTACTCTCGGCCTTCAGATTTTCCACAGCCCCCAGACCGCCGGACAGCAGCCATTCCCTGGCGGCAAGGTTGGGAGCCTGGGAATCCATATTGATCAGGCGGCTTCCTTTGCGGACGGTGATAAGGTCATATTTTGTTTTTCGGCTTGGATTGCCGGATCTCTGGCACCAGACACTGGCACCTGGGGGAAGCAGTTCCCGGCAGCGGCCTGTGTTTTTCACATGGACGGTTTCCACTTGACCGTCAATTTCCACCTGGGCGATAAACCGGTTGGGCCGGATCAGAAAGATGCCGGGGGTCATGTTTGCGTAATCCATAAATAACCTCATAAAGTGTAATATCTTTAGAGTTTATAACTCTAAATCTCCCAAAAGTCAATATTCGATCCCATGTAGAAATGGATGCGGGAGAAGAGACTGGATGAGGGATTCGAATTTGCTTAACTCTGTCCATTGGTTACCAGACCACCGCATTTGGTATCATTAAGTTCAGATCAGTTTTCAAAATGTACTGTATGTACCATATGGAACGTAGTGTAATAACCGCTAAAGGGAAAAAATAAGGGAAAACTTTTGGAAATAATGTTCCCTCATACCCCAAACTCAATCACAGCAGGTGCAGAAAATTCGCCGAAATTTTCGGCGAATTTTTCTTTGTCTGGAACCAAGGGGAAATTAGCCGAACTGTTCGGCTATTATTGCTAAAGCAATAATAGCACAAGTCAGTAAAACAGGCAAGAAAATAAGCTATCTCAAGAGCCCCTCGACCGTCGACATTTTGGAACAAATTCCCATTACAGCACAACGGGTTTTTTATGCCATTTTTGATATCCATGTATGTTTGTATTCCAAACGCAAAAGCAAGAGTTGAGCTGTCGACAAATGTCGCGCTTTTAACACCCGATTTTGGGCTATGACATATAATCGTATTACCCAGTCGAAAATGAAAGAAAAGCACGTTTCAGCACAACCACTTTTTCTTCTAAAAGCGTTACATACCAACGCAGGAAATCACCGTCAATGCAAGGCGAAAATCTTTATACAATCTTTATACCGTTGACCACACTCTTAATACCCTTTTTATGTCTTAAATTGTATGATGATAACAAAGAAAGGGGGTATCACGATGTGGGCGCTGTTTCATAGGCGGCAAATCAGTTCCTCCCAGATTATTCTCCTTGGCTTTGCCCTTGTGATTACGTTGGGGGCCCTGGTTCTGATGCTCCCGGTTTCCAGCAGAACAGGTACAATGACCCCATTTTTGAACTGCCTGTTCACCTCCACATCCGCAGTTTGCGTGACGGGGCTGGTGGTGCATGACACGGCGATTCATTGGTCGGCGTTTGGTCAGGCGGTGATCCTGCTGCTGATCCAGATCGGCGGAATGGGTGTGGTGACTGTGGCAGCTGCCATTACCATGGCCTCCGGCAAGAAGATCTCTCTCATGCAGCGAAGCACTATGCAGGATGCGGTCTCAGCCCACCATGTGGGCGGTATTGTCCGGTTTACTGGCTTCATTCTAAAGGGTATTTTCCTCTTTGAACTGCTGGGAGCATTGGCGCTAATGACTGTATTCATCCCGGAATACGGAATGAAGGGCATCTGGCTGGCGGTTTTCCATTCTGTTTCCGCATTCTGTAACGCAGGCTTTGATCTGATGGGAACGAACAGTCCCTATTCTTCGCTGACTGCCTATGCGGCACATCCGGTGGTGAATGTGACGATCATGCTTTTAATCATCATCGGCGGCATCGGATTCTTGACTTGGCAGGATATTCGTCAGAACGGCATTCATATCAGACATTATCGGATGCAGAGCAAGGTGATCCTGGCAGTCACGGGAATCTTAATTCTTCTTCCGGCATTGTATTTTTACTTCTTTGAGTTTTCTTCCTTTTCACCTTCGCAGCGGTTCTGGGGTTCCCTGTTTCAGGCTGTGACCCCAAGAACTGCTGGCTTCAACACGCTGGATCTGACGCTTCTCAGCGAAACAGGTCAAATGATAACCTGCCTGCTGATGCTCATCGGCGGCAGCCCCGGCTCAACAGCCGGCGGTATGAAAACCACCACCTTTGCTGTACTGGCAGCCTGTGCGGTGGCAGTCTTCCGGAAGCGGGAAAACGGACAGTTCTTTGGCCGCAGGATTGCCGACGATACCGTAAAAAACGCTGTGACGGTATTTCTTCTGTACATAACCCTGTTCCTGGCAGGCGGCATGATCATCAGCAGGGCAGAAAACCTTCCCCTGATGACCTGTCTGTTTGAAAGTGCTTCCGCCGTGGGAACAGTTGGTCTGACCCTTGGCATCACATCCGGTTTGGGAACGGTATCCAGACTGGTTTTGATAATGCTGATGTTCTTCGGCAGAGTTGGCGGCTTGACTTTGATCTTTGCCACACTGCCTTCAACGAAAAATACCCTCTCCAGACTACCTCTGGAGAAGATCACAGTTGGATAACCACTGTCATTGCGAGCCACTGCGCCCGCAGGCGCGTGCAGAGCGCAACCGACCGAAGGGCGGCTCTTAGCGCGGAGCAAAGCACACTGGCGTGGCAATCTCCTGAAAAATACCGGAAATCTTTGGGGATTGCCACATCGGGCTTTGCCCTCCTCGCAATGACATGATGTAAAAAGGAGGGAATGCATATGAAATCCATTTTACTCATTGGCCTTGGACGCTTCGGCAAGCACATTGCCATGAAGCTCCGGGACTTGAATCACCAGGTTATGGCGGTGGATCACAAGGAAGAACTGGTACAGGAAGTGCTCCCCTATGTCACCAGCGCCCAGATCGGCGATTCCACCAGCCAGAGCTTTCTGGAATCTCTTGGGGTCGATAATTTCGATGTGTGCATCGTTGCTATCGGCAATGACTTCCAGAGTTCTCTGGAAACCACGTCGCTGCTGAAGGAGCTGGGAGCAAAACTGGTGGTATCCCGGGCAGCGACCGATGTGCAGGAAAAGTTCCTCCTGCGCAACGGTGCCGATGAGGTGGTCTACCCGGAAAAGCAGATGGCCCGGTGGACGGCGATCCGCTACAGCGCAAACCATATTCTGGATTACATCGAACTGGATGGTGACCATGCCATCTTCGAAGTGACCATTCCCAGGACCTGGATGGGAAAGACCGTGGGCGGCCTGGACATCCGGAAAAAGTTCAACATCAACATTCTGGCAGTGAAGTGCGGAAGCAGACTGGATTCCTTTATCACCCCCGATACCCTGCTGTGCGAGGGCAAGTCCCTGATGGTCATGGGTAAGTATAAGGATATTCAGAAGTGCTTCCGGATTTGATGATCAACAACGAACTCTGGCTGGTGATGACCGTCATCAGCTTTATCGGTGGGCAAGTCTATCTGCTTGGCAAGCTTCTGGGTTGGAGTGACCTGCTGGATAAATTTTACCGCAGATAGAAATTCCATAAAATCTATGTTATAATTCAGAAAAAGGAGGGATGCACATGGAAGAACATATCTTGGTGGGTCTGTCCTCTGCACCCTCCAATGCCCGTATTATCCGAACCGCTGCCACCATGGCGGCGGCTTTCGGCTGTAAATTCACGGCACTGTTTGTCCGGACTCCCAATTATGAAGCCATGAGTGAGGAAAATAAGGAACGCCTCCGGGCCAACACGGAACTGGCACAAACCCTGGGAGCCACTGTGGAAACGGTATTCGGCGATGATGTTTCCTATCAGATTGCAGAGTACGCCCGGCTCTCGGGTGTCACCAAAATCGTGGTAGGCCGAAGTGCAGCCACCCGGAAGCATCCCTGGAGCAAGCCCACCCTGACGGAGAAGCTCACTGCCATCGCTCCCAATCTGGATATTCACATTATTCCGGATGCCAGCGTGGATGGAAGCTACCGCCCCAAAAGAGCAGCTCCCAAATTTGATCTCAAAACCGCCATCCGGGACTGGACGCTGACCATCGTAATTTTGGCTCTTGCTACGATCCTGAGCTACGGTTTTTCCAAGGTGGGCTTTACGGAAGCCAATATCATTGCAGTTTACCTTCTGGCAGCACTGCTGACTTCTATGGCAACCTCCACCAGATCCAGCTATGTACTTTCCGCCATCGGCGGTGTACTGGTGTTTAATTTCTTTTTCACCATGCCGCAATTCTCTCTGAGGGTTCATGAACATGGTGCGCCGCTGACTTTTCTGATTATGGTTGTGGCAGCTTTGCTGGTTGGTACTTTGACAGATCGCTTAAAAAGCCAGGTCAAACAGTCCACACAGGCAGCCTACCGCACCAACCTTCTCTTTGAAACCAGCCAGATGCTGCAAAAGGCCACCTCTGACGATAAAATATTCCAGACCGTTCGGACACAGGTTGCAAAGCTTCTGGGCCGTCATGCCTCCGTGCTTCCGGGAGTTACCGCAAGCAGCCGGAAAGATGCCTTGCGGTATCCCATCAAAGTACAGGACCGGATTTACGGTACCGTCATCATCGAAGGAAGCGAGCCTTTGGAAGCCTTTGAAAACAGTGTCCTGCTGTCCATTCTGGGAGAATGTGCCATGGCTCTGGAAAACAGCCGCAACGCTGTAGAAAAGGAAGAAGCCAAGCTGCAGGCAGAGAGTGAGAAGCTTCGTGCAACCCTGCTTCGATCCATTTCCCACGATCTGCGCACACCCTTGACTGCTATCTCCGGCAATGCCAGCATTCTTCTGTCTGACAGTGAACATCTGGACCCGGATGCCCGGAAGCAGATGTATGAAGACATCTATGATGATTCTGCTTGGCTGCACAATTTGGTGGAGAACCTTTTGGCAATTACCAAAATTGAAGAAGGCCGCATGGAGCTGAAGACACAGCCCCAGCTTGTGGAAGAAATCGTGTCCGAGGCTATGCAGCATATCAGCCGAAAACGTGATGAGCATATCATCACTGTCACCCATGAGAACGATCTGCTCCTTGCCCAATGTGATGCAAAGCTGATCGTGCAGACCATCATCAATCTGGTAGACAATGCCATCAAATACACGAGCGCGGGTTCCCACATCTGGATCACAACCAGGCAGGAATACGCAAGAGTCGTATTCACCGTTGCCGATGACGGACCCGGTATTTCCGATCAGGAGAAAAAGCAAATCTTTCAGATGTTCTATACCGGCGCCAATACCGTTGCCGACAGCCGCCGGAGTCTGGGACTGGGACTCAGTCTGTGCCGATCTATTGTGACGGCCCACGGCGGCGAGATTTTTGTTTTCGATAATCAGCCTGTCGGTACGATCTTTACCTTTACAATTCCTGCTGGGGAGGTGGAACTCCATGAATAAGCCATTAATCCTGGTGGTGGAAGATGATACATCTGTGCGAAATCTCATCACCACGACACTGAAATCCAATGACTACCGTTTTCTGTCTGCACCCAACGGAGAATCCGCCATTGCCTGCGCTTCCTCCCAGCAGCCGGATATTGTCCTGCTGGATCTGGGTCTGCCGGATCTGGATGGTGTGGAGATCATCCGGCGCATCCGTTCCTGGTCCCAGATGCCGATCATCGTGATCAGCGCCAGAAGCGAGGATTCCGATAAGATCGCTGCCTTGGACGCAGGTGCCGATGATTACCTGACCAAGCCCTTCTCTGTTGCAGAATTACTTGCCCGGCTTCGTGTTACCCAGAGGCGGCTGGCAGCTATGAACGTAAGCCAGGGAGGATCCACATTCCGCAACGGACAGCTCTCCATCGACTATGGCGCAGGCTGTGCTTATTTATCCGGCTCTGTGCTGAAGCTGACACCCACGGAATATAAACTCCTGTGTTTGCTGGCGAAAGATGTCGGCAAGGTACTGACCCATACCTATCTGACGGATAAGATCTGGGGCAGCTCCTGGGAAAGCGATATAGCATCCCTGAGGGTACATATGGCAACCTTGCGCAAGAAAATAGAAAAAGACCCGGATACTCAATATATCCAGACCCATATTGGTATCGGCTATCGGATGCTAAAGACAGAATAGTGTTTCTGTAACGGTGCAAGCAATGCATTTGTATAGACAAAATGCGAAAACCACTCATTTCCGCTGCGGCGGAAATGAGTGGTTTCGTGCTTGTTGGGGCTCCTGCCCCAAGCCCTGGCGAACATGAATGTTCTGGTACGCAGTCCTCTGGACTCCGGCGACGTGATCAAAGATCCCTAACGAGAGGTTTTCAACTTCGCCGAAAATTTCGGCGAAGTTCCTTAACTGTCATGATACGTCGACTCTTTCAGCCGGGGCCTTGACAGGAGGCGCACATTTCGATACAATTATATACGAACATAATTTCTAATATGAAAGTTTTCTCAAAAAATACCTCATCCTTGTGGAAATGTTTTGCAGCTGATATCATGACAATGCACCTGCTGTGAGGCATTCAGAAAGGAGCGCATGTATTATGCCAAGCAGCAAGAAAAGCGCCGCCGGCTGCGGCACCATCCGAAAGAAAACCGTAACGAAAAACGGCAAGGACTACACCTACTGGGAAGCCAGGTACACGGTCGGTTACGATCCGGGAACCGGAAAGCAGATCCAGAAATCCATCACGGGTAAGACACAAGGTGAAGTGGCAAAGAAGCTGAAAGAGGCAACAGCTGCCCTGGATGCCGGTACTTAC
>JAFSAP010000061.1 GCA_017440925.1 Oscillospiraceae bacterium | reverse complement strand
CGCAGCAACTATTTATGCTTCTTTTGGTATTGATGCCGCTGAGCCCGACAATGGAGCCAGCGTTGTAATGGGCATTGCTTTAATACTGGTATCGATGATTTTGCGCTATGGTACTGAATTGGAGCAGAGAAATAAAGGGCAGGAGAATATTGGCGAATGAGAGAATTTATGATAGCAGCATTGCCATGGATCTGTATTGGCATCGCAATTGCCCTGTTTGCGGTAAATCACAGTGCAGCAAAGAAAGCAAAAGAAAACGACAAGGAATATGGAAACTATATGACCGAAGGAATGTGCCTTGGGCTGTGCGTGGGAACAGCCTTGGGTAGAAATGGATTAGTTTATGGAATGCTAATCGGTCTTGTAGTTGGCATGTTAATCAAAAAGGATAATGAATGAGTATTATTTTTATAATCAGGAGGCAGAGAACAATGAAAAAAGCTGCAGATAATATCAAGATTTCTGAATTGATTACTTTGGTGTTAAAGGGCGTTGCCTTAGCGATGGGCGTTGCAGTTGTGGTACTTTCATTTTTGAATGAAATCGACACAACTTCGGCAATTGGCATGTTAGGTCTTGGCCTAACTTGCTTAGCTGTCACGCAGTTTTCGAAAAAGGAAGAATAAATAAGAACACAATAAGGAGCAGGATATGCTGAAGCTAAAGTATATGTTCGAGAATTTCGAACTTGCAAAACAGACATTGCAGAATTACGAGTACGATACAGATCGGTTGGACGAAGCCCTTTCCTGGTTCCGTATTTCCGCCAATGCGGTGTATCCTTTCTTCTGCAGCGGCGAACTTTGCTTCCTGCGTCTCGCACCTGCAGAAGAAAAGAATTTTCATGATATTCAGGGAGAAATCGAGTTTATCCAGCATCTACGCGCCTGTGGCTATCCCGCAATGGAGCCGATCCCGGCAAAGAATGGTACATACTGTTTATCTTTGGATACCCCCTGGGGCAGATACTATGCTTGTGCATTCCGGCGTGTTTCAGGAAAACCGATGGAGGAAGTAGAAATGAATGATGCGGTGCTGTACGAATACGGTGCCGCCCTGGGACGGCTGCACAGCCTGTCACAGATCTTTACTCCATCCGTCAGAAAATCCTCCTATGCGGATGTCCTTGTAGCTATGCATGATGAATTTACTGCAGAAGATGTTCCGGAGCCGGTGCACCAAGAGTTGGTCGCAGTATCCAATCAGCTGACTTTACTTCCCCAGACTGTAGAAACCTTCGGCCTTGTCCATTATGATTTCGAACCGGACAACGTTTTTTGGGATGCACAAAATCAGCAGTGCAGCGTCATTGATTTTGATGATGGAATGTATCACTGGTTTGCGCTGGATGTGGAGCAGGTGTTTGACTGCCTGACGGAATTCTTTGAAGGGGACGCACTGCAAAAAGCAAAGGAACAGTTTCTGAAAGGCTATCGGACGCACCATGCCTTTACGTTGGAAATGGAAATGTCTATGCCGCTGATGCGCAGGTTTATCAATCTATATTCCTATGCACGGCTTCGTCACTGTTTATCTGAACCAGTCTCTGAAAAGCCAGAATGGATGATTCATCTGGAAAAGCATCTGCGGAGTAAAATGCGCTATTTGGAAAGCAGGATGGATCGTTGACGACAGAGGGAATATCGAATGAAGTTTGAGAAAATAAGTGAAATGCACTTTATAAATCTGGATGATTTTGACCGCTCTCAGGAAGTTAAGCATGTCTATGTAAACGAGAACGGTAGATTCCGCTTGATAAATCGAGTATGGACAATGGATTGGAGCCTGGAGCATAAGCGGAAAGTTGCTGCCAACTTGAAATCCGATGCCTGTATCGCATATGCGGTATGGGAGAACGAAAAAGTCATCGGGTTTGTCAGCGTGATGAAAGCGTTGATTGGAAACCGAATGGTGCTTGACATCATTCAGGTCGACCGAGCTTTCCGGGGGCGGGGGATCGGAAGAAAGCTGTTTAAACTGGCTGCGCTGGAAGCAAAAAATGCCGGTGCGAAGGAACTGTACATATCCGCTTGTTGTTCGGAGGAAACGGTGAACTTCTATAAAGCCATGGGTGCTGTACCCACCAATGATCCGATCCCAGAGATTGCAGAGGCGGAGCCATATGATATCCAGATGACCTTCGACCTGAAGGGACGATGCGAGATATACACGTGAGGAATATTTATGGATTTAGTAAAGCAACCAACCACAGAAACCTGTGGTCAGGCATGTATTGCCATGATTACCGGGATGCCCATTGAGGAAGTGATACGTGACATGAGAACAAGTGGTCCTACCAGCATTGGGCAGCTCATTGAAATCCTGGATCGCTACGGAGTAAAACATGCAGAAAGGAATACACGCATTTCAAAGAAGAATCCTTCACCGTATCCTTATTCGATCCTGACTGTCCATACCAATCAGGGGTATACCCACTGGACAATGCTGTGCGAAGGCAAATACTATGACCCGGAATTTGGACTCATTGAGGGAGAATACACCTTTGGAAAAATCACATCATTCCTGGGAATCTATGAGTAAAGGAGAACACAATGAATGTACTGATTTTGATGGGCAGCCCCAGACTTCACGGCAACACTGCCGAGCTGTGTAAGCCCTTTATGGAAGAACTGAAAGAAAATGGAGCCGAGGTGCGCTATGTGACATTGGCAGACAAGAACATCAAGCCTTGTAAGGGCTGCTATGCCTGTCAAGAGGTCAGCGGAGAATACGGCTGTTGCCAGAAGGACGATATGCCCGCGGATGATATCCTCTGGGCGGATCTGATCGTTCTGGCAACGCCCATATATGCCTGGTACTGCGCCGCATCCATGAAGAATGTGCTGGACAGGCACTATGGTTTCAATAAGTTCTACGGTAGTGCGGAAGGTTCCCTCTGGGCAGGTAAGAAAGTTGCCATCCTCGCTACCCACGGCTATGACGGCGCTTATGCCACCGATCCCTTTGAAATGGGCATTCAGCGGCTGTGCAAGCATTCCAATTTGGAATATGTGGGGCTGTACTCTGTGCAGGATGAGGACAATCTGGCCTCCTTCCAGACCGAGGAAGCAGTTGCCGGTGCGAAGGTATTTGCAAGGAAGGTGCTTGTGTGATGGAACTGGAACATATTCTGAGAAACTTTCTGGATGACAACGGAAAACTCACCGCATTTCCCGCAAAGCGGAAAATGAAGCTTTATGCCCTGCTGTATCTGGGGCAGAAGATTCCGGCAGATACAGATTTTACAGAGCGGGAAATTAACGATATTCTACTGGACTGGCACACCTTTGCTGACCCTGCCACCCTGCGCCGGGAACTGTACGATTACGGTTTTCTTGACCGCAGCCGGGACGGGAAGGTATACCGTCTGGCGGAAAAGCAGCCAACAGCGGCGGATTTAGGAATCTGACCATAACAGAGGGAGAGGTTTTTATGCAGTATCAATTCTGTGGTGCGCTGCACAAGGAAGGAAATCGCACATTCATCGCAATACCGTTCAATGTATGGGAGGAAACCGGACTGAGAGGCAATATCCCATGCCGGGTATGTATTCAGAATCAATGCTTTGAATGCAAGCTAATGCCCAAGGGCAACGGCACCTATTGGATTCCGATTGCGAAGCGGATGCTGACCGTGCTTGGAATACAGGAGGAATATGAGATTATTCTGGAGCCGATTGAGAGCCTTACCCGGATCAATCATAACAGTCCATACGCCAAAGATAACCCCATCCGAAAGATCACCGGAATCGAACCGATTTCTGCCCCGCGGGG
>JAFSAP010000060.1 GCA_017440925.1 Oscillospiraceae bacterium | reverse complement strand
GGAATGGATTTCTTCAAACCCAAGACTGAGGAATAGGAGAACTATGATGGAATCGAAATTCTTTCAGACTGACCTTGGAACGATCCGCTACTGGGCCAGCAGAATGCAGCCGCAGATGCCATGGCTAGTTTTTCTCCCGGGCCTTACTGCAGATCATACCCTTTTTGAAAAACAGCTGGCGCATTTTTCTTCGCGGTATAACTGCTTTGTATGGGATGCCCCTGCCCATGGACTGTCCCGGCCCTTCCAGTTGTCCTTTACAATGTGGGATCTGGCGGACTATCTGCATGAAATTTTTGAAGCGGAGGGGATTGTATCCCCGGTTCTGATCGGTCAGTCTCTGGGCGGCTATATTTCCCAGGTATATATGGACAAATATCCCGGAGCAGTTTCCGGCTTTGTGTCCATTGATTCCTGCCCCATGAGCAGGAAATATTATTCTTCCTGGGAACTGGCTTTGCTGAAGAAAACCAAAGGGATGTACATGAGCATTCCCTGGAAGCTGCTGCTGGAATGGGGCATCGCGGGAACCTCTACCACCCCATACGGCCGGGAGATTATGCGAAAGACCTGGTCTGTGTACGGCAAAGAAGAATACTGTGATCTGGCAGATCATGGCTACCGGATCTTGGCCGAGGCCGTGGAGGCGAAAACGGAGTATCCAATTTTCTGCCCTGTGCTGCTTCTTTGCGGAGAAAAAGATGCGGCAGGCTCTGCCAAAAGCTATAACCGCCGCTGGACCAAACAGGACGGTTATCCGCTGGTCTGGCTGAAAGGTGCAGGACATAATTCCAATACGGATGCAGCGGACCTTGTGAATCAGTTAATCGAAGAATTTGCCAGGAATCTGGTGTAAACAATGATCGGCCCTTCCCTTCAATTGGGAGGGGCCGATTATGTTATACCTTATGATGGCCTGTTGCAATATAGTACCCTTCCTGAATTGCCGCTATTGTTGCAATGGCGCATACCACCGGGGCTGTATACCGCAGATCCACAAAGGACATCGTCAGCGGCAATAGAAACAGGCATAGCCCTGTGGCTTTATTGGCTATGGTGTGCAGAGAAGGCATCTGCTTCATTTGTGTGGATCCCCAAACCAGATTGACCAGTTTCACCACCGCAATGACAGCAGCCCAGACCCATATCCATACTGGAATCCGGATCACCGGAGCCAGTTTCACAAAAGAAGCAATCACAAAAAGAAAATCAGCAACGGTATCCAGCCTTGCGCCAAATGAACTGGCAGCACCCGTCTTTCTTGCAATGGTTCCGTCTACCATATCGGTCAGTCCGCAGAATATGTACAACCCATAAAAGCAGGCAGAAAACACAGGGCAGAACAATAGTCCGATACTACCAAGAATGCGGCAGGCAGTTATGATATTTGCGATCTGTTTTTTCATCGGCTTCATATATCCTCTTTTTCTGCCATATCCTTTTTAATCAGCAGGCGCATGCTGTCTTTGCATTTGGGCAGGTCACTATTGCTGGAGCAGGGATTCAAAGAATCGCACTGCTCCCTGCAGTTCTTCTGCAGAGGGGCGCCCTTTGTTCATGCCGCCGATCATCTTCCAGGGGCCGTAGGTATTAAAACCCCTGCAGCCATATTCTCCAAGAATGACGGCCCCCTTTTTTCGGGCGGCAGTTTTTATGGTTTCCGTAAAGCGGTTGCTGACTTTTGCGCAGGTATACAGGAAGAACACCCGCTTGTTCTCCGGGAGATTGTCTTCCAGAAACTGTTCCACGACTTCATAGAACTTTCCAAAGTCAATTCCCGATGCGAAGCCAATCAGATCGTATGCAGACAAGTCTGCTTCCTGCTGTTTCGTGGCATCGATCAGATGGATGCCATACTGATTTGCAATGGCTTCTGCCAGCTTCCGGGTACTCCCGTGGTGGGTGGATGCGTAGATAATCACAGCTTTCTCCATGGTGTTGTCCTCCAATGTGAATTCCTGAGAAAAGCATATCACGAAGGATTACAAACCGCTTCCAGATTTCTGCTATTGTACCTTGATAAATTCAAGATCTTGGGTGATGGTGTTGGCCGAGATGCCGAACACCCGGCGGTTCACGTCCGCAAAATGGGCGCTGCTGGAAAAGCCTGCCTCCAGAGCTGCTTCCGTAATGGACACTCCCCGGAGTATCCGGGTATAGACATACAGAATTCTTTGGTAAATCAGATAGGCCGCAAAGGTCATACCTACCTGTTCCCGGAACAGATGGGAAAACCGGCTCTGGGACAGATGCACCGCATCTGCCACATCCTGACAGGTCACTTTTTCCGTGGATTTCGCGCGGATAAACTCCATAGCAGTCCGAATTCTATCATCTGTCACATTGGATGCTGCCCCTATGACCCCCAGCCGAGACAAAACAGTCTTCTCAAATCCATAATAGCTATCTGACGCACTTTCCATGCCCGCATACAGTTGGACGATTTCTTTGCAGATTTCCCCCGGGATGCAGGTAACCTCCCGGATCTGTTTTGCCACCTCAGTGGTACAGTCGTAGAGGAAGACGAGAACCGTATTTCCTTGGGTGTCAACGGCATGAGAAATACCCGAAGGAACAAGGATTCCGTGGCACAGGTATTCCGCTCTGGCACACTGCACCTTTATGCTGCCATCCATGGAAATGATGATATGGGCAGCCATGTGACTGTGCTCCGCTGGCTGGAGCGAACCAGTACGGATCAAGATATGATTTTTAGCATCGTATAGCCTTGTCATTTGTCTC
>JAFSAP010000059.1 GCA_017440925.1 Oscillospiraceae bacterium | reverse complement strand
TGTTGCTGAGGAAGTTGCAGGCTACGTCTCCGCCATCACCGGTCTGGACGTGGAGTCCACCATCGCTCAGCGCTACGACGGTTCCTGGCTGACCAGCGCTCAGGTTCTGGAGATGATCGACTCCGGCAAGCTGGTTGACTACTACAATGCACAGCAGACCAACTTCGGCGACGCTGCAGGCCCCCTGAAGGCTGACGAGTTCGTCCTGGTTGACCTGATGATCAACGCCAAGTAATTACCGCGCTTTTTTAGGAAAAAAGGGAGGCGGCAACGCCGCCTCCCACACACCCACAGGCAATCGCTAAAAGCGGTTTGCCTCTATATGTAGATACTAAACTGCTTTTCGGGGTTGCCTGTTGCAACTGTTAGGAGGTTCGTTTTGAACAAAACAAAGAAAGTCGATATTATCGGCAAGATTCCCAAGTGGGCATGGCTGTGCCTGTCCCTGCTGTCTGCTGTGGTGCTGTGGTTCTTCCTGTCCAAAAACCCCACCACCTCCCTGAGCTTCCCCCCTCTGTCTGAGGTTTTCAAGGCCTACCACACCATGGCTGTGGAACGCGGCAAGTTCTGGCCCGATGTCTGGGCTTCCATGCGCTCTGTTGGCATCGGCTTCCTGCTGGGCTTCGTGTTCGGCGTGCCTGTTGCTTTCCTGATGGCCTGGTACCGTCCTGTCCGCTTCATCATTGAGCCCTGGATCCAGTTCGTCCGTAACATTCCCCCTCTGGCCTACGTTCCCCTGGTGGTTCTGGCTGCCGGTGTCGGCGCCAAGGCCCAGATCGTTGTTATCTGCATCGCCACCTTCCTGACCATCACAGTCACCGTCTTCCAGGGTGTTATCAATGTGGATGAGACGCTGATCAAGGCTGCCCGGGTTCTGGGTGCCAATGATACGGTTCTGTTCGTCAAAGTTATTTTCCCCGCAACGACTCCCTTCATCATCACTGCTGTCCGTCTGGGTATCTCCGTTGCACTGACCACTCTGATCGCTGCAGAGTCCACCGGTGCTGTGGCAGGTCTGGGTATGCGTATCAAGGCCCTGTCCCAGGTGTTTGAAAATGCAGAAATGATGTTCTACATCATCGTGGTTGGCGTCATCGGCATGCTGGCTGAGAAGGTTCTGAAATTCTTTGAAAGGAGACTGACCTCATGGCAGGAGAAGAGAGAAATCTGATTCCCAAGGTTCAGATCAAAGACGTTAAGAAGATCTATGAGGGCCGTAACGGTCAGACCATCGCTCTGAACGGCGCCAATCTGGATATCTACGACAACGAGTTTATCTGTGTGGTCGGTCCCTCCGGCTGCGGCAAGTCCACCCTGCTGAACATCATCGCCGGCCTCCACGAGGCTACCTCCGGCGAAGTCCTGGTTGACGGCGTCAAGGTGGAAGGCACCGGCGTTGACCGTGGTGTCGTGTTCCAGCAGTATGCCCTGTTCCCCTGGCTGACTGTTAAGAAGAACGTTATGTTCGGTCTGAACCTGAAGAAGGGCATGACCGATGCAGAGCGTGAAGAGACTGCTCTGAAGTACATCAAGATGGTTGGTCTGGAGAAGTTTGTCAACTCCTACCCCAAGGAGCTGTCCGGCGGTATGAAGCAGCGCGTGGCCATCGCCCGTGCCTACGCTGTCAACCCCAGCCTGCTGCTGATGGACGAGCCCTTCGGCGCACTGGACGCACAGACCCGTACCCAGCTGCAGACCGAGCTGCTGAAGACCTGGGAAGAAGAGAAGAAGACCTGCTTCTTCATCACCCATGACGTGGAAGAAGCCATTCTGCTGGCATCCCGCGTTGTGGTCATGTCTGCCCGTCCCGGCCGTATCAAGGAAGTCATTGATATCGACATTCCCTATCCCAGAAACCAGGAGACCAAGATGCTGCCCCGGTTCACCGAACTGAAGAACTACATCTGGCAGAACGTCTACAAGGAATATCTGGAAGTTCAGAAGTAATAAACGCAAGGGGATGCTTCTGCATCCCCTTTCATTTACTGGAAGGAAGGTAGCGTATTATGCATCACGAGTATTACTACTACAACAAAGAGCAGCTGCTGAGCTCTCCCAAGATCCCCATGGAAGTCATGGAGGACAAGCCTGCCGTTTTCCAGGTGATCGCCCGGGAAATGGCTGACTTCATCAAGGCGCAGAACGAAAAGGGCGAAAAGACCGTCTTTATCTGCCCCGTTGGCCCCATCGGCCAGTATCCCTACTTTGTGGATATCGTCAACAGCGAGAACATCAATCTGAACAACTGCTGGTTCATCAACATGGATGAATACCTGGATGACAACAAGCAGTGGATCGACATTAACCATCCTCTGAGCTTCCGTGGCTTCATGAACCGGACGGTCTACTCCAAGATCCGCCCTGAGCTGAATGTTCCCGAGGATCACCGCGTGTTCCCCGATCCCAACAACGTAGAATATATCCCCAACCTGATCGAAAAGCTGGGCGGCGTCGATATCTGCTTCGGCGGCATCGGCATCAACGGCCACCTGGCCTTCAACGAGGCTGACGGCAGCCTGACCTGCGAAGAATTTAAGCAGCTGAAGACCCGCGTTCTGCCCATCTCTCCCGAGACCCGTGCTGCCAACGCCATCGGTGACTTCGGCGGCCGTCTGGAGGATATGCCCACCTGGTGTGTCACCATCGGCTTCAACGAGATCTACAACGCCCGCAAGATCCGCCTGGGCATTTTCCGCGACTGGCACCGTGCTGTGGCCCGCCGCTGCGGCTATGGCGAGATGACTGCTGAGTTCCCCGTATCCATGGTGGCAGAGCATCCCGATGCTCTGATCCGCATGACCGAGTTTGTGGCAAACCTGGAGGACTAACCCATGGCAAAGACCTATCTGGTAAACGGCCGGGTTTACATTGGCCGTCAGTTTGAGGCTAAGACCCTCTGCATCGAAAACGGCAAGCTGACCGTGCTGGAAGCCGGCTGCGCTACCGAAGACGGTACCGTATTCGATGCCCAGGGTCTGAAGGTCGTCCCCGGCTTCATCGATACCCATTCCCATGGTGCTGTGGGTGTGGATGTCAACGGTGCTACTGCCGAAGATCTGGAGAAGATCTCCTGTTTCATGGCATCCAAGGGTACCACTGCCTGGCTGTGCTCTGTTCTGACGGACACCCAGGAGCAGACCGAATGGTGCATCGAGCAGTTTAAGTCCCACAAGGCCATGGAGCAGAACGGCGCCGAACTGGCAGGCATCCATCTGGAAGGCCCCTTCCTGGCCAAGGAATATAAGGGTGCCATGCCCGAACATCTGCTGAAGAAGAATGACATTCCTCTGGTGAAGCGTTACCAGGAACTGGCTGAGGGCAACATTCGCTACATCACCATTTCTCCCGAGCTGGAAGGTGTCCAGGATATGATCCCCACGCTGAAGGAGCTGGGCATCGTGGTGGGCATCGGCCACTCCGGTGCTACCTATGACGAAGCCATGAGCGCCATCGCCCAGGGTGCCACCGTTGGTACCCATGTTGGCAATGCCAGCCGTCTGTTCCACCAGCATGAGCCCGCCATTTTCGGTGCCATCATGGAAAGCGATGTGTACTGCGAGACCATCTGCGACGGCCGTCACCTGGTTCCCGGCTCTGTCCGGATGTATGCCAAGTGCAAAGGTCTGGACCGGATCGTTGCCATTACCGACTCCATCATGGCAGCCGGCCTGCCCGACGGCAATTACCACCTGGGCGTGAATGACGTTGTGGTCATCGACGGCGATGCCAAGCTGGCCAGCAATGGTACCCGTGCCGGCTCCACGCTGACCCAGGATGTGGCCCTGAAGAATATGCTGAAGTGGCTGCCCAACACCCTGGAAGAGATCCTGCCCACCCTGTCCGAAAATCCCGCCAGGGAAATGGGTCTGTGGGATCGCAAGGGCTCCATTGAAACCGGCAAGGATGCTGACCTGGTTCTGCTGGACGAGGATGCCAATATCGTACATGTCTTTGCCCGTGGCAAGCAGGTAAAATAAATGGATATTCTGTTTTTTGTAGTCGCTTTCCTGTCCAGCATTGTCGGAGCCATCTGCGGCATCGGCGGCGGCGTGGTCATCAAGCCCGTGCTGGATATGCTGCAGATGGGTGCGCCCGCCACCATCAATTTCCTGTCCGGCTGCACCGTACTGTCCATGAGTCTGTACTCCGTCAGCAAGGCCCTTCGCGCCGGAGACAGCAAGGTGGAAATGTCCACCGGAACCCCTCTGGCGCTGGGTGCAGCAGCCGGCGGCGTGGTGGGCAAGGAGATGTTCTCTGCAGTCAAAGCGTTTTTTGGCGGCAGCCCCATGGTGGGCGGTGTCCAGGCCATTGCCTTGGGCATCATTACCCTGGGCACCCTGCTGTATACCATCAATAAGAGCCGCATTCAGACCCGCAGCACTTCCAACAAGGTGGTATGTCTGGTGATCGGCCTGCTGCTGGGCATTATGTCCAGCTTCCTTGGCATCGGCGGCGGCCCCATCAATCTGGTGGTTCTGGGCTACTTCTTCAGCATGGACACCAAAACCGCAGCTGCCAACAGCCTGTATATCATCCTGTTCAGCCAGGCTGCCAGCCTGCTGGCAACCCTACTGACCGCATCGGTACCGGAATTCCGGATCCCTGCGCTGATCCTGATGGTGGCAGGCGGTATCGGCGGCGGTATCGTTGGCCGGAAGCTGAATAAGAAAATGGATAACCGGGCCGTGGACAAGCTGTTCATCGGTCTGATGGTGCTGATTGTTGCCATCTGCGTCTATAATGCAGTCCGGGCATTTCTTGCTTGATAGGCAGCGGGTGTGGAAAATGTAACAGTTTTCCCAAACCCGGTGTTTATCCCTCGACTTTTAACCTCCTCTCATGGTATAATGTTTCTACATTTCCATGAGAGGGGGCGTTTTTTATGCCTGAACAAGTGAAAAAGACGCCGTGTGGGATTGGTCTGCTGGCCCATGTGTGAGCGGGTAGAGGAGTACCACATTTTTACAGCTCTGAGAAGTTCGGATTTCTCAGGGCTTTTTGCATTTTGTGGTATATATTGCCTGCAATTTGTGATTTGCGGTACAATCGACATTCCAATAGTTCTCCG
>JAFSAP010000058.1 GCA_017440925.1 Oscillospiraceae bacterium | reverse complement strand
GAAGAACGGGCAGGTGCACTTTGGGAAGCGATCAAACATATTCCTCTGGATAGAATTCTGGTAGAAACAGATGCACCCTTTATCCTGCCATACTGCAAAGATGTGATCCAGCCGAAGCTGCTGAGAAGAGCCAGGAACACGTCTTTGTTTCTACCTGCAGTGGTTGAAAAGATAGCTGAACTGAAAGGTCTTTCTTCCGAAGAAGTAGAAACTGCAACAACGGAAAATGTGATTCGACTGTTTGATCTGCCAATTAACTGATCCATGGCCCTTTTCTACCAAGGAAAGGGTCATCTTTTTCCTGCAATTATACTTCAGAGAACTTTATTGGACAGAATGTTTGTTAGAGTTGGGTATCTCCGAAATTGTTTGGTGCGAAGGGAGTGCACAATATGTACCGTACATACATCAACAAGCTGACCTTGGTATCCTCCGGAGAAGAATTTAATTTCATCCGGGGTCAAAAACGAACCTGTTATAACGGTGTCTATCCTTACAAGATCTTTCCCGAGAAGGAACTCCGGCAGATCGAGTTTGCCCCGGTCACGATTTTCTATGGCAGCAATGGTTCCGGCAAGTCCACCCTGCTGAATATCCTTGCCGAGAAAGCCAAAGTCATTCGGCACGCTGCTTTCAGCGGCAGCGCCTTCTTTCAGCAGTATGTGGATAGCTGCCATCTGGAAGGGAAACGGATTCCGGAAGCCAGTCAGATTTTGACCAGTGATGATGTGTTTGATTATCTTCTGAATATCCGATATCTCAACGATGGAATCGACACCAGGAGAAATGAATTGTTCGAGGATTACCTGGATCGTAAATATGCCCACCATCAATTGAAATCACTCAGCGAATATGATGACTGGAAGGAAAGCTATGATGCAAAAACCAAATCTCAATCCCAGTTTGTCCGGGATCGGTTGATGCGGAATGTGGATATGTTCTCCAACGGTCAAAGCGCAATGAAGTATTTTACAGACCGGATCTCAGAAGATGCCCTGTATCTTCTGGACGAACCGGAAAACAGTTTGTCCATTGAACTGCAGCAGGAACTGTGTGAATATCTTCAGGCATCAGCGCGGCACTTTGGTTGCCAGTTTGTGATCGCCACCCATTCTCCGGTTCTGCTTTCCATGAAGGATGCACTGATCTATGATCTGGATTCCAATCCTGTGCAGACCAGGAAATGGACAGAACTGGAGAACGTCCGCAGGTACTTTGAGTTCTTTGAAAAACATCGGTCTCTGTTTTTGGAGGACGCCAACGGCTGACTGCCTTGGATTATTCCAGGAAAGTGAAAAAGGGGAATCGCATAAAATGTATGCGATTCCTCTTTTTCCTGATGACTGTTGTCAGTATATCAGACGAAATGTTTTACTTCAAGGGTACCTGCGAAAATGTATGCGGCAGGGCCCTTTTCGTATGCGTTTGTAACGCACGAAAGCTATATTTTTGAAGAGGTAATAACGCAATATTCGGAGTTCTGCTCCCTTAGCATTGCAATACAAAAAAATGTGTCGCATATGTAACTCGAAAATTTGTTCGATGTGCATATGCGACCATTGACAAACAAATTTTCGAATGCTATACTTAATCTACAACTGAACGAGCCAAGGTGCCTTGCAGTTCGCAGACAAACTCTGCGGGAGGGAGCAAGGGTCCTGAAAATAGCACGAGCTGAAGGGGCAGCTGAATTGACAGCATGATGAATTAACGCCACCAAATAGCCGGGCGCAGAAGCACAGCACATGTTCTGGTTTTAAAAAAACGCCAGGAGATGTGCCGGCCTTTTGCGCCCGGATTTTGTTTTCAACATCTGTATTAAACCGAAAGGAGAAGATAAATACGAAAAATGATTGTAATACGACTGCCACCGCATTTATAGGAGGGTTCTGCTATGTAAACTTTTTATGAAGACACTGAGAAATATGAAACAAAACAGGGGGTGCGTGTCATTACAGTATTATAGAAGGACTTTTCCCAAAACACAAAATAAACACTGAAAGGAGGTTCAATTCAGAAAATTCAACCAAGGAGGAATACATGATTCCAACACAAACACCATTATCCATGAAGCGGAAGTATAAGGTATTTCCGGAAAGAGAAGTCAGGATCCTTACGACATATGAGCACCGGTACGGGGCGTGGCCACAGAAGAATTCTGTGTGTTGCGGGGATTGGGGCATTGCCTCAACAAGTGGGGAATCGAAAAGTTAATCTTGCAGATTTCGCAAATGGCGCTCCATTTGCATTGCTTGCTACTTTTTGTTTGGAACTTATTTGGAGAAAGGATAACGAAAGAATGACAAATACTTTTACTTCCATCGATCAGCTTCCTATCACCCTCTGCGCCGAAGAAGTGGCGCTGGTTCTGGGTATTTCCCGGGCAGGAGCCTATACCCTGATGCGTTCAAAAGGATTTCCCACCATCCGGATCGGCAAGCGAATGGTTGTCCCCAAGGACAAGCTGCTTGCCTGGATGGATGAACAGATTGCGGCGTAAGGAGGTAGTGATCGATGGCAATGCAGACGTTATCTATGCTTCGCACCGAAGTGAAATTCCGATTTATCGAATACCTGAAAACTTCCAAATCCCCTTATTACGAACCGGCCCTGACCGTCTGTCCCTGCTGCGGACAGCATGCCAGTATTGTCTCTGATTTTATGTGGAGCTGCACCAGATGCGGCCGCCAGGGAGACGTGGTTGATTTCGCAAAGGAAATCCACGGCTACCGGACAGAAGCAGAGGCAGTAAAGCATGTATGCCGTGTTCTGGGAATCAAAATCTGCTTCCTGGATACCATCACCGCTGACGACCTGATGGACATGCAGTTCCCGGACAATCAGGAACTGATTGAGAAAATCCTGGGCAAAGGACTGTATCTTCTGGTCGGTGCTTCCAAAATCGGCAAGTCCTGGCTTGTTCTCTGGCTGGCCCACTGCATCAGCCTGGGGCTGAATGTCTGGAACCTGAAAACCAAACAGAGTGATGTTCTCTACCTCAGTCTGGAAGATACCCACCAACGGCTTCAGCGCCGTCTAGTGGAAGTCAGCGGCGGCGAAACCGGGCAGCTAACCATTGCCACCGATGCGGAACTTTTGGGCAGCGGACTGGAGGAACAGCTGAGCAATTTCCTTCACGATCATCCGGAAACCAAGTTCGTTATCATCGACACCTTGCAGAAGATCCGTCAGCTGAAAAGCGACTGCTACAGCTATGCCGGTGACTATGCAACATTGACCGCACTGAAGCAAATCGCTGACCGATATGACCTGACCATTCTTCTGGTTCATCACACCCGGAAACAGGAAGCAACCGACGCTGTGGATAAGATCTCCGGCACCACCGGACTGATCGGATGCGCCGACGGTTCTCTGATTCTGGAGAAAGAAGAAAGGCTGGGAACGAGAGGATCTCTCACCGTTACCAGCCGGGAACATCCGGATATGAAACTGCTTCTGGACTTCGACCGGGACGAGAAGAAATGGAAGTTCCTAGGCTATGAAGATCTGCAGCAGGAGGAACCGGAAGATCCTGTTCTGGCAGCTGTCAGTATTCTGATCCGGGAACAAAAGTGCTGGAAAGGAACAGCGACGGAACTGCTTAGTCTGCTTCTCAAAATCAACCCGACACTCTTTGCCAAACCTAACTCCCTCGTGAGAAAACTCAACGCAAAAACCAAGGAACTCTCTGACCGCTACGGCATTCATTATGCCACGCAGCGCGCAGAAAATGTAAAGTATCTGATTCTGGAGGCTGTGTTCGATAATACCGATATGTGCGATATTTCAGACATCAGACCCGGTGCATAAAATATCGAACCAATCGGACATACCGCACATACGCGGCGGTTTTCTTTTGCGCCGAACACTTCGGCGAAGTTAAACCGCCGCAAACTTTACACAACTGCGTCAATGCTGTACAATGATGGTGACGAAACATCTTGTGCCAGCGGAAAGGAGCCAAATGGCAAAGAAACGAACCAACGGCGAAGGAACCATTCGCCAACGCGACAACGGCCTGTGGGAGTGTACCATTATGGACGGGTTTCAATCCGACGGCCGTAGGAAAACCAAAAGCTTTTACGGTAAGACCCAGGGAGAGGTCAAAAAGAAACTGAAAGCCTATCTGCAGGCCAAGGAAACCGGAGAACTGGCAGCCATGGATTTCAGTTTTTCCGAATGGGCAGACCTGTGGTATGAAAACCATCTGGACAACATCAAGCCCACCACCCAGGAGAATTACCGCTACACCCTTCGCATCCTCAAGGACGGTTTCTCCCGGAGAAAAGTCAAAGATGTCAAAGCCTATGACATCGAGCAATTCCTGAAAAAGCTCCGGAAAGAAGGCCGCTCTGATTCCTGTCTCGCCCAGTGCCGGGGCATGCTGTATCAGATTTTCAACAAGGCCGAAGCCAACGATCTGATCAACAAGAACCCGGTGCGGTTTGCGGAGAAGATGCGAAAGCGTCCCCCTCAGCGGAAGGAAGCCTTCACTGCGGACGAGGTGAAGTTCCTTCTGAAAAATCTTCCGGAAAATCAGATCGGCTGGAGCATCCGGCTGATGCTTGGCACGGGCATGCGGACCCAGGAACTGCTTGCCCTGGAACCCCGGCACATCACGGAAGAAGGGACGTTCATCACCATCGAACAGGCCTTGGTCATGGAGAAAGGAACTGCCGCCATCGGCACGCCCAAATCCTATGACAGCTACCGCTGTGTGCCGGTTCCGGAGAATATCCAATACTGTGCCCGGCTGCTCCGGGATACCCACAACAAATTCATCTGGGAGTCTGTGAAGAAGCCCGGGATGCCCTGTAACCCTTCCTACTTCCGGGACAAGTTCAAACAAACCCTGGAAGACATGGAAGAAGTTCGGGTGCTGACGCCCCACTGCTGCCGTCACACCTATGTATCTCAGATGCAGGCCCTTGGCGTTGACCTGGCTACCATTCAAAGTATCGTGGGTCATGCCGATGTGGACATGACAAAACACTATCTGCATGTGCAGGATCCGGTACGGCAGGCAGCTATCGAGAAGTTTGCTGTGGCATTTTCCAGCCGCCCGGCATCGTCTCATCTGAACATATTGGACTTATTGGAATCATCGTGATTCTGGTACGATTCTGGTATGAAAAGTAACGCGAACCGGGGTGTAACGCCCCGGTTCGCAAAAGACGGATTATAAAGGTAAAATGGCTATTTAACAAAAGAAAAAGTCCTGAAATCTTGCGATTTCAGGACTTCCTGGTGGAGATAAGCGGGATCGAACCGCTGACCTCTTGAATGCCATTCAAGCGCTCTCCCAGCTGAGCTATACCCCCATGTTTAGTTGCGCTGTCAGACAGCTTTTGTATTATAGCATGTTTCTCCCATTTGTCAAGGGGTATTTCTTTATTTTTTTCGAGATTTCTCCCGGTCAATTTTTCAGTCAGACGAAAAATTGACTTCCCTTTTTTGCAGAAATCTGTATAATAGAAACTGTAAAAATATGTGCGCTGGAAATAACAGCGTCAAAAGAGTATGGGAGGTACCTTCATGTCTGCACCCAAGTTGATTCTTACCGCCACTGAAAAGCAGGTTCTGGATGCCGGTTTCACCGCTGCCTTCGGCGGTGCCCCGGAACGTTATTTCTCCGCTCCCGGCCGTACCGAAATCGGTGGCAACCACACCGACCATCAGCGCGGCCGTGTCCTGGCCGCAGCCGTAAATCTGGATACCCGGGCCGCTGTCCGCATCAACGGCAGCAACACCATCCGCATCCTCTCCAAGGGCTATCCCATGAGCGAAGTCAACATCTCTGAGCTGACCCCCATGGAATCCGAAATCAACACTACTCCTGCTCTGATTCGAGGCGTTGCTGCCCGGTTTGCCCAGCTGGGTTGCGAAGTGAAAGGCTTTGATGCCTACTGCGAGTCCACTGTTCTGCCCGGTTCCGGCCTCAGTTCCTCTGCCGCCTACGAAGTTCTCATCGGCACCATCATCAATGGTCTGTTCTTTGACGGCAAGGTTTCCCAGCCTGAGATCGCCCAGATCGGTCAGTATGCTGAGAATGTGTTCTTCGGCAAGCCCTGCGGTCTGATGGATCAGATGGCCTCCGCTGTTGGTAATCTGGTGACCATCGACTTCTTTGACAAGGAAAATCCTGTCATCAAGCCTCTGAACTTTGACTTTGCCGCCTGCGGCCATGCCCTGTGTATCATTGACTCCGGTGCAGACCATGCCGATCTTACCGACGAATATGCTGCCGTCCCCGGCGAGATCAAGGCTGTCGCCGCCCAGTTTGGCAAAGAAGTACTGACCCAGATCGATGTCAAGGACTTCTACGCTGCCATCCCCGCCCTGCGGAAAGCCTGCGGCGACCGGGCCGTTATGCGTGCCATCCATTTCTACCAGGAAAATGACCGGGTACCCCAGCAGGTTGCTGCGCTGGAGAACGGTGATTTTGACCACTTCCTGCAGCTTATCAAACAGAGCGGCTACTCTTCCTACATGTATCTGCAGAATGTTATTCCTGCAGGCTATAAGGCCCACCAGGATGTGGCTGTGAGTCTGGCCCTGTGCGAGCACTATCTGAACGGCCGCGGTGCTTACCGTGTCCACGGCGGCGGCTTTGCCGGAACCGTACAGGCTTTCGTTCCCATGGATATGCTGGACGGCTTTGTTGCCGGCATCGATGCTGCACTGGGTGAGGGTGCCTGCCATGTACTGTCCATCCGTCCCCAGGGCGGCGTGGAAATGGAGGTAGAATAATGAAGATTGAAACTTATATTGATTCCCTGGTTTCCTACGCCATGAACTGTGGTCTGGCAGAGCCCTGCGACCATACCGTTCTGGTGAACCGTCTGCTGGATCTGCTCCATAAAGATGACTACGTTCCCTCTGACGAGCCTCAGAGCGAAGATCTGGAAGAGATCCTGGCCGGTATTCTGGACTACGCTGTGGCAAACGGTCTTTGTGACGACGGTATCACCGCAAAGGATATTTTTGACACCCGGATCATGGGTGCCATCACGCCCATGCCCCGCGAGGTCATTGGCATCTTCCGCTATCTGTACCTGGAAGATCCTGTCGCTGCTACGGACTGGTATTACAAGTTCAGCTGCGATACCGACTACATCCGCCGCTACCGCATCGCCAAGGATATGCGCTGGAAGTACCCTTCCGAATATGGCGAAATGGACATCACCATCAACCTCTCCAAGCCTGAGAAGGATCCCAAGGCCATTGCCGCTGCCAAGAACGCACCCCAGACCGCCTACCCCAAGTGCCAGCTCTGTGTGGAAAACGAAGGCTACGCCGGCCGGATGAACCATCCCGCCCGGGCCAACCACCGGATCATTCCTATTGAAATCTGCGGCCAGGACTGGCGGCTGCAGTATTCCCCCTATGTTTACTACAACGAGCACTGCATCGTGTTCAACTCCCAGCACGTGCCCATGAAGATCGACGAAGGTGCCTTCGAAAAGCTGTTGGACTTCGTCCGGGTATTCCCCCACTATTTTGTCGGCTCCAATGCCGACCTGCCCATCGTGGGCGGCTCTATCCTGAGCCATGAGCATTTCCAGGGCGGCCACTATCGCTTTGCCATGGAGACTGCTCCCATCGAGACCGAAATCACCTTCAAAGGCTTCGAGGATGTGAAGGCCGGTATCGTCAAGTGGCCCATGAGTGTCATCCGTCTGGACGGCACCGATCCCAAGCGTCTGTCCCAGCTGGGCGGCAAGATCCTGGATCTGTGGCGCGGCTACTCCGATGAAAGTGTGGGCGTCATCGCTTTCTCCGATGGTGAGCCCCACAACACCATCACTCCCATTGCCCGCCGCAGAGGCGACCTGTATGAGCTGGATCTGGTGCTGCGCTGCAACATCACTACCGAGGAGCATCCTCTGGGTGTGTTCCATCCCCATGCAGACAAGCACAACATCAAGAAAGAGAACATCGGCCTCATCGAGGTCATGGGCCTGGCTGTTTTGCCCAGCCGTCTGAAGGGCGAGCTGAGTGCTCTGGCAGAAGCCGTTGTCGCCGGTACTGACATTGCTGCCGATGAAGTTCTGGGCAAGCATGCTGCCTGGGTTGCGGGTCTAAAGGAGCGGTACACCTTCACCGCTGACAATGCTATAGACATTCTGATGCAGGAGACCGGCAAGGTATTTGCCGCTGTTCTGGAGGATGCCGGTGTTTATAAGAATACCGCAGAAGGAAAGGCTGCTTTCCTGAAGTTTATCGAAGCTGTCAACGCTTAATCGCAAAGCCGGGTACCTGATGGTACCCGGCTTATTTTTATTTGGCTTCGTATTTTTTGCCGTTGGTAAAGCCCCGGCCCCAGACTTCCGTCACATGGCTGATGATCATGAAACAGTTGGGATCAATGTCTCTGGCCAATGCTTCGATCTTCGGCAGTTCGTGATTGGAGACCACGCTGAGGATCACTTCTGTATTCTGCTGCAGATAACCGCCCTGGCCATGGAGCAAGGTGCAGCCCCGGTCTACCCGGGACAAAATGGCATCCCGGATCTCCGCCGCCTGGTCACTGACGATCTTTACCTCCGTCTTGCTGGTGCCCAGCAGCATCACCTTGTTCAGTGTTATGGAAATCCCAATGATCAGCAGAATTCCGTAAAGAAGATCCTCCAGAGGATGGAACATCATCTGGGTCAGCAGAATGGTAAAATCAAAGGCCCAGAGGCTGACAGAAACAGGAATATTCAGCTTCTTCTTCAGGATCAACGGAGGAATGTCCATGCCGCCGGTGGACGCCCCTGCCCGGAGCACAATGCCCAGCGCCAAACCCAGACCCATACCGGCAAACAGGGTGTTCATCAGAATATCCTGGGTAATGACCACATCTCCCAATGTACGGTTCAGCAGTTCCAGGGCCGCAGGATAGAACAATGAGCTGATCACGGTGGTCATGGCAAAGCTTTTTCCCAGTACCCACCAGCCCAGAGCCAGCATCGCCACATTGAACACGAAAATAAACTCCGTCAGTGGAACGCCCAGCAGATGGTTCATCACCAGGCCGATACCGGTAGTGCCGCAGCTCATCAGATTGGCCGGTAGCAGAAACAGTTTCACAGACAGTGCATAGATTGTGTTACCCAGCAGCACCAGCAGCAAATTGATCAGTTTTTTACGGTTCATCTTCTTTCCTCCCACAAAAAAACACGTCTGTCAGAGATTTTCCCTAACAGACGTGGATCGAGGCTGTCGCCTAATACGCCTTTATTTTATCAGAAATTCCCAAAAGGTCAAGGAAAATATTCTTCCCATTATCAAAGCAAATGTTTCTTGTCCTTTTCTTGTTTCGGCAAGAAAAGGACGAAAAGAAGCCGACACAAGGGGCGCTGAAAGTCGCGCTCCCGCGCGCCCCATACGCCCCCTTGTGTATCCCCCGTCCGCATCGCCGTCAGCGCACAGCACCTTATCTTAGATTCTGTTCAAGCAGAAAATGTCCCGATTTTCTGCTTGAAGGTAAGTACTCACAACATCGGCAGGGCGGCGAGAGCGGTAGCCGACGCCATCAGCAAGACCATACGTCTGTGTTCTTCGGTCGTTAAGGTGCTGGGTAGTTATGGCGTTGCGCGTCGGGTAGATTCTTAAGGAGGGCGACTTTCTGCGCGGGAGCACAGAACTCAGTGCCTCCTTAAGCCGACTTCTTTGGTTACTTTCTTATTCGGAGACAAGAAAGTAACACAGTTATCCTTAGTATATGCAAAAGCGGCAAGACCAGGGTCATGCCGCGTACCGGTATTCATCCGTTTCAGCATCCGGCAGCCTAT
>JAFSAP010000057.1 GCA_017440925.1 Oscillospiraceae bacterium | reverse complement strand
TCGATCCCCGTCAGTACCTGAAGCCCGCCCGTGCCAACATCAAGGAAGTTGTCCGCCACAAGCTGATCAACGTCCTGGGCTGCGCCGGCAAGGCCTAATCTGGATTTAGAAGAAATGACCTCCCGTTACGGGAGGTCATTTTGATTTATTTCAGCTTGTTTTCCCCTTTGATGGCGCTTCGCAGGCCCAATTCGGTACCGTTGAGCATCCGGGGGTAATTTTCCCGGTGTTTATAAAGGATCACAACAGTGGCGATGCAGAGGATCAGCGCCAGCATCACACTGTGATGGTGGATGCCCAGATAGATGGGAACGGTAATGATGGTGGTCAGCGTGCCGCAGACGATATAGTCCGTAATCAGCGTAACTGCCACAATGGCAATTCCCACGACCAGCGCCAGCTTCCAGTTCAGCGCCAGGGTCATGCCGAAATAGGAGGCAAAGCCCTTACCACCCCGGAATTTCAGGTAAAAGGGAAAAATGTGCCCCAGCACACAGGCAACACCGGCAGCTGCCCCGGCATGCTCCAACTCCGGGAAGAGCCATTTGGCCAGAAGCACAGCCAGAAATGCTTTGCCGATATCGTGGACAGCTGTCAGAACACCGGCTTTCCAGCCCAGGAGCACCACTGCGTTGGAGGCTCCCAGATTGCCGCTGCCTGCGCTGCGCAGATCGGCTTTCTTGTATTTGGCCAGGTAAAATGCCATGTTGGAACAGCCCAAAAGATATCCAGCCAGAATAATCAGAATATATTTCATGCAAATCACCGCCTTATTGTCAGTATACCATAAACCCACCATCCGGAAAAGTGTTTTTGCATGTTTATTTCAGTTTTTTTACGGCGGGAATGGTTGATTTGATTTTCTTTTGCATGTGGGCAATATGACAAAATTCCGGGAATGGATTTCAGACGGGGGTGTCTCATTATTTAACTTTTGTTCCTTTTATATGAAATTTATGTATGTTAAAATTATTTTAGGCAATTATGTATTCTGCCATTTTGAAAGGAGTTCTTATTTATGCGTAATGTGAAACTGATGACCCAGGCACGCTTTGCAAAGCAGGGGGAAGCTCTGGCGGTTGTAGCTCTGCCCCACACCTGGAATGCCCTGGACGGTCAGGATGGCGGCGCTGATTACTGGCGCGGCATCGGCACCTATGAGATCGACCTGCCCAACCCCACAGCGGGCAAGAAGCAGTATATCGAACTGCAGGGCGCAAACCACGTGGCAACCGTTTATTGCAACGGACGGGAACTGGGCACCCATAAGGGCGGCTTCTCCACATTCCGTTTCGATCTGACCCCTGCTATGAAGGCCGAGGGCAACGTTCTGACTGTAGTCGTTACCAACGGTGTTTCTGATATTTATCCCCAGAACGCTGACTTTACTTTCTATGGCGGCCTGTACCGCGATGTGAACTTCATTGAAGTCAATGAAGCCCACTTCGATCTGCTGAAGCACGGCACCGCTGCTGTTTTCGTCACCCCCCACTGCTCCGGCAAGACCCGTGTTGACCTGTTCCCCGTGAACACCTGCAAGTGCAAGGACACCATCGTTGTGGAACTGAAGGACGCTGAGGGCAATGTGGTCGGCACTGCTGAGGCCAAGGCTGAGGCACATGCCCATGTGCTCATCGACGTTGCTGATCCCCACAAGTGGAACGGCGTTGCAGATCCCTACTGCTACACCGCTACCGCAACCCTGCTGAAGAACGGCGAGGCTGTGGATGCTGTTACCGTGACCTATGGTTACCGCAGCTTCCATGTTGATTCCAACACCGGCTTCTATCTGAACGGCAAGAGCCTGCCTCTGCACGGCGTTTCCCGCCACCAGGACCGCAAGGACAAGGGTTGGGCCATTTCCAAGGCTGACCATGAGCAGGACTGCGCTCTGATCAAGGAGCTGGGTGCCAACACCATCCGTCTGGCTCACTACCAGCACGACCAGTACTTCTATGACCTGTGTGACCACACCGGTTTCGTTCTGTGGGCTGAAATTCCCTTCATCTCCCAGTTCATCCCCACCAAGGAAGCATACGACAACACCATCTCCCAGATGACCGAGCTGGTTGCCCAGAATTACAACCACCCCGCCATCATGTTCTGGGGTATTTCCAATGAGATCCTGATCGGACCCGACCGGGAGGATCTGCGCAAGAACCTGCGGGATCTGGCAAAGCTGGCCAAGTCCATGGATCCCAGCCGTCTGACCACCATGGCCCAGGTTTCCATGACTCCCATGGACTCTGAGCATAACTACATCACCGATGTCGTCTCCTACAACCACTACTTTGGCTGGTATGGCGGCGAGGTCGAGGACAACGGCCCCTGGTTCGACAAGTTCCATGCACTGAATCCCGATGTGCCTCTGGGCGTTTCCGAGTATGGTGCCGAAAACATTCTGCTGTGGCACACCGCTGAGCCCGAGAACCACGACTACACCGAGGAATACGCAAACCACTATCACCAGGAGATGCTGAAGACCTTTGCAACCCGTCCCTTCCTGTGGTCCACCCATCAGTGGAACTGCTTCGACTTCGCAGCAGATGCCCGTAACGAAGGCGGCGTACAGGGTATGAACAACAAGGGCCTCATCACCTATGACCGCACCACCAAGAAGGATGCCTTCTATATCTACAAGGCATGGTGGAATCCCGATCCCATGGTCTATGTTTCCGGCTGCCGCTTCGTCAACCGCGCTCCCGGCGAACGCAATGTCATCGTTTACACCAACTGCGACGAGGTCACTCTGGTTGTCAACGGTGTGGACGTTGCTACCAAGAAGGCAGTTGACCACATGATCACCTTCGAGGATGTGGCTCTGAACGATGGTGCCAACACCGTCACCGCTTACGCCGGCGATGTCAAGGGCAATGAGATCACCCTGTGCGCTGTGGCTGAGCATGACTACAGCTATGACCTGCCCGATGGCAACCAGGGCGTCAACTGGTTCGACGATCCCGAACTGGTAGCCATGAAGAAGGCCTTCAAGTACCCCAAGGATGCTTACTCCATCAAGGATAAGATCGGCGCTCTGCTGGGCAATCCCGAAACTGCAGCCGTTCTGGGTAATGTGTTCCAGTCCATGATGAGCGGCAACAGCCTCATGGGCAGCATGGGTGAAATGAGCCAGGAAATGATGAACTTCATGAACAACATGCGTCTGAACGATGCCCTGAAGATGATGGGCGGCAATGTTTCCATGAAGGACAAGCTGGAACTGAATCTGGCTCTGAATGCAATCAAGAAGTAATTCCCCTCTGCTATAAACAGGAGGCGGCATCCCGCCGCCTCCTTACTTTTTGGAAAGAAGGTCATTTTTATGAAAGACTGCAACTGCGGCTACTGCGTCGGCGGTGAGCCTCTGGCAAAATTTGGCATCAAGATCTGCGATCTGAAGGTCAGCCAGCTGATCCTCTTCAAGGAGCAGAGCCACCCTGGCCGTGTTATCGTGGCCTATAAGGACCATGTTTCTGAGCTGGTGGATATTTCGGCAGAAGAACGGGCACTGTTCTTCGAGGATGTTGCCGCTGCTGCCAAAGCTGTTCACGCAGTGTTCCACCCCGATAAGGTCAACTATGGTGCCTATGGCGATGGCGGCTGCCATCTGCACTTCCACCTGGTACCCAAATACAAGGATGCCTTTGAGTGGGGCACGCCCTTTGCCATGAACCCCGGCAAAACCTATCTGACGGAAGCAGAATATGCCGATATGATCGAAAAGATCAAGGCCGCACTTTAAAAAGCATATAAAAAACCCAGGGCTTTGGCCCTGGATTTTTTGTGAAATTTACTTTGCCTGGTGAACCACGATCTGGGGGAAGGGGATCTCGATACCGGCAGCATCGATAGCCAGCTTCAGTTCCCGGTTCAGCAGACGCTGGGCGGCGAAGATATTTTCTTCCGCGACCTCGGCCTTGACCCGCAGAACAACGGCGGAATCAGCCAGGGTCTGCACACCCAGATAGACAGGGGGCGCCAGCAGGATATCCCGACGGGTCTTCCAAAGGCGGCGCAGGCACTCTTCAATGGCCTTTTCAGCCTCGGGAATGCTGGCACTGTAGGAAATACCAATTTCGCACAGGGCAACAGAATTGCTGTTGCTGCGGTTCTGGACATTGCGGATATCGGAGTTGTTGACGATCTTCAGGTTCAGACCGTCATCCTGAATCACAGTGGTGCGGACGCCAATGTGCTTGACTACACCACGGAAGTTATCCAGCACGATGATATCGCCCACATTGAAGGAGCCTTCAAACATGATGAAGATACCGGTGACCACATCTTCCACCAGGCTCTGTGCGCCGAAGCTGAGGACCAGGGCCACAATGCCGACACCGGCCAGGGCAGCGGTGATGTCGATGCCCAGGATGTTCAGGATCCAGATAATGGCGGCAATGGCGCAGACCCAGCTGGTCAGGCTTTTGACCAGAGAGGAGATGGTGAGCATCCGGCGGTTCTTCCGTTCCAGTCGGGTCAGCACCACGGAGATCACGGAAGCAATCAGCATGCAGGTGGCAAGGGCCAGTCCCGCAGCCACGATCCGGGGCAGGGTAATGGCGAAGTCACCGGAGGAGGACAGCTGCCCGAAGGCATCGGCAACAGCGTCATGGATGGCAGCAGGCAGAATATCGGTGTTGGCAGCCAGAGCGGCCAGTGCCAGAATCAGCACCAGGACGGCAAGCCGCAGAACGGAGTTATCTTTCTTTTTCTGATACATATATGGTTCTCCTCTTTAGTTATAAAGTTAGGGGGTAACAGGTTTCATGAAAGTATAATCACTGTATGTGGATCTTGAAAGCCCGCCTATTTCGCAGAAAATATATATGCGTATATCGATACTAGGCGCATTTTGTTCTGTTTCGGACAAGTCGATAGGCGTGTTGGTATAAAATTCATTGGTTGTGCTGTTATAGGAAAGTGATGCTAATGTATTCTCTGTTTCAACAGAAAGGGTTATGGTGTTGGGATCTACGCCGTTCGGATCAACTCGTCCGGATACACCCAGCTGTGTGCCGGAATTGAGCAGGGTGAATGTCGGATCTCCGCTGATACCGGGGAGAAGGCTGGGTGGCACTTCTGTTAGCATCAGAGTCTGTTCAGCAGAGATGCCATTCCACTTGTAGGACAAGGTGATATCAAATCTATTCACAGTATTTCTGTGCTCTGCCGGGATCGGTATTTGGACACTGGAAACGCTGGGATCATATGTATAGGTTCCAACAGTGGCTCCACCAGCCGTATGCACGACGGTGTAGACAAGGTCAATCGCATTTTTTGGCTCAGTATTGAAGGTAATGTTGTACCAACTGAAATCGGCAGAGGGAGTACCATCGAGATTGAAGATGGGATGCTCGACGGCAGGGATAGTTTCTTCCGGCTCCGGTGTTACAATGGGCGGTGTATAGGGAGGCGGTACGGGTGCCTTGGGTGTTGTGGCCTCTGTGGGCGCCGTTGCCTTGGTGGGTTCCGTCGGCACGGAGATTTCTGTAGGCTCCGTCACAGGCTTTGTTTCCTGGGCTTGTGTCTCCGGTGCTTCAGGCTGGGTGTCAGCCGGCGCAGGCTGAGTATCCGCCGGAGGTTCCGTACCAGGAGCAGTAGTCTCTGCACCGTCTTCCGGCTTGGTGCGGAAGTTCAGCGTTTTTTCCGGTTCGCCGTTTTTGAAGATTTCAACGGTGTAGCGGCTGTCCGGTTCCAGATCATCCAGAAGGAAAACGCTTTTTCCAAAGGGAAGCAGACCTTCCTCCACGGGATCACCGCCAAAGAGAAGCTGGTAGGTGATCATGTCGGTTTCTTTGTAGCCCTCTTCTGCCACAACCGCAAAATGGAGCTCCGCACTTCGGGGCTGTACATTTTTGATGCTGAAGCACAGAGGCAGAATCAGTGCAGCCAGGGCGGCTGCTGCCATCAGTGCTGCCAGCAGGGCGGACCTTTTGGCGGCAGGTTTGGTTGCGGTACTGCCGGTGTTTTCGTAGGGCGTAAATTCCGGACCCTCTATCTGATGGGGAATGGTTCGGTTAAACTGCTGATCGTAACGGGCGCTGATAACCAATCCCTCCTTACTACGTAGAATTTCAGATTTATTTTATTCCATGGTAAAAAATTTGTCAATAAATATGGCAGTTAAGAAATTGGAACATCATACGATTGTGACGGATTTTATGTAATACGGCGTGAATGCGTAATAATGTGGCAGAAAGCTTTTATTCTGCCAGGATTTCCTCTTGTAAGTTTGAGAAAAATATGGTAAACTAAATTAGTTTGAGACTTATGCCGGGGTGGTGAATCCCAAACCGGCTCGTGATAGACTACCTATGGAGGGAAACCATGTCTGACTTAGTACAAGAAATCAGCCGCCGCCGGACCTTCGCCATCATCTCCCACCCCGACGCCGGTAAAACCACTCTGACCGAAAAATTCCTGCTTTACGGCGGTGCCATTGCCCAGGCAGGTGTCGTCAAGGGTAAAAAGAATTCCCGTGCCGCCACCTCTGACTGGATGGAAATCGAAAAGCAGCGCGGTATTTCCGTCACCTCTTCCGTCATGCAGTTCCAGTATGGCGGCTTCTGCATCAACATTCTGGACACCCCCGGCCACCAGGACTTCTCTGAGGACACCTACCGTACCCTGATGGCTGCGGACTCTGCCGTCATGGTCATTGACGGTGCCAAGGGTGTGGAGCCCCAGACCCGGAAGCTTTTTAAGGTCTGTGCCATGCGCCACATTCCCATTTTTACCTTTGTCAACAAGATGGACCGGGAAACCAAGGATCCTTTCGACCTGCTGGACGAAGTGGAGCGGGAACTGGGCATCGAAACCTACGCCATGAACTGGCCCATCGGCTCCGGTAAGGATTTCCAGGGTGTCTACGACCGGGAAAAGAGTGAACTGGTGTTCTTCTCCGGCGTTTCCGGCAGAAACAAGGCAGACAAGCTGAGCATTGACCTGTATGATTCCCAGGTTGCCCAGATCCTGGACAGTGAGAGCAAGCATCAGCAGCTTATCGATGATGTGGAGCTGTTGTCCGCCGGACGGGAAATGGATATGGAGGCTGTCCGCCGTGGTCAGCTTTCCCCTGTGTTCTTTGGCTCTGCGCTGACCAATTTCGGCATTGAGCCCTTCCTGGAAAACTTCCTGAAGCTGACCCCGCCTCCGCTGTCCCGCACTGCAGACTGCGGTGAGGTGGATGCTTTCAGCCCCGATTTTTCTGCCTTTGTTTTCAAGATCCAGGCCAACATGAACAAGGCCCACCGTGACCGTCTGGCCTTTATGCGCATCTGCTCCGGTAAGTTTGAGCGTGACAAGGAATATTTCCACATCCAGGGCAAGAAGAAAATGCGCCTTTCCCAGCCCCAGCAGCTGATGGCAGCCGAGCGAGAAATCGTGGAAGAGGCCTATGCCGGTGACGTTATCGGTGTTTTCGACCCCGGCATTTTTGCCATCGGTGATACCATCACCGTGCCCGGCAAAAAGTTTGCCTACTCCGGTATTCCTACTTTTGCTCCCGAGCATTTCTGCCGGGTCAGCGCCAAGGATTCCATGAAGCGCAAGCAGTTCGTCAAGGGCACCGAGCAGATCGCCCAGGAGGGTGCTATCCAGATCTTCAAGGTTCCCAATTCCGGCATGGAAGAAGTGATCGTAGGTGTTGTCGGCACCCTGCAGCTGGATGTGTTCCAGTACCGTATGAAGAATGAGTACGGTGTTGATCTACGAATGGAGATGCTGCCTTATGAGGAGATCCGGCTTATCGACAAGTATCCCGGCGACTTTTCTGATATGAATCTGGGCAGTGATGCGGAACTTCTGGAGGACTACCGGGGTCGCAGCCTGCTGGTGTTCAGCAGCTATTGGGCCATCGATTTCACCTGCCGCCGAAATCCCGGCCTGGAACTGAAGGAGATTGTGGTAGCGGAAGGCTGATCCAGTATTTAAAAGGGCGGGGGAGACTCCGCCCTTGCATTTTTTTAGGGAAACAATTATACTATTACAAAAAGGGGGCAGACAATATGAAAGCATGGCAGCATTTTAAGACCATTACCCATCATAAGTGGCTGGTGCTTTGCGGCTGCTTCCGGGTGGGACTGTACTGGCAGGGAATTACCCATGACCTCAGCAAGTATACCCCCACAGAATTTATGATCGGTGTCCGGTATTTCCAGGGAAGCCGCAGTCCCAATGCTGCAGAGCGGGAAGAAAAAGGCTACAGCGAAGCCTGGATGCACCATAAGGGCAGGAACCGCCACCACTACGAATACTGGACGGATCTGAGCTACCAGACCCGGCAGTATGAATCTGTGGAAATGCCCCGGAAATACTTTGTGGAAATGATCATGGACCGCCGGGCGGCCTGCATGGTCTATGAGGGGGAGAAGTACCGGGATGATTCGGCGCTGATCTATTTTGATAAGTCCAAGGAAAAGGCTCTGATGCACCCGCAGACCCGGCAGCAGCTCAGCTTTGTGCTGACTATGCTGGCGGAAAAGGGAGAGCGGGAAACATTCCGTTATTTAAAGGAAGACGTTCTGGGAGGAACCCCTTGGCCCTGGGAGCAGATCAGATGATTTTTGTATATTTGGAAAACTGCCCCTTGACTTTTCTGCATTTTTGCATATAATAAGTTCCGTCAGAAACCGATAGAGGATTTGTGTAACGGTAGCACACCGGACTCTGACTCCGTTTGCGGGGGTTCGAATCCCTCATCCTCTGCCAAATAATAAAACCACACCCATCGGGTGT
>JAFSAP010000056.1 GCA_017440925.1 Oscillospiraceae bacterium | reverse complement strand
GTTGGCATGAACAGTGGAATTTTCAATAATCCATTCATCATTTGGGGAAGATACAGAAGGAAATTATTTCGATATTATTTACCACTATCCTTTCAGTTTCATCATACACAAATGGATGGCGCCCATGCGGGACAATTTTTAAGAAATCTGCAAAGTGAGATAAATAGACTCTAAAAATGTTGTCCCTAATGACAATCACTCGTGAGCGGCAGTCCCATCATTCAGGACGGCAAGCTGGTGGGTGCGGTGACCCATGTGCTGGTGAACGATCCGACGAGAGGGTACGGGATTTTTATAGAAAATATGCTGGATGCGGCAGGCTGATGAAAAGCGCAGGACTTATCCTGCGCTTTTTCTGTACAAGTCCTTCCTTTTCTGCTATAATGCCCAAAAAGGAGCTGATACCATGAAAAATGATAAGAAAGCCCAAAAGCTGCTGACCGATCCCCAGTTTCAGAAAAACTGGGCTTCCCATATGAAGTCCTTCGGCCCCATTCTGAAAGATGCCTTTGCAGAAGATCCCCAGGCACGGGTGACATTATGCGCCGCCCTGACCCACATTGTAGCCAAAAAACAACCCCAGGCCCTGCTAAAACTCAACAGCCTCCAGAAGCAACTGGTCACAGATGCCGACAAGGCCGCCTTCTTTTTCGCCATGGGCCTGTTCTGCGAATACGCAGGCAAATATGAGGAAATGGCTGCGCTTTACAATCAGGCCAATGACCTGAACCATGGCTTTTATCTGCCCTATCTGAAGGCAGGCAAATATGCCCTGGACACCCAGGACTATGCAGTCGCAGAAAAGAACTACCGGTCTGCCCTGCGGTGCTTCCCTGCAATTCCCAGCGATAAGCAGAAACAGCTTCTGGCCTCTGCCCACACCAATCTGGCCTCCTGTCTGGTCATGATGCACCGGTATGATGAGGCAGATAATGCTCTGGAGGCATCCCGGAAGGTAATGCCCCTGTTCCCCGGCCGCTTCGCTCCGGAAGCCATCCTGCATGCCCTCCGGGGACAGACGACGCCAATGCTCAGCGCCCTGGACTCGCTGAAAACCATGGCGCCCTTCGCCTATGATGCCATCAAAAAGAGTACCGATAAAATCCTTGCCCATACCGAGGCGCAGTTTTTCACCCTCCCTCTGGAGGAAGCGGGCATCCTGTCTTTCTGGGACTGGTTTGCTGCAGAAGAAGATCGTCTGAAGACCCGACTGAATAAGCAGGAGTACCAGGCTGTCATGTCGGATATCGGACAAAAGCTCCTGGAAACCTTCCCCTTCCTGGAGCACTGTCCTCCCGTGTCCATCGGAAAAAACGACCAGGGATATGTGATTCTGCTGAGGGATCTGTATGCTGCCGGTATTGCCCATGCCTACAGCCGTTTGACGGCCCTATGCCCTGATGAGATCAGCAGCCGCTGGCTATTTGATGTTGTCCACTAAACCGCAGGAAGGAAGATCCCCATGAAAGTCATCGATCTGACCCATGTTATTACGGAAACCATGCCCGTCTATCCCGGCACAGAGCCGCCCCAACTGGAGACAGCGAACACCTATGAAAAGGACTTCTTCAAGGAAACCAGAATGACCTTGTTCACCCACACCGGCACCCATATGGATCCTCCTGCCCATATTTTCCCAGGCCGAACCACCCTGGATCAGTTCCCTGCCGATCAGTTTATCGGCAAAGCCCTGGTCATCGACTGCCGGGATCTGCGGGAAGGCCAGTTCATCACCATGGAGCATATCCGCCGGTATGGCGCAAAAGCAAGCCAGGCAGATTTTTTGCTCTTTAACCTGGGCTGGGACAAATACTGGGGAGCCGATGCCTACTTTGGAAATTTCCCCTGTATGGATATGGAGGTTCTGGACTTTATCCTTGCCGGAAACTATAAGGGAATCGGTATCGATGCCATCAGCATCGATCCGGTGGATGATCTGACCCGGCACCGGAAGCTCTTCCGGGAAAAAGACATTGTCAACATCGAAAATCTCACAAATCTGGAGCAGTGCGGCGATGACCTGTTCTGGTTCAGCTGCTTTCCACTGAAGCTTTCCGGCGGCGACGGTTCCCCTGTCCGGGCAGTCGCCTGGTTTGAATAAGGGTTTTCCTTGCATTATAATGCTGCTTCCGGTATAATAAGACATATTTTTTAAGGTAGGTGCAATCATGTTCCGTGAACTGACCCGAATCAAGCAAAAGCTTTCCTCGGAGGAAAGCATCCATATTCTGAAACAGGAACCCCGGGGAGTTCTGTCGCTCATCGGTGATGACGGCTATCCCTACGGCATGCCCATGGATCACTGGTATAATGATGCCGACGGCTGCCTGTATTTCCACAGCGGCAAAAAAGGCCATAAGATCGATGCCATGAACCGCTGCAGCAAAGCCTCCTACTGTGTCTATGATCAGGGCTTCCGCCGGGAGGGAGAATGGTCGCTGAATATCAAAAGCGTCATTCTCTTTGGACATATCGAAATCGTCGAAGACTATGATACTGCCATGGCCATCACCCGGCAGCTGAGCCTCAAATATACCGACGACATTGCCTACATCGATCGGGAAATCCAGCAGTCCGGAAAGAACACCCTGGTATTCCGCCTGGTTCCTGAACACATCACCGGCAAACTGGTAAATGAATCCTGAAAGGAGCACTCCATGAATATCTATGATTTTGACGGCACCCTCTATTCCGGTGACAGCACGGTAGACTTTCTGAAGTATTCCTTTCGAAAGCATCCCGCTTTGATCCGGTTCCTCCCTGCCATGGGCATCGCCGCCCTGCGGCACTATGGCTTTCATTCCATCGACAAGACCTGTATGAAAGAAACCTTCTACCGTCTCTTCACCGGCTATGATGCAGAAGCCCTGCTGGAAGAATTCTGGGATACCCATGAAAAGAATATCTTCCCCTGGTATCCCGGCAAGCAGCAGAAAGAAGATGACATTATCATCTCTGCCTCTCCCGAATTTCTGCTGAAGCCCATCTGCAGCCGTCTCGGCATCCGGCATCTGATGGCCTCCCGGGTGGACAGCAAAACCGGAAAATATACCGGCAAAAACTGCTGGGGCCCCGAGAAACCCATCCGGCTGAAAGATCAGATGGGCATTACCCATTGCGACAACTTCTACTCCGATTCCTATTCCGACCAGCCTCTGGCAGAAATTGCCGACAAGGCTTTCATTGTGGAAAAGGATGGCTCCATCACCGACTGGATTTTCAAATAAATGCAAAAAGGCCGCTGACAGTTTTGTCAGCGGCCTTTGCCCATTATAACAGATTCAGCAGAAAATTCAGAATCATCATCAACAGGATACTGCCCAAAATCAGACTGGCTGTGGTTTTTCTTGGATCCTTTGTGGTTGCAGAAAAGAAATAGAAGCACACCACCAATCCCACAAGGCTGATAAAGCCGGGATAATGCAGCCCCTGGGTTCCCTGTGACCAGGCAGGCAGCCCCACGCTGTTCAGTATCCAATCTCCCAGGCAGAACCGGCTGGGGCCCAGATTGGCACCAAAGATAAGAAAAAACAGCGCACCGATCAGGGCTATACTCCGCAGGATACTTTTCTTTTTCATTGGCTTCCTCCTCTTATCTGGGCCTCAGTTCCCAGAAAGCCACCGCACTGGCCGCTGCCACATTCAAAGAATCCACTCCATGGTACATGGGGATCTTTACGGTATAGTCGCAGTCCGCAATGGTCTTTGCCGCCAGCCCGTCTCCCTCCGTACCCAGGACGATAGCCAGTTTCTCCACTTCCCGCAGGGCAGGATCGTCCACACTGTAGGAATCATCCTTCAGCGCCATGGCACAGGTTTTAAAACCCATATCCCGAAGTTCCGAAATCCAGTTTTCTCCCAGATAGGTCCAGGGCACCTGAAACACCGTGCCCATGCTCACCCGGGCAGACCGGCGGTAAAGGGGATTGGAACAGGCCGGAGTCAGCAGCACCGCATCCATGCCAAGCGCCGCCGCACTGCGGAAGATGGCACCCAGATTGGTGGGATTCATCACATCCTCCAGCACAGCGATCCGCCGGGCATTTTGGCAGACCTGTTCCACCGCAGGCAGTTCCGGACGGCGCATAGCGCACAGCATCCCCCGGGTCAGCTGATATCCGGTCAGCTGGGTCAGCACATCGAAAGCCGCCGTGTATACCGGGATATCCCCGCAGCGCTGGATCACTTCCAGACTTTCACCGCGGATATGGCTGGTCTCCACCAGAATGGATACCGGCACACAGCCTGCATTTAATGCCCGGTCGATGACTTTGGGACTTTCCGCAATAAAAAGGCCCTCTTTCAGATTGTGACGGTTCAGAAGCTGCGCCTCCGTAAGTCGGGCATAGACATCCAGCTCCGGAGCAGAAAAATCATGGAGTTCGATTATATTCATAATAATTACCCTGTTTCCTGTTTTTCCTCATTATAGCTTCTTCCGGTTTTGCTGTCAATCTGCTTATCTGGGCACTTCTCCGCTGGTCAGCGCACAGGTAAACTGAAATGTGTAGGAGACACAGTTCTCTCTGGGCTCCTGGGTTAGTTCCAGCCCGGTGAAGTAGCAGAACCGGATGCCCCACAGCGGGTGCTCCAGATTGCCAGCCACTCTGTCCTCGAACAGCTTTGCCAGTTTCTGAAAATCCGAATAAGCCGTCTCTCCAAAAAAGGTGCCGCTGCCGCGAATCACGCGCTGCATATCGCCCATACCGTCAAAATAGGTCACGCCCTCCGCTGTATAGAAGTGGGGCTCCCGGACATACTCTTCCCGGTATGTATGGGGATTCTGGGGCCAGACGAAGGTCTTGTAACTCATTTTCTCCAAATCACTGCACCTCCTTCAGCATGGCAACCCCCTTGCAGATCCGCCGCAGACCATTGTGGGTCATTTCCCGGCGGATGGAAAACCATCTGCAGTGATAGTAGATATCCGTTCCCGCAGCCCGGACGATCCGCAGTTCAAAGGGACCTTCCGGCTCTTCATATTCCGGCGAGCCTGCCAGGATCAGTTCCTCCAGTGTGATCTCCCAAACACTGTTTCCCAGGCTGATGCCCATGGGCCCACGCTCTCCCATTTCGAACTCCGCTTTGTGGTTTCTGTTTTCTTCCTCTGTAAATCCCACTGCAAACCGGTGGTAGATATCGTTGATATAGACATCAAAACCAGGGCCCATAATGCAGTCGTCCTTATCCGTCACGCAGATATAGGTGGCCAGAATGGCCACCATGTATACCTGGGATGCACCATCATAGGTACATCCGTTCTGAATGCAGATAGCACCATCCCACTGCAGCGTTTCCGTTGCCCGGAGGGCTTCCACCTCGCAGGCTGTACCGCCATAGGAAGCCGGACAAATGATATTGACTTCCAGAGTCACCGTCATGCTGGCCCGGTCAACCTGTTCGATGTGCACCGCCGCAACAGGCTCTGTGATCTGAGGATACTTCTGACCGGGAAATGCCACAGTGGCATTGAATTTTGCCTGCCGCAGCCGCTGCAGGACCTTTTCTAGGATTGAGATTCCCATATATCATTCACACCCTTCTCCACACACAGTCCCCACTGATAAAGTGCATCATTGCCATAATAGTAAAGCTCCACCCGCCTGAAAAGATAATTCTTCTCTCCCAGCGAAATGGTGTCTCCCTCTTTGGCCCCGCCATCAGCGGGGCCAATGTAGGCGTACTGTCCCCGGGTGATCTCACCCAGCAGCGTAGCCTCACTTTCCATACTCTGCCAGCTTTTGGAGTTTACCGCCCGAAAAAATCCCCGGACAGTCTTTTCCACACCATTGCTGGCCAGCAGCATATCCGTACCGTACTTGTGCAGTACATCCTCCACCACATTGCGCATATCATACCCCCTGGAATACAAAACCGTCCTTCAGAAAGGGCATGATGATCAGCTCTGCCTGATGGTGCAGGCATTTGGAGGGGGTGTCTGTCCTGCTGCGCCGTACTGTCAGATCACCGGCCCTGAATTCCTCCAGTGTGTCAGCCTGTCCTGCCTCATTCAGCGCCGCCAGTGCAAACAAGCTGGCAGCCGCCACGAAATCTGCCTTGCAGTCTTCAGGCGTGATCCCTTCCCGGAGCCGGGAAGCCAGGCTGCTGCAGGAAGCCCTGCACAGCAGCTGCAGAAGCTGGGTCTGCTGCTCATCCAGCTGCCCTGCCAGCAGGGCAGCCTGGGCAAATGTTGCTTCCGTCAGCATCATACATTCAGGACACAGGCAGCGCCGTCACAGATCTTACCGAAGCCGGAAATGGAGGTGATGGCAGCACGCTCCAGCTGACGGTCAATCAGCTTGTCGTATTCCACCAGCACATCGCCGGCACGCACCTGTTCCAGTGCATAACGGTTGTCCAGACCGATGATCACACCGTCTGCCACAGCAGAAGTGCGGTGCAGCTGTGCGCCCAGAGGCGTACCCAGCTTGCCGGTACCCTGGAAATTCAGACCGGTCAGAGGGTTCTGCAGTTCGGGGATCTTCAGCAGATTGGTCATAGTGGCGGTAGAACACAGCAGAGTGTTCATGGTGTAGGGATCGAACCGGCCCCAGAACTCCACCAGCTGGTCATAGCCGATGGCGCCCTTGGTGCCGGAAATGGGATCTGTGCCCACGGTATACTGCACTGCAGCATTGTCGTTGCCGTCACCGTTGATCAGAACGCCCACCGCGTCTGCCAGCTGCTGCTTCTGGATGTGGGCGCCGATCTGACGCAGCATAACACTGAACAGATCCAGCTTCTGGAACCGCAGTGCTTCATAGGAAGCCACCAGCATTCTGCCCCGCTTGGTAAGGGAAACCAGATGTTCCTTGGTCTTGACCTCAGTCTCAGGAATGGCCTCGCCCTCCGCCACATCCTTCAGTTCCTTGTCGTCATCCGTGGGATTGGAATAGATGGAGCGGTAGTCCATGGAATCGATGACCGTGGTGGTTGCAGTGATGGCAGGCAGGATGTCATTTTCCTCCATACCCTGACGGACAGTTCTTGCGATGTATTCGGGGAACAGCACCGCAGAATCCATGGTGCGGAAAAACTTCTCCACAGGAGAAGAACCGGCACCCTTAACGCGGATCCCAAACCGTTTCAGCTGGCGCTGAAAGGCATCGGTACCCTCCAGGGCAGTGCCCCGATAGTTTTCGCTGGGATCCAGGGATTCCAGCACCTGGGTAAAGTTCATACCGGACTGACGGTACATACCCTTTTCCAGTTTCAGATTATCGTAACCCATTTTCCTTTTCCTCCTAAGTAAATATTAATATAGCAACCGGTTGATCCGGAATTGCCCTTGTTGCTACCGGCGCGGCAGCACCTTCCTTCTCCAAAAGGGAAAGCTTTTCTAAATCATAAAACCACTTTCGATGGTTTCTTTGGCTTGCGTATTGCCGCCCAGCTGGGTCATGGCAGGCAGCACCTCCGCCGCCTTACTTTCCAATGCAGCACGGAATTTCTGAAGATCCTCTGCGGCAGCCGTCTTTGCAATGCCCTGCAGCACATCCTGTTCTGCGCCCAGATCCAGGATCTTGCACAGACGGATCACATCCTGCTCCAACTCTTTTCTGTACTGCCTGCCCAGCTGTGCTTCCTTGAACAGCGCACGGTATTCCACCTGGGCCCCAAATTCCTCTGCCAGTTCCTTGAGCGTCCGGTTTCTGCCGCCCATGGCCTTCAGCACCCCAGCCTCTTTCTGGGCGGGCACCGCCACGAAAGAGAATTCATAGGCATCCACAGGCTCCTGTAAAATGGCGCAGCAAACTTCTCCATCGTAGGCTTCTCCCTTCAGATGGCCGCAGCTGCCGTATTCACTGCCACAGACCGAGCAGATGCACCGGCCCATGGCGCAGCCCACGCTGACTTCTTTTTTGATACCCGCTTCAATATCCGCAATGATTTCGTCATTGCTACCGCCCCGGCGGATATAGGCCCAGGCCTTGATAAAGCTGACACCATTTTCCTTTACCACCTGGGCCTCAAAAATCCGGGCCACCTGGTTTTCTGCACGCCAGCAGTGATCCACAATACCGGTCTTGCCGATAAACAGTTTGGCAAGGCCAGGCAGTGCCATGGTATCAAACCGTTCATTGTCCCGGTCCACCTGGTCATCGCACAGCCGCAGGGAAAACACATACACCTGCTCCGCTGTCAGCTGTGCCTTTGCCTGGGTGTTAATGGCTTCCAGCTGCACTGCCGTAGGCACACCGCTACTGACCGCCTCCGTTGCTTTTTTGATCTGCATCACATTTCCTCCTCATTCTGCCTGAGCTTCAGCACGGTATTTTTCCGCCTGCGCCCGGTAAAGTTCTGCCTGTGCCTCCTGGGTGATGTCCTGCAAACTGATATCATCCCATTGGATCTCAAACCGGTCATCCAGACCTTCCAGGGCAAGATAGGTTCTGCATACTTTTCGCATAACCGGCTCCACGGTTCTGCGCAGGGCCCACAGTTCGCTTGTCAGCAGATCCGCCTGCTGGGTACTCATCCGTTCTGTTGTGCTCCAGCTTAAGCCCAACAGGAAAGGCGGCAAACCGGTCTTTGCCACCAGCTGCTCCAGGATCTGCCTTACAGGGACTTCGGAATCCAGGATGGGTGCTTCTCCACCAATCACTTTGATCTCCACATCTCCCACAGCCACAAAATCCCGGACAGTACCGTTTTTGCAGTCCTCCATGGCTCTGGCCCATTCTGCTGCCACCTGCTTTCCCCGCTCCTGGGCTGCACCTGCATCCAGGTCTTCCCCGCCTTTGCAGATAACGCTGTAACGGATGTTGCCTGCGCGCTCCCAGTTGGAACCAATGGTGTTGTAGATCTTCAGCAGGATATCCGCCAGAAAGGGCATCCCCCGGAACATGCTGACACCATAAGGATGGGAAGGTTCCGGATGCATGGTGGTAAACAGCAGCAGATGCTGATACGGCAGAGGCCGCATATGGCCATAAGAATCCATACCCCACAGCACCGTGTCCAGCATGCTCTCCCCCTCCTGAACTTCCAGCGCGGTCACATCTCCCCAGCAGACTGCCCGGAGTTTTCCTCCGGCCACCACCATTTCTCCCACAGCCCGGCCATAGGTCAGCAGGCTGTCCAGATATCCTGCCAGAAAACTGTCAATGCCCATCTGCCCCCGGCCGCAGGGCACCGTCTGCAGAAACCGGTTCAGCTTCTGCTGTGCTTCCTGATCCCGGCATTTTACCTGGAAGCCTCCGCAGAGCCGCACCATTTTGGCAACCGCCGCATCCAGCACCGGAATGGCTTCCCGCATCTCCCGGTAAACCCGTTCCTCCCCACCGCCCAAAGGCACAAAGCTGCGCATGGCTCCAAAGGGATGAACATCGCCGTTTCTCAGCTGGCACACCGCAGTTGTGCTTCCGCCTTCCTTACGCTTCCGTTTCAAATCAACCGCTCCTTTCACATTTTTCGTTCCGCTGTACACGCCGCAAAGCTGTGCTGTTTTTCTCCCAGCACCGTCGCCACGAAGTAGCGCATATCGTCCATAGCATGGTCATGCTCCTTGCGGACCCGTTCCCGGCTTCCGCCGGACAGATCCCATACGTATTCCTCCATCTCCCGCAGGCAGTCGGTGCAACCCTCACAGATCACGATCCTGCCGTTTTTCAGGCAATCTGATGTTTTCCGGATCCCAGCCAGCACATCGTTGTTCGCCTTCTGTACCCGCCAGCCTTTCCGCCGCAGTACTTCCATGAAGCTGGCCGCCGAGGGATCAACGATCACTGCAGCGATCTGCCGTTTCCCTGCTAAAGTCGCCAAAGACTGGGCATACTCTTCATCTGTCATCTGCCGCTGGGCCTGCCGGGAACTGAAATAGAATTCCTTCACCCGGTACCAAACCCCGCTGCTTCTTCCCCACAGGCCCATAGACGTTGGATTTACCGTACCATAGTCGCAGGAGACATACCATTTGTCACAGTGTTCCGGTGCTTTTCCCACCATTTCCGGTGTGAAGAAATCATAGACCCTGCCTTCCGCCTGGGCCCACTGGCCCAGGATAAACCGCCGGTAGAAAACGCCTGTGTACAGCCTTTGGTACCGCTCCCGGATCTTTGGTGTCAGCGATGGATTGTCCTCCATGGTAAAGTGAAGCCGCAGACAATTTCTGTTTTCCGCCTCCTGGATCCACACCTGGTAAAACCAGTGGCTTGGCCCTGCCGGGTTGCAGTTGAACCAAAGCCTGCTTCCGGCCACAGAGCACCGGGCACAGGCCTGTTCCACAAAACTTCTGGGCATCAGTACCACCTCATCCAGCAATACCCCTGCAAAGGTAATGCCCTGAATCAGCGATGCAGAGCTTTCATCCCGCCCGCCAAATATGTAAAACCAATTTTCGTGGCCCAGAAACTGCACCGTCACCAGGTTTTCTGACCGTTTCTCCTGCCAGACCGCCCCCAGTCCCTCCAGCACCGGCAGGATTTCCGACAGCACATTTCTGCGCAGGGACTGAATTGTTTTTCCGCATACACCGAATTTCTTTCCGTCAAAGCAGCTCTGAGCCCACAGAAAAAAAGAAAGCCCCATGGCCATGGTCTTGCCGGAACGAACCGCCCCATCGCAGATGATGGCTTCTTTTCCATGATCCGGGTTCCCCGGCATCCACCAGGTCAATACCCGCCTCTGTTTTTCGGAGAATTTGCGGAAGGTCATGTTTCCTCCCCGCCCTGCAGCGCCTGGAGGAAGGCATCCATGTCCGTGTCCTTTTCCCCGGTCATCTGAGTCAGCTGTTCCAGTACCCGCAGCCGGTCAATGAGCCTTACTTCCACACCGCCTTTGTCACTGCGTTTCACTTCGCTCAGCAAAGCCAGATCCAGCCCTTTCAGATCCGGGTTCTCTTCCAGCACCAGCCGGACACAGTCGTTCACTTTGCCGAAGGCCAGTTCCGCCAGACGGCGGGCCACATCCTGCCGGCTCACTGTTCCTTCCCGGATACGCTGGGTCAGAGACTTCTCTGCGTTCTCCCGTTTCATAACACCCTCCCTTTCACCCGTACCTGCAAACCCCGCCTTTGTTGCAGCAAAAGATGCAACAAAGGGAAGATGTAAACATTTTCAAAAGTACTTGCATATGATTTTTTCCTGTGCTAGAATAATCCGTAGCATGCTACATTTCCAGGAGGTGATCTCATGCAGCCACATTACGGGCATTTGGTTCGGATCCTGCACTGGTGTACAGACCAGGTCATGACATCCGCTTTGGAAGCGCAGGAACTGACCGCTGCCCAGGGCCATATCATGGGCTATCTTTCCCGGCAGGAGCAGACCCCCTGCCCCCGAGATATTGAAGAGGCCTTTCATTTAAGCCATCCCACCGTTTCCGGACTGCTTTCCCGGCTGGAGCAGAAGGGGTTCATCCAGCTGTATACCGATCCCAATGACCGCCGCTGCAAGCGCATCCAGCTTTTGTCCAAAGGGCTCCAATGCCGCGATACGATGTACCAGATCATCCGGGAAAATGAAGAACGGATGGTTCAGGATTTTACACCGGAAGAAAAAGAGCAGTTTGCAGCCCTGCTGCAGCGCTCCATTGCCAATATGGGCGGCAGTCCCTGCCAACGCCAGAAACAGGAGGAAACCAGAATATGATCAAACGTCTTGCCCGGTGCATCCGGGAATATAAGTGGGCTGCTATTTTAAGCCCGCTGTGCATGGTGGGTGAAGTGGCCATGGAGGTCATGATTCCGCTGGTCATGGCCGAGCTATATGACCATGGCATCACCATGCAGAATATGGAAGTGGTGGTGCGCCAATCTGTGCTGCTGGTCATTCTTGCCGTATTTTCCCTGTGCTTTGGCGTGGCCTCTGCCACCTTTGCTTCCAAAGCCGGCACCGGCTTTGCCAAAAACTTACGGCATGATATGTTCCACCATGTTCAGAATTTCAGCTTTTCCAACATCGATAAATTCTCCACTGCATCCATCGTCACCCGTCTGACCTCGGATGTCGCCAATCTGCAGATGACCTTCCAGATGATGATCCGCATGGCCGTCCGCAGCCCCATGATGCTGATTCTGGCCATGGTTTCCGCCATGAACATCAGCGTAAAGCTGAGTCTGGTGTTCTGCGCTGCCCTGCCTGTGCTGATCATCGCCCTGGCCGCCCTGGTGCCCATGGTATTTAAGATCTTCGACCGGGTATTCCGCACCTATGACCGCCTCAACAATGTGGTTCAGGAAAACATCCATGGCATCCGTGTTGTGAAATCCTTCGTCCGGGAGGATAAGGAGACCCGGAAATTCACCGATATCTCCGGTTCTATTTACGCCGACTTCTGTAAAGCCGAGCGGATCATGGCACTGAACAATCCCATCATGCAGCTGTGTGTCTACGGCTGTATGCTGGCCATTTCCTGGCTCGGCGCCCAGATGGTGGTTGCCTCCGGCAACAATGAAGCGCTGGGCCTCACCACCGGTCAGCTTTCCTCCATGTTCACCTACGTCACCCAGATCCTGTCCAGCCTTATGATGTTCTCCATGGTCTTTGTCATGCTGACCATGTCCCGCGCACCCCTAAAGCGCTGCTATGAGATCCTCACGGAAACACCCGATCTGACCTCTCCTGCTGAAGATGCGCTGACCGAAGTAGCTGACGGTTCCATTGATTTTGAGGGTGTCTCCTTCCGCTACAGCGCCACTGCCAATCACCGGGCACTGAAGGAAGTTTCTCTGCATATCCCCTCCGGCGCCACTGTGGGCATCCTGGGTGGTACCGGTTCCAGCAAGACCACCCTGGTGCAGCTGATCCCCCGCCTCTACGATGTATCCGAAGGCACACTGAAAGTCGGTGGTGTGGACGTCCGGAAGTATGATCTGGATACCCTCCGGGACAATGTTGCCATGGTGCTCCAGAAAAATGTCCTCTTCTCCGGCACCATCAAGGAAAACCTGCGCTGGGGCAATCCCGACGCAACCGATGAAGAACTGGTTCACGCCTGCCGCCTTGCCTGCGCCCACGATTTCATCATGGGCTTCCCCGACCAGTACGATCACAAGATCGAACAGGGTGGCACCAATGTCTCCGGCGGTCAGAAGCAGCGCCTGTGCATCGCCCGGGCCCTGCTGAAAAAGCCAAAAATCCTGATTCTGGATGATTCCACCTCCGCCGTAGATACCCGCACCGATGCAATGATCCGCCAGGCGTTCCGGGAAGAAATACCCGGCACTACCAAGCTGATCATCGCCCAGCGCGTAGCCTCTGTTCAGGATGCCGATATGATCGTCATTATGGAAAACGGCATGGTAAATGCCGTGGGTACCCATGAAGAGCTTCTGAAGACCTCCACCATCTACCAGGAAGTCTTCTATTCCCAGCAGAAAGGAGAGGATGAATAATGCCTCCTGTCAAAATGCGCGGTGACGGCCGCAAGGCAAAAGATCCAAAAAAGACGCTGCTCCGTCTGCTGGGCTATATGAAGCCCTATACCTTCAACCTCATCGTGGTGATGATCTGCGTCATCGTCACAGCCTTTGCCCAGACCAAAGGCAGCGAAAACATCGGTAATTTGGTGGACGATTATATCCTGCCAATGGTTGCCTCCGGCTCCACCGATTTCGGCCCCGTGGTAAAATACCTCCTGGGCATCGCCGTAGTCTTTGGCTGCGGTATGCTGGCCTCTTTTCTGCAGGCTTTTCTGATGGTCACCGTCAGCCAGGGCACCCAGAAAACCATCCGGGATGAAATGTTCACCAAAATGCAGCGGCTGCCTCTGCGCTATTTCGATACCAACACCGCCGGCAATATCATGTCCCGCTATACCAGCGATATCGATACCCTCCGGCAGATGATCTCCCAGTCCATTCCCCAGACTGTTTCCTCCATCGTCACCGTCACGGTCATCTTCATCGCCATGCTCCGGGCTTCCTGGATTCTCACCATCGTCACCATGTTCACGGTAGCCGGCATCATGTTCGTCACCGTCAAGGTGGTGGGCAGTGCTGCCAAATATTTCATCGGCCAGCAGCGTGCCTTAGGTGCTGTCAACGGCTATGTGGAAGAGATGATCAGCGGTCAGAAGGTGGTCAAGGTTTTCACCCACGAGCAGACCGCCAAGGAAGAATTTGACAAACTGAATGAGGAGCTGTGCCGCAATGCCTATACTGCCGGACGGTTGTCCAACATGATGGGCCCCGTCAATAACAATCTGGGTTATATCCAATATGCCATTCTGGCTGTGGTGGGCGGCATCATCGTGGTAGCATCAGAAGGAACCATGATTACCTTGGGCAACCTCATGACCTTCATGCTGCTGTCCCGTTCTTTCAACATGCCCATCTCCCAGATCTCCAACCAGATCAATTCCATCGTCATGGCCCTGGCCGGCGCCGAGCGCGTCTTTGAACTGATGGACGAAGCGCCGGAAGTGGACAATGGCTATGTCACCCTGGTCAACGCAAAAATCGATGAAAACGGTAACATCACAGAAACCCCCGAACGTACCGGCCGCTGGGCCTGGAAGCATCCCCATAAGGCCGAGGGAACCGTCACCTATACCGAGCTGAAGGGTGATATCACCATGTACAATGTGGATTTCGGTTATGTTCCCGAAAAGACAGTTCTTCACGATGTGACCCTCTACGCTTATCCCGGCCAGAAGATCGCCTTCGTCGGTGCCACCGGTGCCGGCAAGACCACCATCACCAACCTTATCAACCGGTTCTATGACATCGATGATGGCAAGATCCGTTACGATGGCATCAATATCAACAAAATCTGCAAAGCCGATCTGCGCCGCTCCCTGGGCGTCGTACTCCAGGAAACCAACCTCTTTACCGGCACTGTCATGGACAACATCCGCTACGGCAAACTGGATGCCACTGACGAAGAATGTATCGCCGCTGCAAAGCTGGCCAATGCCCATGACTTCATTGTCCGCCTGCCCAAGGGATATGATACGGAGCTCACCGGCAACGGCGCCAGCCTCAGCCAGGGTCAGCGGCAGCTGATCGCCATTGCCCGGGCCGCCGTCGCGGATCCCCCCGTCATGATCCTGGACGAAGCCACCTCCTCCATCGATACCCGTACAGAAAAACTGGTGCAGGACGGCATGGATGCTCTGATGAAGGGCCGCACCGTCTTTGTCATCGCCCACCGCCTTTCCACCATCATGAACTCCGACTGCATCATGGTGCTGGACCATGGCCGTATCATTGAGCGGGGTATCCACGATGACCTGATCGCCGAAAAGGGCACTTACTATCAGCTCTATACCGGCGCCTTCGAACTGGAATAAACAACAATTCCCGGGGATGACACCATCCCCGGGAATTTACTATTTTATCTGAGAAACAAGGGAATTCCTTTCGGCGCAGCGGCCACCCTGCCGATATAGAAAGTGCCAAACTTCGAGCAGAAAACCGGAACATTTTCTGCTTGAACAGGATTTAGGTTAAGGTGCTCTGCGCCACAGGCGATGCGGGCCAGGAGATTCTCAAGAGGGCGGCTTTTATGCGCGGGAGCGCATAATACAGCACCTCTTAAGCCTGTTCTTTTGGTACTTTTCTTACAGGAGTAAGAAAAGTACATATTCTTTTACTCGAAAAACGAAGAGACAGTCAAACAATCTTTCCTATAAACAGAAGAGTGCCCTGCGGAAATTCCGCAGGGCACTCATTATTCACTTAGCACAGCTTTGCACCGGCAGGGATGGCATCATCGATCATAATCAGATTCAGCTTTTCCTCGCCGTTTACGGTGTGAACTGCACTCAGCAGCATACCGCAGGATTCCCGGCCCATCATCTTCCGGGGAGGCAGGTTGGTAATGGCCACCAGGGTCTTTCCCACGAGCTCTTCAGGCTTGTAATACTTGGCAATGCCACTGAGGATCTGCCGGTCAGTGCCGGTACCGTCATCCAGCGTAAACTGCAGCAGCTTGTCGCTCTTCTTGACGTTCTTGCACTCCTTGACCTTCACGGCCCGGAAATCGTTCTTACAGAAGGTATCGAAATCCACATGCTCCTCGGCATAGGGCTCGATCTCAATGGCAGGCTTTGCAGGCTTATTCAGCTCTTCCAGCGCAGCCAGTTCCTTCTCCATATCGATTCTGGGGAACAGGGCAGGGCCGGCAACGCAGGCAACATCCACAGGCAGCACACCAAAGATATTCAGGCTGTCCCAATCCATCTTTGCACCGCCCAGACGCTTTGCAATCTCCTCCGCCGTTGCAGGCATAAAGGGCGTCAGCAGGCCGGCGCAGACACGGACAGTCTCCAGCAGGTTGTACAGCACCTTGGCAAGTCTGGGCTTCAGCTCTTCGCTCTTTGCCAGCACCCAGGGAGTGTTTTCATCAATATACTTGTTGGCACGGGAAATGACCTTGAAAATATCCGCCAGTGCATTCTGGAAAGCAAACTTTTCCATCTGCTCCTCGTACTTATCCCGCAGGGAAGCGACCATGGCCACCAGCTCTGCATCCATCTCGGGATTTTCTGCCTGCTCGGCGGGCAGCTTTTCGCCAAAGTACTTGTGTGCCATGGCAACGGTGCGGGAAACCAGATTGCCCAGGTCATTGGCCAGATCCACATTGATGGTGTTGATCAGCAGCTCATTGGAGAAATTGCCGTCGGAGCCGAAGGGGAAGGAGCGCAGCAGGAAGAACCGCAGGGCATCCACACCGAAACGCTCGCTGAGGATGTAGGGATCCACCACATTGCCCTTGGACTTGGACATTTTGCCGCCGTCCAGCAGCAGCCAGCCGTGACCGTAAACCTTCTTGGGCAGAGGCAGATCCAAACTCATCAGCATAGCAGGCCAGATGATGGAATGGAACCGGACGATCTCCTTGCCAATGAAATGCACATCTGCAGGCCAGAATTCCTCCAGATCATTGTACTTGTCATTCTCAAAGCCCAGGGCTGTCATGTAGTTGAACAAAGCATCGATCCAGACGTAAACCACATGACCAGGATCAAAGTCCACAGGTACGCCCCAGGTAAAGCTGGTGCGGGAAACGCACAGGTCTTCCAGGCCGGGCTTGATGAAGTTGTTCACCATTTCGGAAACACGGCTCCGGGGTTCCAGGAAGTCCGTGTTTTCCAGCAGGTCCTGCACCCGGTCAGCATACTTACTGAGGCGGAAGAAGTAGGCCTCTTCCTCAGCATCCATAACTTCCCGGCCGCAGTCGGGGCATTTGCCATCCTTCAGCTGGCTTTCCGTCCAGAAGGATTCACAGGGCTTGCAGTACTTGCCCTTGTAAGCGCCCTTGTAGATATCGCCGTTGTCATACATCTTCTTGAAGATCTTCTGAATGGCGGCCACATGGTAATCATCGGTGGTACGGATGAACCGGTCATAGGAAATGTTCATCAGCTTCCACAGATCCAGAACGCCGCCTTCGCCCAGAACGATGTCATCCACATACTGCTGGGGCGTAACGCCTGCTTCCTTGGCCTTGTCCTCGATCTTCTGTCCGTGTTCGTCAGTACCGGTCAGGAACTTGACATTGTAGCCCTGGAGCCGCTTATAGCGGGCCATGGCATCGGTTGCCACGGTGCAGTAGGCATGGCCGATATGCAGCTTGGCAGACGGATAGTAGATGGGGGTGGTAATGTAATAATTACCCTTGCACTTTTCGCACATATTTCTTTCCTCCTAAAACGAAAACCGCCCCTGGAAAACTCCAAGGGCGGCAATTTTACAAATTGACGCGGTACCACCTTGCTTCTCGTCAACGCACAAGCCACACAGCTCCATTTCCTGCAAGCAGGAAAGCCGGGCAGTGACTTGGCATTTCCTCTTCCCCGCAAAGGCCATCCGCCTTTGCGGGGGCCCTGTTTTTGGGTTAAAGAATAATGACGACTCAAAACGCGTTAACGGGCGCACCCGAAGCAGCCTACCTATCGGCTGCCCAGCTCCAAGACCATGTTCCGCCTCTTTCCCGTACCCCCTCTCACCTGCCGGGGCTCTCTGACCGGTTCCGAAAACCTACTCTTCTCTTCACAGCTTTTTCAGATAACTTCCCTATTATAGCCTTTTTAACCTGACTTTGTCAATACATAAAGTTGTGATATCGTTACCTGGCACACAAGACTGATCATTCCGGATGTCTAACGCTTCACTCCACCACCGCCACTACCACAGCATCCGACGGTGCTTCCATAGAGTATTTTCCCGCCGCATGGCTCATCACCACCATTACCCGGTCCCCCGGCTTTGCCCCGGCCCGGTCCAGAGCAGCTACCGCGTTCCCTTCCATCTCCACCATCAGCACCGTTTCCTCCCGCAGGCTTTCTGCACTGCGCACCATGGCGACCGTTCCGGTCACTTTTCCCAGTTTCATGTTGTATCCTCCTGCATTTAATAATGTCCTGCTGTCTCTTCCAGGATCCGCCGCACCAGAAAGTCGTCCACCGTCACCGGATTGTTCCTGCATTCGGGATTTTCCAGTGTCAGCTCCACGATCCGTTTGGCATTGCTCCAAACCCACCGGGGATTCACTCCCGCCTGGGCAAGAGTCGATGGCATTCCCAGTTCCCGGCGCAGCCGGATCAACGCGGTTTTCAGATTCCGCACACCGGCAGCATCGTTGCTGCCTCCCATTCCGGCTGCCCTGGCCAGCTCTGCCAGGCGTCTGCCCGCTGCATGGGCATTGCAGGCAACCACTGCAGGCAGCAGAATTCCGGCAAGATGCCCCCGGGGAAGATGGAATACAATGCCAATACTCTCCGACAGGGCGTGGCACAGCCCCATTCCCGTCCGGTCATAGGCAATACCTGTCATAACTGCCGCTGCCTGGAGCCGTCCCCGGGCAGCCTGTTTTCCGGCAAAGGCCGCCGGAAGGGCGCCCCAGGCCGCCACAAAGCCTTCCCGGGCATGAAGTCCTGACAGCACTCCCGCATTTTTCCCGGAATAGCTTTCCAGGCTGTTCGCCAGGATTTCAAAGCCCCCCTCTGCTACAGCTGCCGCCGGGATATCTGTCAAAAGGCTGCTGTCCAGAATGGCCAGCTTCGGGCGCATGGCGCGGTCCTGCAATGTGTGCCACCGGTTGTCATGACAAAGCGCCACCCGGCCTGTTACCTCGGCACCGGAACCTGCCGCCGTCGGTACTGCCACCAGATCGCAGGTCTTTCCGGAAAAGCAGACCATTGCCTTTGCACAGTCTGTCACGTGGCTTCCGCCGTATGCCACCACCACATCCGGGCAAAAGTCTTTGATCTGTTTTGCCCCTGCCACAGCCTGGCCCATGGTGGGTTCCGGTGTCACACCGTCAAAGCAGGCCGCTGCCTCTGCATGCAGTATCCCCCGGATCCGCTGTGTTATGCTGCCGGAATCCTGCCGTCCCTGGGTCACCACCAGCAGCCGCTTTCCTGCCTGTTCCGCCAGTGCCGCCAGCGCTCCCTCCCCGGAAATGACCGTTGTCTCACAGGAAAACCGTTCCACGCCTTCACCGCCTTTTCCTCCCTAGTATTTCCCGGGGCAGCAAAAACATGTGCCGGGAATCTCCATCCTTTTTGAGAATTCTTATGGACATTTTCTGACGGTATTTGTATAATAAAAAAGATTATGTATCGAATGGAGGCTCCTTTATGAAGCTCAATACCAAGCGCACTGTCTTAGTTGGCTTTGCGTTCCTGTCTATCTGTGCATTCTGGCAGATGTATGACAATCTGATCCCCAAAATTCTGACAGAAACCTTCGGCATCGGAGAAAGCATCTCCGGTATCATCATGGCATCGGACAATATCCTTGCCCTGTTCCTTCTGCCCCTGTTTGGCGGTCTTTCCGACAAGTGCAAAAGCCCCCTGGGCCGCCGCCGTCCTTTTATCCTCTTCGGCACGCTGACTGCTGTGGTGCTGATGATGGCCCTGCCCCTGCTGACAGACAGCTTCCACGCTGAACCCGCCGCATGGAAGACCATCTGCTTCATCATCGGCCTGGGACTGCTTCTGATCGCCATGGGCACTTACCGCAGCCCTGCCGTTGCCCTGATGCCCGATGTGACCCCCAAGCCCCTGCGCTCCAAGGCCAACGCCATCATCAATCTGATGGGTGCCGTAGGTGGCATCATCTATCTGATCATTACCACCTTCCTGTATAAGACCACTTCTGATGTTTATGTATCCTACCTGCCCCTGTTTGCCATCGTAGGCGGCATCATGCTGGCAGCGCTGGCAGTCGTGATGTTTTTCGTCAACGAGCCCAAGCTGGTGGCAGAGCAGAAAGCCTATGAAGATGCCCACCCCGAGGACAATCTCACCGCTGTGACAGAATCCGGCGAAGCCCTGCCTGCCGATGTGAAGCACAGCCTTTCCTTCCTTCTGGTTTCCATTGCCCTGTGGTTCATCGGCTACAATGGTGTCACCACCTGGTTCTCCGTCTATGCCGCCGAGAGCTGGAACATGACCCTGGGACAGGCCAATACCTGCCTCACCATCGCCACCGCCGGTGCCATCGTCAGCTACATTCCCGTGGGCAATGTGGCCAGTAAGCTGGGCCGCCGAAAGACCATCCGCTTCGGCACGCTGCTTCTGTCCGGCTCCTTTGCCGCCGCCTTCGTCTATACCATGTTCTCCAACGCCTTCTCTCCCGTCCTCTATGCCCTGTTCATCCTGGTGGGCGTAGCCTGGGCTTCCATCAATGTCAACAGCCTGCCTATGGTGGTGGAGATGTGCAAAGGCAGCGAAGTGGGTAAGTTCACCGGCCTGTACTACACTTTCTCCATGTCCGCCCAGATCGCCACCCCCATCGTGGCCGGCTGGCTGCTGGAAAATGTGGCCTACAAGGCCCTCTTCCCCTATGCCGCCATTTTCGTCTTTGCTTCCTTCCTCACCATGGGCTTTGTCAAACACGGCGACAATAAGGTAGAAGCCAAAAAGGGCCTGGAAGCCTTTGATATTGACGACTAACCCCACAACAGAACATCCTGATTCCCAACTCTCGTGAGGTATTCTATGTTACGCAAAACCTTTCTCTTCTGGCCCGTTGTCATTCTTGTGATCCTGTACATCCTTGCCAACCGGTGCCGCACAAACCATCCTGGACTGGAAGCTCTGCAGGGCTGGAGCTATGCCCACCGGGGCCTCCACGGAGATGGCCGTCCGGAAAACTCCATGGCTGCCTTTCGTGCCGCTCTGGAGGGAGGCTATGGCATCGAGCTGGACATCCACCTGCTGAAAGACGGTAATCTTGCCGTGATGCATGATTCCCTGCTGGCACGCACCACCGGCCGGGAAGGCCGCATTGAAGACCTGACCACGGAAGATCTGAAAAACTACACCCTGGAAGGCACTTCAGAAACCATCCCCACCTTCCAGGAGGTTTTGGATCTCTATGACGGCAAAGCCCCCCTCATCGTGGAGCTGAAGCCGGTGGGCGGCAATCATGCAGCCCTTACCGAAGCTGCCTGCACCATGCTGGAAAGCTACAGCGGTGTCTACTGCATGGAATCCTTTGATCCCAGGTGCATTGCCTGGCTGAAAAAGAACCGCCCCCAGATCATCCGGGGGCAGCTTTCCGAAAACTTCTTAAAGTCCGATTCCAAAATGCCCTGGCTGCTGCGGCTGGCACTGACCCATGACCTGGGCAATTTCCTTACCGTTCCGGATTTTGTGGCCTACAAATTCGCAGACCGGAACAACGCCAGTATCTTCGTCTGCCGGAAATTCTGGAAGCCCCAGCTTGTCAGCTGGACACTGAAAACCCCGGAAGAATATGATATCGCCGTTAAGGAAGGCTGGCTTCCCATTTTTGAAGGTTTCCGTCCATAAGAAAAAGGCTGCCGTCTCCGGCAGCCTTTTCTGCAGGGAAAAACCCCGCTGCCAAAGGCAGCGGGGATTCCGCATAGGGTATTTGGAAAGAAGAGAGGTAGAAAAGAGGATTTACAATCAGGAAAGGTATACGGTTCACGGCTTCCGCATCCTTTCTGTTATTAGGATACTTCCTGTATTTGAACGACTGATAAATGAAATGAAAACAAAATAAAACAAAATTATGAACAAATCAAAAATTGCAATAAAACAGGGCTTTTCTGTGGAAAAGCCCTGTTTTTGCTTATGCACCGGGGAAAATCAATGTGACCTTAAACAGGTCGCCATCCACCAGGATCTGCAGCTGGCCTTTCTGCAGCTCCATCAAACTCTGGGCAATGTTCAGCCCCAGGCCGCTGCCTTCCGTATTCCGGGAAGCATCTCCCCGGACGAACCGCTCCAGCAGTTCATCGGCATTCACATTCAGTTCCTCCCGGGAAATGTTCTTCATGGAGATAATGACCTTTCCCTCCATCTCCAGCAGATCCACATAGATCCGGGTGCCGGGCAGGGCATATTTTACCGCATTGCCCAGCAGATTGCTCATGACCCGCCAGACCAGCCGTCCGTCCGCCATCATTTCCACTTTGTCTTCCGGCTGACGGAACACAGGGATCAGCTGTGCCCGTTCCAGCTTATCGGCAAATTCTCCCAAAGCCTGGTTCACCGCTTCACCGGCATCCATCCGGCTGATCTCCACCGCCATATTTCCGGTGCTGGCCTTGCTCATTTCCATCAGATCGTCGATCAGCTTCTTCAGCCGCTGAGACTGCCGGTCCAGCACCTCCAGATATTGCACCTGCTGTTCCTCCGTATGAGGCTTCTGCAGCAGATCCACATAGTTGATAATGGAGGTCAGCGGGGTCTTGATGTCGTGGGACACATTTGTGATCAGTTCCGTTTTCATCCGCTCGGATTTCAGCTGCTTCTGGGCTGCCACAACAGCAACATCTGCCAGGTCATTCAGCTGTCCGGCAAAATCCCGGAAGCCGCCGATCAGCAGCTTATCATCCACCTTGGTATCCAGATTACCCTTGCTCATGCGCTTTGCACTTTCCAGCAATATGGCAAAGGCGCTGGCGGCATAGAGGATGGTGGCAAAGAACAGTCCGAAGCCCACCAGGATCCATCCCACCTTGTAAGACCGCAGCACTACATACAGTAAAAATACCAGCGTAAAGCCTGTCAGCAGGAACTGCCAGGTGATGGGAAGCAATCCAAAGAACCGCACCAGCTTTTCCGTTGTCCAGCGGAAGCCTTTTCCCACCATTTCCCAGGCCCAGCCAAGGAGCCGTCCGGAAATATCCCACAGCCACAGCACTGTCTTTTTACCAAAGTTCCACAGCGCTCTGCAGGTTCTGCCCAGCCAGCCGAAGAATCGTCCGGCCAGAGGCTTGCCTTTCACCCAGCCTTTGATGCACAGGTCAAAAGCGCCCGTACAACCCAGGATCATCAGCCGGATGCTCCAGCCGCAGAAGGAATGCCGCCACCAGAAGCCGCCGGGGGTCTTGAACTGGGCCACTGCCGCAAAGAAGAAACCCACCACCAGCAGGCTTGCCAGGTAAGCACAGGCCACGAAAAACACAATGGCAAGCTGGTCATCATTCCTGGCAAAATACTGCGCGCCATAGAATGCCGCAGCCGCCAGGCCCACAACGGCAAACCCGCCGCCGCCCAAATACAGATCCAGGGGGATCCGGTTCAGGCCGCCGGCCCGCACCTCATTGTTCCGGCGGGTCCTGCCGGCACTGCAGCACAGGTGCACCACACACAGCACAAACAAGGCAATGCAGACGCCCAGGGCTTTCAGCAGCCATGGCTCCATCTCTTTTGCCAGCCGCAGCAGCGTCCAGCCGAATTCATTTCGCAGAGCGCCCTTTGCCAGCTGGATATCGAGGGTGTATCCCTCCGGGATAGGCAGCATTACAAAGTCTGCCACCATCTCCTGTCCATTCTCATAGTATATGGTGCTTTCCACGTCTGCCTGAGAATAAGCAACCGTTTCTGCAGTCTCCGGTTCTTCCGCCGCTTCGGTAACTTCCACCGCCTCCGCAACGGTTTCCTCGGTGGATTCCGGTTCTGTTGCAGTTGTTTCTTCCGCAGGCTCTTCCACCGTGCGGGCCATGACCGGCGCTGTGGCCTCTGTTGCCTCCGGCACCGTTTTCTCCGCTGCTGCCTCCGGCTGGGCCTTCTCATCAGTCAGAAGGATCCAGCCCTCCCGGGTCAGTCCCCAGAGGGTGCCATTGAAGTCACCCTGCTGCAAAACCTCTGGTTCTTCTCCATCCTCCAGCGTACCCAGCACATCAGACTGGATGCTGGGCGTTGCATAGATCTTCCGGCCCTCCTCCGCAGGCAAAGCGTTGTCCGTCTCTCCGGACTGACCGGCAGTATGCACCTGCATAATGCTTTCCCGGGGGATCCAGCCCTGCCGGATCAGCGCCCAGTGCTGGGTTTCTTCACCGACCGTAAAACTGCCCTCCTGAAGGATCTCCACCTCCGTATTTTCCAGTGTGTCCACCACTTCCGCCTGGAAATTGGGGGCAATATACACATTTGTTGCTTCCACAACATAGGTTTTTCCTGCTGCCGGTTCCTCTGCCGCAGCCGTTTCCTCCGGAATTGCTTCTTCCGGCACATCGGTGCCGGGCATATGGCCCTCAAACACCAGGCAGCCGTTTTCATCGTTATACAGCCTGCCCACCCCGCCGGGGCAGCTTGCCTCAAACAGGGCATTGCTCTGGGCATCCGCAAAGGTAATATGGGTGATGATGCTGTCCTGCGGGATATCCATGGACATGGGCTCCGTAGAACGGAACACCGCATTTCCCTGAGCATCATGGAACAGCGTACCGATCAGGTCGGGACTGGAAACGCCCTCGCTGCCCAGTGCCTCTCCCTGGAGATTTCCATAAGTCACGCTCATGGCGGTTACGGTAACGCCCTGGGTAGGAATGGCATCATAAGAGGTGTAGTCCCCGCTGGTAAAGGTCATACCTGCAGGGGCTGCCGCTGTGGCCATGCCCTTGGGCAGGGTCACAAGCAGCTGGTTGTTCCCTCCATCCATGGCCTGGATCACACAGGCATCGTCATAGGCTTCGTATACAATATTGCCGCCCATGTCCGCCAGTGCAATGTGGTTGACATACCAGCCGTCCCCCATAGGAATGTTGCTGATCCTTTGGGTTTCAAATACCACTGCGTCGCCATGGACATACAGCCAGCCCCACAGTGCTCCGTCCTGGTATTCCTCCCGGGTTCCATTGGTGTAATCCAGTGCCACCCAGCCGATCTCCGTCATTTCCTGGGAGGGCATCACTGTGACCCGTGTCTCCTCACCGGACGTAGGAACCGTCTCCTGGGGATATTTTTCTTCGTAAGGCATGGCAGAGATCACATGCATGTACTGTCCATAAACCGGCAGGGTGAATATGTGCTCTGCTGCCCTGTCATTGGAAAGCTCCTGCTGCAGCACTGCGTTGCCTTCCGGGTCATACAGGGTATACCCCATTCTCAACCCGTCAAAATACCGGCCTTCCCAGTATCCGTAGTGCCGGTCGATCAGATCCCGGTGGGCACCGCCCAGGGTTCTGGATACATACTCTCCGCCCAGATGCATGCTGTAATTGAGCGCCTGGTTTTCCAGCTGATCCACATACTGCTCCTGTACACTCTTGTTTCCCAGCTCTGTCAAAAACACCAGAGCCGTGGCGCTGCCCACAGCGCCCAAAAGGGTTGCCGCACACAGGATCACTGCAAGAAATTTAAATACCGTACTGTAGCGCAAAGCTTATTTCCCTCCTTCCATTTTGTATCCCTGGCCCCAGACCACTTTTAAATACCGGGGTTCGGAAGGATTGATTTCGATTTTCTCCCGCAAATGGCGGATATGCACAGCCACAGCGCCTTCGCTGCCCAGGGCTGCTTCCCGCCATACGGATTCATACAGGCTTTTGGTGGAATAGACCTTTCCGGGATTGGCCATCAGCAGATGCAAAATGGCATATTCTGTGGGGGTCAGCGCAACGGCCTCCCCTTCCACCGTCACGGATTTGGTTCGGTCATCCAGCGTGATGCCGCCGATGGTAATGGTCTCTGTGCTCTCCTCCATGGGACGGCTTCCCAGTCTGGCATACCGCCGCAGCTGGGAGCGCACCCGGGCCAGCACTTCCACCGGGACAAAGGGTTTTGTGATGTAGTCATCCGCACCCACATTCAGTCCCAGAACCTTATCCTCTGTTTCAGATTTTGCCGTCAGCAGAATAATGGGAGCGTTGGATATTTCCCGGATCCGGGCAGTTGCCGTGATACCGTCCATAACGGGCATCATAATGTCCAGCAGGATCAGATGGATGTCGTGGCTCTGCACCACCTCCAGCGCTTCCTTTCCCGTAAAGGCTTCATAGAGGGCATACCCCTCCGGTGCCAGATAAATCTTCAGTGCATTCACGATATCGGGCTGGTCGTCACAGATCAGAACGTTGTACATCGCTCTTTTCCTCCCATTTTCTCTTTTGTGTCCTTATTATATCACCAACTTTTTTAAGATAAAAGAGGCAAGTTTCTTAAGAGGAATTTAAGAAAAAATTTCCAGATTTTTCACAGGAAATTCTTCCTTTCACAAAATGTCCAGTTTTCACCTTCTTTGCTTCAGCACTTCCCACAAATCGCATGGAGCTGCGGTTTTTCCTCTGGAATTTTCCATCATTCTATGTCATAATAGCTGTGTATCGGTGCTTTCGGCACCCTTTTTATGATTATGAGATCCGGAGGAATCTGTATGGCAATCAAGGCAAGTGACAACTTCAAAACCTACCAAAATCCCGATGGTGCTGTAATTACCACCGTTAACCGTCCCGTTTTCCAGGCGGAGGGCCTGCTTTTTAAGGACATCGACGGCACAGGAAAGCTTTCCCCCGTCAATGACTGGCGTCTGCCTCCCGAGGAGCGGGCTGCTGCCTACGTCAAACTGCTGACTGTGGATGAAAAGATCGGCCAGCTGTTTATCTCCGACTGGCGTATGGGTCCCAAGTATCCCAGCCCCCGTCTGGGCGGCCATGTTGCCACCCCTGATGAATCCGGTGTTCTGGATGAAGCCGAAGTCCACCAGAAAACCATTTTCGGTGAGCAGAACCTGCCCGGCACCTCCACCCTCATCAAGGAGTGGTTTGCCCGGCATACCATCGTCCGGGAAAATGCCCAGCCCGATGACCTGTGCGATTATCTGAACCAGCTCCAGGCGGTTGCCGAGGAATGCGAACACTTTGTTCCCGTTTCCGTGGCCTCCAACTCCCGGAATGAAAACGGCGAAGTGGTCTTTGGTATGAACGACGCCGGTGGTGTGTTCCCCACCTGGCCCGGCACTCTGGGTATTGCCGCCGCTGTCAAGGGCAGTGGCATCCATGTTGCAGACCAGTGGGCTGAGGCCATCCGCCGCAGCTGGGAAGCCTGCAATCTGCGCAAGGGCTATATGTACATGGCCGACTGCATGACCGACCCCCGCTGGCAGCGTTCCTACGGCACCTTTGGCGAGGATCCCCAGCTGATCTGCCAGATCATGGAGCACATCATCCCCCGGATCCAGGGCAGTGAGGAAGGCGTCACCACAGACGGTGTCGCCGTCACTACCAAGCATTTCCCCGGCGGCGGTGCCCGTGAAAACGGCTTTGACCCCCACTATGCCGCCGGCCAGTGGAATGTCTATGCCACCCCCGGTTCCCTCCAGAAGTACCACATCCCCGGCTTTGTGTCCGCTGTTGCCAAGAACACCTCTTCCATTATGCCCTATTACTCCAAGCCCGCTGCTGAAAAGTCTGCTGTCCAGCAGGACTGCGAGGGCAAGGATGTCCGGTTCGATCCCTATGGCTTCGCCTACAACCGGGTCTTTATCCACGATATCCTCCGCGGCCAGATGGGCTTTAAGGGCTACATCAACTCCGACACCGGCATTGTCCACAACATGAAATGGGGCGTGGAAATGCTGGATGAGCCGGAACGCATCGGCTTTGCCGTCAACAATGCCGGTGTGGACGTGATCTCCGGCCTGTTCGACAATGCCTTTGGCCGGATGGCCTATGACCGGGCCACCAACGGCTACTATGATACCCACACCCTCCCCGAGGGCATCACCCCCGATATGGTCACACTGAATGACGAAGTGCTGGACCGCGCTGTCAGCCGCACACTGACTGAAATGTTCCGGCTGGGCATGTTTGAAAACACCTACCGTGATCCCAGAAACGCAAAGAAAGTCTGCGCCGATGTCACCGACTGGGCCAATGCGGATCTTGCCCACCGTAAGAGCGTTGTCCTGCTGAAAAACGACGGCACCCTGCCGCTGAATGCCGAAGGCAAAAAAATCTACGTCCAGGCTTTCCATAAGAACCCCCAGCAGGGCGCAGCCGCCACCGCCGCCCTGAAGGATATGCTGAAGGATGTCACACTGGTGGAGGATTATCACGATGCCGATGTGGCCATTCTCTTCGCCAACCCCTCCTCCGGCGACTATTTTACCGCCACCGCCGGCTATCTGGAGCTGGACATCTGCGAAGGCAAGGAAGTCCCCAATGTGGATGATTTCTGCCGCCCCATGCAGCAGACCCACCTGGAAACCACCCTCACCGGCACCCACAGAATTGCCGAGATCGCTGCCGCCATCCATGCAAAGGGCGGCAAGGTCATCGCCAACATCAACTTCCCCCTGGCCTGGCTGGTGGGCAATGTGGAACGCCATGCCGACTGCCTGCTGGCAGGCTTTGAGACCCTGCCTGCTGCCACTCTGGATGTGATCTTCGGCCGCTTTGCCCCCACCGGTAAGCTGCCCTTCACCCTGCCCAAGGGCGATGAAGTGCTGGCTGTCAATGCTGACGGTGTCTGCATCTCCCCCAATGATGTCCCCGGTTATGACAAAGATCAGTACATGCCCGATTCCCTCAAGGACGAAAACGGCAAAGCCTATGCCTACCGGGATGCCAATGGGAATTACTACGAACTGAACTTCGGTCTGGAGTATTAACATGGCACTGACCCTTTACCACCCGGAATGGGGCCGCCACCCCATCCGGGGCGTGCTGTTCGATATGGACGGACTGGTGCTGGACAGCGAAGTTCTCTATACCCGCTTCTGGCGGGAAGCTGCCGCTGCTCTAGGATACACCATGACGGTCGAACAGTCCCTTGGCATGCGCTCCCTTGGAAAAAAGCTGGGACAACCCTATCTGGAATCCCTCTTTGGCCCCGGTATCGACTATACCCAGCTGCGGAACAAGCGTATTGAGCTGATGGATGCCTATGTGAATGCCCATGGCATTGCTCCAAAGCTTGGTATTTATGAACTGCTGGATTATATGCAGGAAAAGGGCATTGCCGCCGCCATCACCAGTTCCTCCCCCATGGAATCCATCGAAAAACACCTGTCTGCTGTAAACCTTCTGCACCGCTTTCAGAAGCTCTGCAGCGGCCACAACATTCCCAACGGCAAGCCCGCCCCGGACATCTATCTGCTGGGCGCAGCAGAGCTGGGACTGAAACCGGAGGAATGCCTGGCGTTGGAAGATTCCCCCACCGGTATTCTCTCGGCCCACCGCGCCGGATGTCTCAGTGTTATGGTTCCCGATCTGGATCAGCCGGATGAAGCAACCACACAGCTGCTTTACGCCAAAGCCGACAGCCTTACCGATGTGATCGGCCTACTGAAATAAGAAAAAGGGACTGTTGCACTTCTGCAACAGTCCCTTTACATATCCACATCCATACGGGATTCCAGATCCATCTCTTCTCCGGTAATGGGATGTTTAAATTCCAAGCGCTTTGCGCAGAGCATCTGATGCTGTAGTCCCAGTTCTGCCGAAATCCGTTGGGATGCCTCTGAGCCATACTGTGGATCCCCCAATATGGGAAAGCCCCTATAGGCGCAGTGCACACGAAGCTGATGGGTTCTTCCGGTCACTGGCCGAAGCGCAAGTTTACATAACTCTTCTTTTTGCTTTAGAATCCTGTATTCCGTCACGGAAGGCTTTCCCTCCGGCCCCACATACCGCAGAAGGCTTGGCAGTGGCCTTCTGGCAATGGGTGCATCGATCACACCCTTTTCCGGTTCCGGACAGCCAAGCACCAGCGCATGGTAGGTCTTGCGCACCTGCACCGTTTGCAGCAGAGCATGGACATGGGCATTTTTCGCCAGCAATACAATGCCAAAGGTATCCCTGTCCAGCCGGGTCATGGGATGAAAAGCACTTTTCTGCCCGGTTTTCTGATAGTAGCCGTATATATAATTTGCCAGGGTGCCGTCATTTTTCGCCCGGGAAGGATGAATCAGCATTCCCGCCGGCTTGTCCACCGCCAGAATGTGGTCATCCTCATAGAGAATATCCAGAGCCCCATCCTCCGGCGGATACGCCGGTGCTTCTTCCTCCAGCCGGACAGTGATCACATCGCCAGCTTTCACCGGATAATTGGTTCTCTGGGGCACACCGTTGACCCGGATACCGTCACCCCATTTCAGTTTGTTCATCAGTCCTGTGGACATTTTCAGTTCTCCCAGCAAAAAGGAAGAAAACCGCCCCTCCCGCTGCGCGGTATGTTTCAGCTCCATGGAATCACCTCCCGATACAGAAAAGACCCTGTCAAAACTGACAGGGTCTTGCATGTTGAAATTAGAGAGCAGCCTTAGCCTTCTCAACGACAGCGGCGAAAGCAGCTGCGTCCTGAATAGCCATCTCGGACAGGCTCTTGCGGTTCATCTCGATGCCAGCCTTCTTCACGCCGTTCATGAACTTGGAGTAGTTCAGACCGTAGGGAGCGACAGCAGCGCTGATACGGGTGATCCACAGGCGGCGGAAGTCACGCTTCTTCTGCTTACGGCCAGCGAAAGCATAGTTGCCGGACTTCATGACCTGCTGCTTGGCCATCTTGAAGTGCTTGGACTTGGAACCCCAGTAGCCCTTGGCCAGCTTCAGGGTAGCATTTCTTCTCTTGCGCGTC
>JAFSAP010000055.1 GCA_017440925.1 Oscillospiraceae bacterium | reverse complement strand
TGGACAGTATAAAACAGATGATAATGTGATTCTGGAAGTGGATGCTGATGGAAATCGACGCGTGCGTTTCCGTCCGACTCCTGCTGCTGAAACAAAGCAGGCAATGGAGCAACTGGAGTTGGCATACTTGGAGGCAAAAAGCGATGCAGCAATCAATCAACTGCTGCTGATTCCGTGTGTTATTTTGGATTTTCTGTGCATTCATCCTTTCCGGGATGGCAATGGCAGAATGTCCCGGCTCTTATCACTGCTTCTGTTGTACAAAAACGGATATGATGCAGGAAAATATGTGTCCTTCGAAGAGCAGATCAATAACTACAAGGCATATTATTACGAAGCGTTACGGCAATCTTCCGCTGGTTGGGATACGAACGAAAATGATTACTTCCCCTTTATGGAAAATTTCCTTTCTACACTCTATATGTGCTATAAAGAACTGGACAAGCGTTTTGCTGTGGTTCATGGCAAGAAGATTACCAAAAAGGCAAGAATTGAGGCAACTGTACTGAATAGCCTGACTCCGGTCTCTAAATCTGACATCTGCCATATCCTCCCGGATGTTAGTCCTACAACGGTGGAAGCTGTTCTGGGTGCAATGGTCAAAGCAGGTACAATCCGCAAAATTGGGCAAGGCCGTGCCTCCAGATATATCGCAAGCTGATGGAGATATCATATGCAAAAGAACTTGAAGGCTAAGTTAGAAAAATTTAGTCGGGAGCAGCTGCTTGAGTTGTTGGAAGAGCTGGGTAATGTGCCGGAGGTGCAAAAAATAATAAAAGCAATGGTTACTCCCAGCAAAGGTGACATCGACAGACTGGTTCAACAGCTTGCTAACCGATGCGAAATCTTTATGTGCAATTCCTGCAATGCGAAGGATTATGATCGGATACTGTCGGCACTAACACCGATTTATGGTGCCTATCGTTTTGCTGATACAAAGACAGCCGCATATATCACATGGAAAGCATACTGCGTTCTTCTTGATAATGATATAGAAGACTATTACGAACTAATTGGTGATATGATTTCTGACTTGAGTTTTAATATACGGCAGCATCCTGATATGTTCACTAATGAAGAAAAAATGCGGTATGCAGAATTCATTGAAGATTAACGGAATCTAATTGAGCACAAAGGGGTGAGGGCATGGATTGGGAACAGCGATGCAAGGAATTGCAACAGCGGGTAGAAGAGCTTGAAAGGGAAAACCAGGAGCTTCGCCGCAAATTGGGATATCCCGAACTGGTTCAGTCTATGATGACGGAATCCTTCAAAACTGAAGTGATGCAAGAACCAACTGTTGGAACAGGCGTGCATATGAGAAGCACCCCGGAGGAAAAGATTCGACTTTTCCGCAGTTTGTTCCGTGGTCGGGAGGATGTGTTTGCTCGGCGGTGGTACAGTGTGCAGAAAGGGAAGGGCGGATATGCACCGGTCTGTGCCAACGAGTGGAGATACGGTGTTTGCATCAAGCCGAAAGGTAAGTGTTCCACGTGCGAGAACCGGGTGCTGGTACCGTTGGATGATGCCATAATCTATAAGCATTTGAGCGGCAAGAATGCAAATGGTCAGGATGTGATAGGCCTATATCCAATCTTGGTAGATGATACCTGTTATTTCCTCGCTATTGATTTTGACGATGGCACATGGCAGGAGAATGTGTCGGCAGTACGGAGCGTGTGCGATGAATGGGAAATTCCCTGCGGAGTTGAACGATCCCGTAGTGGCGAAGGTGCGCATCTGTGGGTATTCTTTGAGAATGCAATACCTTGTGCAACCGCAAGAAAATTGGGAAGTGCGTTGCTGACGGCAGCCATGGAGCGGGAAGGAAAGCTGAAGCTGGATGCCTACGACCGGATGTTCCCTTGTCAGGACATTCTTCCCAACGGCGGCTTTGGAAATCTGATTGCACTGCCGCTGCAGGGACAGGCTCGAAAGAAAGGTAACAGCCTGTTTGTGGACGAAATGTTCCAGCCTTATCCCGACCAATGGGCATATCTTTCTACCATGCAAAAGTTGGGCACTGAAGATGTAGATGCACTTATCAAGGCGCATGGCCACGGGGATGCGCTGGGCAATTTATGTGCGGTGGAATCTACATCCAAACCTTGGGAGAGACAGAAAAAAGTTACTCTGTCTGCGTTGGATTTTTATGGTGTGCAGCATATTGTTCGGGCAAATATGATCTATATTCCTGCAAACGGCTTTGCACCAAGAGTTAGAAATCAACTGCTGCGACTGGCGGCATTCCGCAATCCCGACTTCTATAAATCCCAAGCCATGCGGCTTCCTATTTATGATAAGCCACGAATTATCTGTGCCGCCGAGGAGCGGGACGGTTATCTGGCTCTGCCCAGGTGCTGTGAACCAGACTTGATCGAACTGTTGGAAAACGCAGGCGCTTCTTATGAGATCGAGGATAAGACTTCCAGTGGAAACGAAATCCGGGTGGAATTCAAAGGTAATCTGCGACTGGAGCAGACACCGGCAGCAGAGGCACTCCTGGCGCATAACAACGGTGTGCTCTCCGCAACAACCGCCTTTGGCAAAACGGTAATCGCAGCGTATCTGATTGGTCAGCGGAAAGTAAATACACTGGTTTTGGTACACACCCAAGCACTTCTGAACCAATGGAAGAAAGCATTATTGGAGTTTCTGGATATCAATGAAACGTTACCTGAGTTGCCCAAGAAGCGTGGACGCAAAAAGGAAAGATCCCTGATCGGACAACTGGGCGGGGCTAAGAACAATCTTTCCGGCTTTGTGGATATCGCGATTATGCAGTCCCTGATTTCTGGGAATGAGGTTCGGGAGATGGCGAAAGACTATGGCATGGTGATCGTAGATGAGTGCCATCATGTATCTGCGGTCAGCTTTGAGCAAGTGCTGAAAGAGGTTAACGCAAAATATGTCTACGGACTGACTGCAACACCTGCCAGACAGGATGGACATCAGCCGATCATCCATATGCAATGCGGTCCGATTCGGTATCAAGTAGACGCAAAAGCACAGGCGGAAAAACGTCCTTTTGATCATGCGGTGATACCGAAATTCACTTCTTTTGCACAACCATTGACGGATGAAACGGTCTGGAAAATTACAGATGCCTACGCTGCTATGCAGACCAATGCGGAACGTAACAACAAGATTGCGGAAGATGTTTTGACTGCTGTGGCGGAAGGAAGAACACCGATTGTTCTGACGGAACGGTATGACCATGCAAAGTTACTCGCAGAGATTCTCCGGGAGAAATCGAGGAATGTGGTGCTACTTTCAGGTAAGGGTACCGCAAAAGAGAAACGGGAGATTCTGCAAGGGTTGTCACAGATTCCAGCGGATGAACCGCTAATCCTGGTGGCAACAGGCAGGTATGTGGGTGAAGGCTTCGACTTACCACGGCTGGATACATTGTTCTTGGCGATGCCGGTGTCCTGGAAAGGAACATTGGCACAGTATGCTGGCCGTTTGCACAGAAATTATGAAGGAAAACAGGAAGTCCTTATTTACGATTATGTGGATATCCGTGTTCCAATGCTGGAACGGATGTACCATAAGCGATTATCTGGGTATGCCGCCATTGGCTATACGATCAGAGGTGACAGGACAGCTCCTACGGCTGAAAATAGAATATTCAGTCAGGAAGAATATTTGGATACCTTCTCCATGGATATTGCCAATGCGCAGAAGGAAATCCTAGTGACTAGTCCTTATCTGCATATTGCGCAGGTGAAACGATTTCTGAATCTGATTCCAGAAGGTGTTAAGGTAACGGTTATTACGGGAGATGAATCCAGCTTCAAGCCGGAAGCATGGGGGAAGGTATCCAAGGGAGTGAAACTGCTGGAGGATAACGATGCGACAGTCATTCCGCAGCCAAAGGTATATCAGCGATATGCAGTGATTGACAATAGCATTTTGTGGTATGGCGGAATTAACTTCCTGGGATTTGAAAAAGCTGCCCATGGTGTAATGCGGCTGTGCAGCACAGAACTGGCTAGCGAGTTGACGTCATACATGAACACCCCCAATAAATATGAGCAGTTAGAAATGTATTAACAAATATACCGTTATCGAGAAATTAGCCGAACAGTTCGGCTAATTTCTCCTGCCCCCGGAACAAAGAAAAATTTGCCGAAAATTTCGGCGAATTTCTGCACCTGCTGCGAGTGAGTTTTGGGGATGGGGGAACATAGCTTTCCAAAAGTTTTCCCTTATTTTTTCCCTTTAGCGGTTTTCTAAGCATGTGCCATGTGGTACATACAGTACATTTTGGAAACCGATCTGAACTTAATGATACCAGATGTGGTCATTTGGCAGCGAATGGACTTTCTTTAGCAAATTCGAATCCCTCATCTGGATTTTTGTCGAAATCCTGGGGTTTCTTTTTTCATTCACCGCCTTTGACGTTTGGATTCTTCCAAATTTTCAAAGGCGGTTTTTCATTTTGTGTATACAGATGTATTTCTTGCACCGTTACAAATACAGTTGCATTTTTTCAAAAACTTTACAATCCCCAACGAACATTTTACCAAACCTTGCTTTCGGATTTTACATAGGGTCAGTATGATGAAACCATAAGGTTCAAACCTGAAAATTCAGAATCAAGGAGAAATCTACATATGAAAAAACTGATTTGCATTGCACTGTCTGCTGCACTGGCACTGTGTCTGGCTGCCTGCGGCGGAACTGAAAAACAGGAAGCAGGTGCCGCCCTGTCCGGCGCGGTATCCACGGACGGTTCTACCTCCATGGAAAAGGTCATTGGTGGCCTGGGCGAGATGTTCATGGAAACAAATTCCGGCATTACCTTTACCTACAACCCCACCGGCTCCGGTTCCGGCATCAAGGCTGTGCAGGAAGGCCGCTGCGACATCGGTCTGGCATCCCGGAGCCTGAAGGCTGAGGAAGCTGCTTCCGGTCTGACCGAAACAGTTCTGGCCTACGATGGTATTGCTGTCATCGTCAATCCCGAAAATCCTGTCTCCGATCTGGATGTTGCAACCATTGCAAAGATCTACACCAGCGAGATTACCAACTGGTCCGAAGTTGGCGGCAATGACGCGGAGATTGTACTGATCGGCCGTGAGGCTGGTTCCGGCACTCGTGACGGTTTCGAGTCCATCACCGGCACTGAGGATGCCTGCCAGTATCGTCAGGAGCTGACCTCCACCGGCGATGTGATTACTGCCGTTTCTCAGAACCCCGGTGCCATCGGTTATGCTTCTGTGGCATCTGTCAAGGATACTGTCAAGGCTCTGACCGTTGCAGGTGTGGCTCCCAGTAATGAGACTATCCTGGATGGCAGCTATGTGATTCAGCGCCCCTTCGTGCTGGTCACCAAGGCAGAGGGAAGCTTAAGTGCAGCAGCACAGGCATTCTTTGACTACGCTCTGAGCGCTGATGCCCACGAGATCATCACTGCCGCAGGTGTTGTTCCTGCTAATTAAGAGAACTGTCATTGCGAGGAGCATAGCGCAGCGATTCTGGATCAACGATTGCCAGTGGCAATCGCACACTAGAATACGCGACGTGGCAATCCCCTGAATCGAAGGAGATTGCCACGCCACTGCGCCCGCAGGCGCGTTTCGGAGCGCAACCGCCCGAAGGGCGGCTCTTAGCGCGGAGATGTGACGAACTGGCTCGCAATGACAAATTACTGTATTGGGGTGCCTTATGAAAAAGAAAAGCAATTTACTTGAACGCATTATCCACGGCATCTTTCTGATCCTTGGCCTTGTAACCATCGGCTGTGTCCTGCTGATTACGGTCTATCTGGTGATCTCCGGTATTCCCGCCATTCGGGAAATCGGACTTACGGACTTTCTCTTTGGAGATACCTGGGCATCCACCGCAGCCGAGCCGAAATACGGTATTCTGCCCTTTATTCTCACCAGTATCTATGGCACTGCAGGGGCGATCCTCCTGGGTGTTCCCATTGGATTCCTGACCGCGGTGTATCTTGCAAAGATGGCTCCCCAAAAAGTCAAGCGGGTCATGGGACAGGCAGTATCCATGCTGGCGGGCATTCCCTCGGTGGTTTATGGTCTGGTGGGCATGATGGTGCTGGTACCTGGCATCCGGAAACTGTTTGACGTGCCGGATGGCGCATCATTACTGGCCGCAATAATCGTGCTGGCAATTATGATCTTACCCTCCATCATCAAAATGTCTGTCACCGCGCTGGAAGCTGTTCCCAAGGAATACGAGGATGCTTCCCTTGCTCTGGGTGCTACACCGGAAGAAACCTGGTTCCGGGTGTCCGTTCCCGCAGCCAAAAGCGGAATTGCCGCTGCTGTGGTTCTGGGTGTGGGCAGAGCCATTGGCGAAGCCATGGCAGTTATGATGGTGGCAGGAAATGCCTCCAATATGCCGGACAGTCTGTTCCAGTCTGTCCGTTTCCTGACCACTGCTGTTGCAAGTGAAATGTCTTACTCCAGCGGTTTGCAGCGGCAGGCACTGTTCTCCATTGCGCTGGTGCTGTTCCTGTTTATTATGCTCATCAACGCCGTGCTGAATTTCTTCCTGAAAGGAGAGAAGAGCAAATGAGAAACAAAAACAAAATCTCCCGAAGCCGAAATCTGTTCCTGTGGACAGTTCGGGGCGGTATGTATGCCGCTACCGCTTTGACGGGTTTGCTGACTCTTTTTATTGTGGGTTATGTGCTGATTCAGGGTATTCCGAACCTGAGTTGGGAATTCATCAGCACAAAGCCCAGCTATTTGAGTGGCAACATCGGTATTCTGCCGGACATCCTGAACACGGTGTATATCGTCATTGCTACGCTTTTGATCGTCATTCCTCTGGGCGTTGGTGCCGCCGTCTATCTGACGGAATATGCTACAAATCAGAAACTGGTCGGCATCATTGAATACGCCGCTGAAGCCCTGTCCGGTATCCCTTCCATCATCTATGGTCTGGTGGGTATGCTGATTTTCTCTAACTCCTTGGGAACCAGCCTCATGTCAGGTAGCCTGACGCTGGTGATTATGAATCTTCCTACCATCATGAGAAACACACAGGAAAGTCTGAAGACGGTTCCTCAGTCCTATCGGGAAGGTGCTTTCGGTCTGGGGGCGGGAAAATGGAGAGTTGTCAGAACGGTGGTGCTTCCCGGTTGCGTGGATGGTGTCATTACAGGCTGCATCCTGTCCGTTGGTCGAATTCTGGGCGAATCTGCGGCACTGCTGTTCACCGCAGGCTTTGCTCATGCGCTGAATGGTTTTGTGGAAGGGCTTGGAAGTGCAGGCGCAACGCTGACGGTAGCCCTCTATGTCTATGCCAAGGAACAGGGTGAATTTGGCGTGGCATTTGCCATCGCTGCCATCCTTATGGTGCTGGCCTTTGGCATCAACTTGTCCGCTACTGCGGTTACGAAGCATTTTCAGAAAAAGAATGCTGTATAAAGGAGCAAATGGAATGAACAAACCCATCATTACAGTCAATGACCTGAATCTCTGGTACGGCCAGACGCAGGCGTTGAAGAATATTAATATCGAAATTCCCGAAAAGTCCATCACGGCCCTGATCGGTCCCTCAGGCTGCGGCAAGTCCACTTTTCTAAAGACGCTGAACCGGATGAATGACCTGATTCCTTCGGTGAAAATCACAGGCGAGGTTCGCTACTGTGGAGAAAACATCTTCGAATCCGAAGTCAACAATCTTCGCAAGGAGGTGGGCATGGTATTCCAGAAGCCCAATCCCTTCCCCATGAGCATTTACGACAACATTGCCTACGGCCCCCGTACCCACGGCATCAAGAACAAGGCCCAGCTGGACGATATTGTGGAAAAGGCTCTGCGGGGCGCAGCCATCTGGGATGAAGTCAAAGACCGCCTGAAGAAGAATGCCCTGGGTATGTCCGGTGGTCAGCAGCAGCGGC
>JAFSAP010000054.1 GCA_017440925.1 Oscillospiraceae bacterium | reverse complement strand
GGAAGTAGCCCTGGGATTTCATGAAGTCTACCAAATTGTTTCCGTCCGCTACGGCATTTTCCATGTTGGCCTTGGCCCGGTCGCTGAGGGTAAACTGGTAGTCGTTCCGAATCAGCCGATGCAAACCCTCCAGCGCCCACAGAAGGATGCCCTCTTTTTCCCGGCAAAGCTTTTCGGCAAGGTAAGGATCGTCTTTCCGGTCATGGTCCCGCTCTTTTGCTTCCAGAATGATCTGCCTGCGAAAGAACCCGAAGCTGCGGTCGTGAAGGGCTTGCAGCGTCCCGTTGCCGAAGGCAAGGAACCGGACCCGGATATCAGCCTGATAGCTTTGCTGTCCCTTTTTCTCCAAGTCCATGGGAAGCTCGGCGGTAACGATGGCCTTGATATTGTTGGTCTGAGTCAGTGCCTCCATCTTCATGTCATCGTCCACCATGACCAGCATATTTTGCAGATCCGCTCTGGCAAAGGGGCTGTTCTCTACCTTGGCGATGGAGCCGGTCTTCATATTGCTGCCCAGAAGGGAGTGCAGGACGATGCCGACCCTGGACTTTCCTTCGCCGCCCTTTCCGGAGAGAAGCAGCATCTTCTGTCCCTTGGTGGAGGGGATCAGGCAGTAGCCGAAGAACTCCTGCACCGTGGGAATATCCTCCGGATGGAGCAGCTGCGATAGGAAGCACAGCCAGTTTTCTGGTGCCGCGGCTCCCGGTGCATAAGCCACCGGGAGGCGGTTTCTGCAGAAGACTTTTGCTCCGGAAAACCTTCCATCCAGGAACAAGGTTCCGTTGGCTAAGTGGATGCGGTCCTGGTGCAAAGGAAGATTGCCGGTACAGCACTCCATTCGCAGCACTTCCAGCAGATTCGACACTTTTTTCGGCAGACCGGTGGTAACATGGTGTTTGATACGGTCGTAAATACGCCGTTTCAGAAGATTCTCGTCGGAGACCAGACCTTCCACGGTGAAGAAGGTGCCGCCAACACTGACCATTGGGTACTGCTGTAAAAATTCTTCGCAGAAAAGCACTTCGTTGATCTTCTGGCCTTCGATCCACTCAGGCACAAGACGAGGTTTCGTTGTCAAATGGTGCGTCCTCCTTTGTCTTCCGTTCTACATAGGTTTGTAAATCGTAGATCATTCCGTCTTTCAGCAGGATTTCTACAACCAGTTTTCTCAGTGCCAAGTCTGCATCCGTCAGTGTATCGCTGAGATATGTGACGGATGTCAGCATTTGGCAGGCTTCCACAAAGCGGTCATCCATCTCGTCATCCGGTGATGTCGGAGCGTAATACAGTTTCCAGCTTTGCAGCAGCCGTAGATACTCCCGTAAAACATTGAGACAAAACCGTTCAGTGTTCCACGGTTTGGGGGAAACGGTAGTTTGAGAAGTTGCCTTGTCAGGCGTGATGTCAAAATCCCCGGCAAGCTTCCTTGCGGCATCACTCTTGCTGATGCCAAACAGCTTTGCGGTGAAGTCGATCACATCACCAGTCTCTTGACAACCGAAGCAATAGTATCGCTCGTCCAGCTTGAGGCTGGGTGTGTGATCCTCGTGGAATGGGCACCGGGTCATTCCTGTGCGGCTTACTTCCAGTCCATAGAATTTGGCAGCTTCTGTAGTAGTGACAGCTGCTTTAACGGTTTTGAATAAATTGATAAGCAAAGTTCTCCTTTTCTCAAGATTTGTGGGACAACCCTTCATGCCTCTCGGATTGCCCCTTCACCTTTAGGAGAAAAACAGGGGTGAAATCGGAACCGTATTTTCAAAAAATTTTATAATTTTACAAAATAGCATAAAGAAGGTGATGATGTAGCTATGTCTTGGGATGAAGATTGGGAAGACGAAGCAGAGGATGCCGGGGAAGAACTGGACTATCTTCTATCTGAGGAGGAGCCGGAATCGACTGATGAAGAGATTTGGGACAAAGACATCGGTGCCAGACTGGAACATGAATGGGAGCCGAAGGAAGAGGATAACGAGGACGCTTTCTCTGCCGCAGACGATCCCGTTCTGTGCTGCCGGCGAATTGTGACAGAGAATCCATTTGACCGAAGGGCCCCTATCAGCGAAGCGACCTTGCTTGAGCAAACGGACGAAGTCTCTGTGGAACGTATGGAGCAAAGGGCCAGAACAGAAGCGGAATTCAGGAGGGTTTGCAGTGAATGGGACCGTCTTGACAAAAACAGGCGGCGCAGAGAACGCTATTATGAGATCCTGAAGGATGAGATCTATCCGGAGGGAACGGAACTCTATGGTGGAAGGATCTTTCCCTGTGATCTGAACACCCCGCTCCATAAACTGGTCCTGCGGGGAAATTTTCTGGATCTGTTCTATAGCTGTCCTTATGAGATGCACCAGCTGATCGGTGATCCGTTTCTGTCGCAGATGGTGAAGAGTCTGTCTGAGGAACAGAAAGAAGTTTTGTATTTTCTTTCCTTGCAGCTGTTCAGCACGACGGCTCTTGCACAGGTGCGGAATCAATCTGACCGCAATATCCGGAAGATCCGGGATACCTATACCCGGAAATTACAGAGACAGCTGTATGGTCATTTGCTCCAGAAGAAAGCAGCTGGCGAGGTCCTTTCCAACCGGGAACAGGAATTTCTCTCTTTGTATGAAGCTGCCCTGGAAAAGAAGGGAAGTTCAGCGGCAAAAGTAAAGAGGGAAAACAAATATCCAACGCATAAAAAAGCCACCCGTGCAGAAAGAAGCATGGGTGTACAGATGGGAGATACCTTATGAAATACTTGGTAGATGAAGATAGTTCCTTATGGCTTTACTTTCGGCGCTATGAACTCAAGGAAGGCCCCGACGGAAGAAAGTACATCATGCCGGATCAGAACTCTTACCCTTGGCCCTATAATGTGCTGGAGAAAAAGGAAGAACTGGTATTGGATGCCGTCAATGTGGGGCTGCTTGTCCTGGGTAAAAAATCGGAGGATGTGATCCAGGATGCGGTCATGGAGTTTGTGTCCAAGTATGGCCTGCTTGGTATGATGACAGCTTTGCCGGTAACACCGGAATACATGGAGTATGATATTACCTTTTTCCCTCCCAACCGTTTTATTCGGGAAAAGGGCATGAACACAGATGACTACCAGAAGATCTTTTATCCGTTTCATGATCTTGAAAAGGTAAGAAAGAATTTGGAACCGGACTGGGATGATCGCAAGCAGCTGAGCTTTTGGGGAATGCGTAATATTACCAGCTATCAGCCATCAACCGTAACAATGAGTTTTATGCATGAATATGCAGAACCTTACGATTGGGTCGTAACCCAATTCAAGGACTGGGCGTATATGCTGACGTGCTGCTATTTCTACTACAAGGATGGAAAGCTGAAAGATTTGAGAACCATTCTGGCTCTTCAGGAGGGGTTGGCTGCTTTTGGCGGTGTTTATCCAAGTTATTATTTGATGCTGCGGCACAAGCCTACAATCAGCTGGGAGTTCTATTCCTTACAGCAATTCATCCACCTGATGCTGTCCTTCATGCTGTCTGATGAGAAGAATCCTCTGAGGTTGTGTAAATACTGTCATAACGCATATTTCGTAAAGGACGAGGATTCCTGGTTTTGCGGCGAGGCGTGTAAGCACAAGTACACGGCAAATGGAAACGATTTTGATCTGGAAGAGTTTATAGGGGACGAGTGGTAAACAGGAAACGAAAGAGAACGAAGGACGCGTCGCTGCGGCGGGTTTGATATACCTTCCGTTCCCCCGGTGATGCAGCTGCACTCCGAAGATTTGTAAAAAATCTTCTCCACTTCGCTACACCACCTACACCCGAACAGCCGAATTTTGCTGAAAGCAAATCTCAGATTCTCCGCCCCGGAGGGACGCAAAATCCGCCTGTTCTGCTGACGCTGGAAATGGTGTGTTCTGCAAGGAAACACCCCTTTTCCAGCGTCAGCTGTCGCAGAAGGTATAACACACTAGACTTTCCAACGGAAAATCGTGTGCCAACAGGGCGCTTTCGCCCCTATTGGAAACCCAGAAGTCAAGGAACCTGCAGTCCCTTCACAAGCCCAGCCGTTTTGAAATCTGTACCCACAAACTGGAAAAGGGAGTTTGTGCCTACATATCTCAAAACACAAAAAATCCTCACGGTCGATCCTCCCACAAGGAGAGGAAAGACTGTGAGGATTTTTCAATGTCGCATTCATTGGAACGAGAGATATTCATGCGTCACGCACCGCTACAGCTAAACTTTTAGAACGTTTCCTTTTCTGCTTGGAGCGATGGCTGATTCTCCACATAGGTTTTCGTTTACGCATAAAAAAGACAAGAGAAACGAATAATCGCTTCTCTTGTCTTTTAGGAAGGAGAAAAAGAGGAACAATGAAGAGTTGGAAAGAGGAGTGTAAATGTTACTGTTCTTCTTTATTGAGGCAATTGTTATTTTTGGGGGATGCGCACTGTCAGATTGCAGAAAGCGGCATCAGTTCCCTTTGCAAATGCAGCAATATGGGCCCCATCTATGGAATGATAGATCCGGCTGCTTAATGCTTTTGCGTTGTCCAGGTACAGGACAACAATTTCCTTTTCTGCTACCAGCTTCGCATGATAACGCACATTGGGATCAAAGTGAAAGTTCGTTTTGATGAAAGGAAGTGTATCCTCAAGATCAGACGGCTTTGTACCTTCATAATGGATACAGTGGTTTTTGGAATCCAGTGTCAGACAGGTAAAATCGTTGTAATCCGTTCCTTGCCCAAAAGCAAAGCCTGCATAGCCATCTTTGTCCAGAATGATATCGCATTCCAAAAGCATAGCGGGTGGTCTGACACCGAAATCAACCAGTGCAAACGAATTATTATCGCTGCGGAGATTATAGCTTCCATTGAATTCTCCGGTATCTCCGCAGGTTCTTACTGCGCTGCACAAAAGATATTGTGAAAAATAGTTCGTCAGCTGCTGCGGTTCCCGGATGCCCAGCAATCCGTCATCGTACTGGATGAGTTCGTGAATCACCATATTACCGGCCCAGTCGTAGGGTCCGTGGTCATTCCTCTGATTCGTTCTGCCAACCCAACCGCACAGATATCGCTTGCCATTTAACTGGGCAGTTTTTGCTGCATAGAAGACAAATCCGGTTCCATCCAGAACATTGTTTTCCGGTTCCACAAAGGGGCCGTAAATGGATTCACTGATTGCATAGTAGGTTACACAATTCCAACTGTAGAACAGGTAATAATAGTTCCCCAGCTGAAAAAGGTCAGGGCATTCCAGCATATGATGGCTTTTCGGTGCGTACAGCGGCTCACATAAACGCCATTTATGCAGATCTTCAGAAGTGTATCGGGCGATGATACCGCCCAGGCTTGTTTCCCTGGTGGCCACCAACATCCAATAGCACTTAGTTTCCTCGTTCCAGAAAACAAAGGGGTCACGGAAGTCGTCAACAGCAAAGTTCTTTTCCGGAAAAAAGGTATCGGCGGGGATCTTCTCCCAGTGTTCCTTGTCCGAACTGACGGCGTGCATGATGCATTCCTTTCCGAAGCCCTTCTGACTCATGACATCATTATGACCTGTATAGAAGCAATGATATCGACCGTCCTGCCCTTTCAGGACAGAACCTGTTCCCAGAGCAAGATCCGGCTCTTCAGGTTTGCCACAGCCAATCATAAGACCGTGGTCTTCATATTCAAACAGGTTTTTGGTTGTAAACTTATGGATTGGATGATATGCCTGACCATTGTGATCTGTGTCATACAGATAGAACAACTCCAGTGTCCCGTTATCCACCATGGGCATAACATCTCCCACAAACGCACCGCAGGGTGCTGGAAAGAGATTGTATTCCATGCGCTGATAGCTCTCCGTTTCTGTTTTTTGTTCTGCTGTTTTGCAATCGCCAATGGAAGCGGCGTCGAGCAAATGGTTAGCAGAAAGATATTAGGGATTTGCGGCCAGAATGGCTTCCACCTGTGCCTTTTCCGGCATGGAGCGAATGGCTCCTTTTTTGGTAGTTACCAAATAAGCAGCAGCATTTGCAAAGCGCAGCATTTCTGCAAGCTGGTCTTCTGTCAGCTCGGCAACACCGTTTTTCAGGACGAATCCCAGAACGCTTGCACAGAAGGTGTCACCTGCACCGGTGGTTTCAATGGTACCGCCCAGCGTAAAGCCGGGGACAAAAACACGATGACCGCAGCTATAGGAGTAACTTCCTTCTGCACCGGCGGTAACATTCAGAATCTTGATGTTGGGATAACGTTCCTGCAGAATGGCTGCACCTTTGTCAAAATCCGTTTCACCAGTCATGAACTCGATCTCATTGTCGGCAATTTTCAAAATGTCACACAACTGAAGACCTGTATGGATTTGCTCCTCGGCATCCTCCAGAGAATCCCACAGAGGAGGACGGAGGTTAGGATCAAAGGAGATAAGTGCACCGTTTTCCTTTGCAACCTGAATGGCTGCAAGTGTTGCCTGTCGAACCTTTTCATGGGTCATGGACAGCGTGCCAAAATGGAAAATACGGCAGTCAGCGATCATATCCAGAGGAAGATCTTCTTCTGTCAGCATCATATCCGCACCGGGATTCCGATAGAAGCTGAAGTCCCGGTCTCCGCCAGGCAGCGTATGTACAACAGCCAGGGTTGTGTGTACATATTCGTCCCAGCACAGACCTTCCGTGCAGATACCGGTTTCCTTCAGAACAGTCTGAAGTTGCTTGCCAAAACCGTCACAGCCCAGTTTGCCGATAAAAGCTGTCCGGTAGCCCAGCTTCTGCAGCATGGCCAGTACATTGCAGGGGGCTCCGCCGGGATTGGCTTCGAAAACAGGATTTCCCTGACCGCTGAGGCCATTGTCTGTAAAGTCGATCAGCAGTTCACCCAGAGCGACAACATCGTATTTTTTCATAGTGATGACTCCTTACAATGCGAGATCGTATTTTTCCACATCGATCAGTGCACTGCCTTCTGCCTCGAAGCTTATGGCATCATGCTCCTGCGGTGTGTAGATCATAGCCGTTGCCGCTGCGGCACCATCGTTGAAGAAGAGCTCAATGCTGTAGCGGTCCATAACAACACGAATCTTCAGCTCCTGACCTGCTTTCACCAGGAAACTGCGCTCGTTGATAATATCATAATTGAACCCACAGTCAGTCCGATCAAATGTGACCAAACCGGTATGGGGATCATAAATGACGGTGGTAACATTGTCATCGCCTTTTGCCAGGTTCAGCTTGAATTTCTCATAACCGCGGCCTTCTCCCGGGCGAACGGTGACGGACATATCCAGAATACGGCCACGAATGCCATCCAGCTGTGTTTCCTTGCTGACACAAATATTCTGGTAGGAGATGCAGTCTTTGTGATAGTTCTCCAATTCTCTTACAGGCACCTGATAAAGACGACCATCCCGGATAGAAAGCTCTCTGGGCAGCACCATCTCACCAAACCAACGAGCATTTTCCGGCTGGGAACGGCAGGTGGCCCAGTTTTGCATCCAGCCGATCATAATACGGCGGCCATCAGGAGTATTAGTGGTCTGAGGAGCGTAAAAGTCCAGGCCATAGTCGATGGTGTGTACACATTTCCGGTCAAAAGAGTGAGACTCCTTATTATAGTCTCCCATAAGGCAAACGGTTCCGTTACCAATGTGGAATTCATAACCCATCTGCTTCATTTCCTGAGGGCTGACAAACAGCACATGTTCGCCATCCAGCGGGAAGAAATCGGGGCACTCCCACATTTTACCATACTGGTTCTGGGACGCATCCAGAGTTGTAACAAACTGCCAGTTGATTCCGTCTTCTGAACGGTAGAGCAGTACCGCACCGCTGCCATCAGCAGTTCGGTTTCCCACAACACTGTAATAGCATTTTTCTTCAGAATCATACCAGAGCTTCGGATCCCGGAAGTCTTTTGCACTGTTTCCTTCCGGCACATCTGCGCCGGTCAGAACCGGGTTCTGGGATACCTTTTCATAGGTAACACCGTCGCCAATGGCAATGCACTGGGTCTGGAATTCCTGATAATTGCCATCCTCCTGGAGAATCTTCTGAACACCGGTATACATCAGCAGATGCCTTCCGTCCGGGGTCTCCACAGCGCTTCCGGAGAAGCAGCCGTATTTGTCATAATCCATATCCGGAGCCAAAGAAATGGGCAGGCGCTCCCAGCGGATGAAATCCTTGGTCTTTACATGACCCCAGTGCATGGGACCCCAATTGGTATCGTAGGGGTGGTACTGATAAAACAGGTGGTATTCTCCCTGATAGCAGGAAAAACCGTTGGGATCATTGATCCAGCCGATTCCGCCGGTAACATGGAAGGCAGGACGCTCCTGCTGGGGGATAAAATCCATGTACTTCCCTTCATAATCCCGGGCTTTCTGCAATTCTTTGCTGGTCATAGCAATTTCCTCCTGTGTGATGATATGTGTTTAGGTTCCAACTCATATTTAGGAAGGACACAGAAGCGGCATTTTAACAAATTCCACTTCTCTGGCCTTTCTTGGAATATACTGCCCGGCAAATGCCGGGCAGTATTATATTACAAGAACATGGGAGAGGATCTGAGAATTAGCCCATATTGGCGAAGTAGGTATCCAGACCGGCCTGCTTCAGCTCCAGCAGCTCCTGCAGGTTCAGCTGATTCAGGTGCTCGATATAAGCATCCCACTCAGCTTCCACATTGCCGTTCATAATCCAGGATGCCTTCTGAGCTTCAGCATAGGGCTTCAGGTCAGTCTCAATCTGGGTGATGCGGTTGGTGGTGTCGATGTCGAAGAAGACAGGAGGATAGTTATACTCGCACTGCATATAGGGAGCATACAGATCCTTCATGACATCCAGACGCAGCATGGCATCATCGGGCTTGGTGGTGTAAACGCCATAGTACTCGTCCAGGATGGCCAGAGGACCACCCATGTTGGTCTTCATTCTCAGTTCGTAAGGAACCACACCGGCGGGGATGGGCAGATGCTTCAGGGTGCCTTCAGCAGTCATCTCGAAAACATTGTCCTGAGCGGTATCACCGTAAGTACCCCAGTTGTTCTGGGCGGACTGAACGGGATTGTACATCTGGTCGATCCACTGAGCGGTCAGCTCGGGATTCTCGTTGGTGCAGGTGATGACGCAGCGGCCGATTTCAAAGCCCATTGCGTTCTGGCGGGTGATGTTGTACTCGCCGTCAGCATTCATCAGAGCAGGCAGTGCCACGTAGTCATCGGGAGTACCGGCGCTGGCATTGTCCCATGCAACGAACAGGCCGTAACGGTTGCTTGCAGCCTTGGAAACGAAGGTGTTGAAGTCGTGAGTGAAGACTTCGGGATCGATCAGGCCTTCAGCATACAGGCTGTGCAGCCATTCCAGACCGGGAATGATGCCCTCATCAGCCAAAGCATAGATGACCTTCTTCTCATTGGTGACGATGTAGTGGTCGGGGTTGTCGCCATAGCCGAAGGCGCTCAGCAGAACACCAACGTCTTCGTTGCCGCCGTTCATAACGAAGGACAGGGGCAGGCAATCGGGATATGCAGCCTTGAAGGCACGCAGGACTTCGGTCAGTTCATCGGGGGTAGTGGGCATTTCCAGGCCCAGCTCGGTCAGCCACTTCTGGTTGATGAAGGGAATGCCGCCGATAGCCTGGATGGCATCCTTGCCGCTGCCCAGCTCTTCAATCCAGGGGAAGGAATAGATGTGGCCGTCGGGAGCGGTGATCAGGGAACGGTACTCGGGGTTATCATCCAGAACCTTCTTCAGGTTGGGCATATAGTTGTCGATCAGGTCTTCCACAGCGATGATGGTGCCATCCTTGGAGTAGCGCAGCAGATCGTACTGGCTCATCTGAGCATCAAAGACCATATCGGGCAGATCCTGCTTGGTCATGGCCAGCTGCTTCTTTTCGCCGAACTGGTCATCCACATAAACGGTCCAGTCGATGTGAACATTGGTGCTTTCTTCCATTCTCTGAACGATGGGACGGTCATTGAACTCGCCGGAAGCGAAGGAAGGAGCGTGGGTCAAAGCAGTCAGGGTGACCTGTTCTGCCAGGGGGAAGCTAACAGGGGTATAGGGCTCATTGGAGCTGGCACTTGCATTGCCGGAGTCTGCCTTGCCACCGCAGGCAGCCAGAGAAGCAACTACCAGAAGAAGAGCAATGATTTGAACAAAACGCTTTTTCATAATGTTTCTCCTTTATTATTTGTTGCCATTTGGGATCAGCCCTTCACGGAACCCATCATAACACCCTTCTCAAAGTACTTCTGGAAGAAGGGGTACATGATCAGCAGCGGCAGGCTGGAAACCACGATTGTGGAATACTTGAGCTGTTCGGCAATCTTTGCCATCATAGCAGCATTCTGTGCGTCGGAGACCATACCGGGTCTGGGAGTATTCTGCACCAGGATGGAGCGGATCACCAGCTGCAGGGGCTGCAGGGAGGGATCTTCCAGATAAATCATGGCATCAAAATAGCTGTTCCACATACCGACAAACTGGTAAAGCACCAGGACCATGATGATGGGCTTGCACAGAGGAATCAGAATCTGGAAGAAATACTGAACATCCGTTGCACCATCGATCATAGCAGCTTCGTGCAGTTCGTTGGGGATGGACTTGTAGTAGGTTCGTGCCAGAATGATGTTCCACACGTTTACTGCACCGGGGAGAATCAGTGCCAGAGGACTGTCGATCAGACCCATGTTGGAAATCAGCAGATAAGTGGGCATCAGACCGCCGCCGAAGAACATGGTGATCACGAACAGAGTATTAAACACTTTTCTTCCCACAAACTGGGGGATGCTCATAGGATAAGCAGCCAGCAGGCAGACCAGTGTGGAAAATGCTGCGAAAACTGTGGAGTAAACGAAGGAGTTGATGAAGCCTCTGACGATCATGTCGTCCTGAAACACCCGGCGATAACCTTCCAGAGTCCAGTGATCCGGATTGAAGGAAATACCCTGGTTTGTCAGTACTACAGGATCGATGAAAGAGGCAAGGATGACATAAATCAGAGGAACAAGGATTGCCAGCACAAAGGTTCCCAGCAGGGTATAGCCCAGCCAGAGAACGAATTTGTCCTTACGTGTATAAAACTGTCTGGATTCCATAGTCTTTCCTCCTTACAGGCCTTCGCCTTCGTTGAGGCGGGATACAATCGTGTTAACAGTAATGAGCAGGATTACGTTGATAACAGAATTGAACAGACCAACAGCGGTGGAATAGCTATAGTCACCGATCTGAAGACCCATTTTGTACACATAGGTCGGAATGATTTCCGATGCTGCGCGGTTCAGATCTGTCTGCAATGCCAGAGCCTTTTCGAAGCCGATACTCATGATCTGTCCTGCGGACAGAATGAACTGGATGACCATGATAGGCTTCAGAGTGGGGATGTCGATGTTCAGGATCTGCTGGAACAAGCTTGCACCGTCAATGTTGCAGGCATCGACCAGCTCCGAACTGACACCTGAGAGGGTTGCAGTATAAATGATGGAGGCCCAGCCAGCACCCTGCCAAATACCGCTAGCAATGTAAATTGGCCGGAAGGCATTGGGGTCTGTCATCAGATTGCTTGAAGTGCCCAGCAGCTGATTGACCGGACCTACCGGAGAAAGGAAGGTGATAATCATACCGGACATAACAATGACGGAGATGAAGTTGGGTGCATAAATGAGAAGCTGGATGTTTCTCTTGATTCCTGCGCTGCGAATACGGGACATGATAATTGCCAGAATGACCGGAGGAAAGAATCCCCACAGTAATCCGTAAATACTCAGCTTCAGCGTATTCGCCATCAGCGTAATGAAGTCCGGGGAGGACAGGAAACGCATGAAGTGTGCAAAACCAATAAAGTCGCTTCCCCAAATACCCTTTCGGTTGTTGTAGTCCTGGAATGCAATCGCCAGACCGCCCATAGGGAGGTACTTAAAGACGATTGTCAAAGCCAGAGCCGGCAGCATAAAGAAAACGTAAAGTTGCCAGTTGTTCCGAATGTAAACCAGCTTCTTGTGCAGCGTTCCTTCTGCATGAGGTTTCAACCGATTCATCGTAACACCTCTTTCTGTTTTTGTTTGTAAATTTACATTTGCAACATGTTGTATTTATACTATAAAATGTCTGATAAATAAAGTCAATAATAGAATTATCTTCCAATATATTTTCGGAACAACGTTCAAAAAGGTTATTTTTCTTTTGTGCGTAACGAAAAAAGCAAGTTTACATTAGTTTACATTTATGTATGTAAACTAATGTAAACCAATGCAAAGGAATCCAATGTTGCATTTTAAGTAACCGCATGGTATGATAGGATTACATACTTTGAGAGGGGATCATGCAGACTATGGCAGCAAAACGTGTAACGATGCAGGATATAGCAGATGCCTGCGGTTTTTCTCGAAACACTATTTCCAAAGCATTTAATGCCAGAGGAGGCATTCCCGAAGCAACCCGTAGAATGATTCTGGCGAAAGCGGACGAGCTGGGATACCGGCAGCAGATCCGGGAAAGCAGTTCCGCACAGGCAAAGCAAAAACAGCCGACTGTAAAAAGTGTTGCGCTGTTTACCCAGCAGAAGCCAATGCACTACCATTATGGTACGAGCTTCATTACAGCCTTTGCCAATCGTCTCAGCCGAGCCGGTTATTCTCTGATGATGTATGAGGTGACCCAAAGCGAGATTCGAAATCAGGCACTGCCAAGCAACTTTGCGATAGATCAGACTGTTGGCATTCTTGGAATCGAGTTATTTGACCGTGGATACACACAGATGATGTGTGATCTGGGTCTGCCGGTCATATTTGCAGATACCTATGCCCGTCCGGATCTGACGACCATGAAAGCGGATTTGATTTCTATGGAGAATGTCAATAGTGCCATCTCACTGACGGAACAGCTGATCGAAGCCGGAGCAAAGAAGATTGGATTTGTTGGTGATATCAACCACTGCAACAGCTTCCATGACCGTTGGTCCGGCTACTGCAAAGCATTGGGCCGTGCAGGTTTGGAGCAAAGCAGGGAATTTTGCATCCTTGCCGAGGATTCCGCCCCGTATACAAATGTCGCATGGCTGTTGGAGCAGCTGGAAAAAATGCCTGTTCTGCCGGATGCTTTTGTCTGCGCCAATGACTTTCTGGCTATTCATCTGTTGAATGCACTGAAAAAGAAAGGGCTGTCCGTTCCGGAAGATATTATGCTGACTGGTTTTGATGGCACCACTCAGGCAAGCCTGATTGATCCACCGCTGACAACAGCATATATTCCCAGTGTTGATATTGGCTACTTCGCTGCCGGTATGCTGCTGGAGCGGATTGACAAACCGGATCTTCCTTACCGAAGAACCTATATTCAAACAACACCTATTTTTAGCAAGTCTGTTCGAATCAAATAAATAGATACGTAAAAACCTGGACATTGCAACAACGCAAGGTCCAGGTTTTCTTTACATTCTTTGGTTATTGTTCCATAACTTCCAGCATTATTCTAGCGCCAAGGCGAAAGCTGCTTTGAAACAATAGGCTCTCTGCCATAGCCTGAAATTCCCTTACACAGTCCTGGTAACGAGAGAACAGGTCCTTCTGTGCATCTGTCATGGTAGCAAGCAGTTTTTCTTCACTCCGGCTGATCAACTGAAGCAGTTCCCTATATTCCTCACTGGGGCTGGCGTCGTATTCTGCCGGTTCAAGATTACCATACCAAAATTCTTCCAGGATGTTCATAGTACATTCTCCCCGTAGATCAGTTCCTGTAAAATGATTTCCTCCGCCCGATTTTGGATACTGTTCATTCTCTGAACCCACACTATTGGATCAGTCGCTTTCAATGTTTCGTTGACACCCTCCGCTTCCTTCATCTGCTGCATAATCCTATCCAGCCGCTCCTGGACCTGTTCGTTCAGATCTGCCAGATAGGTCCACAGCTTGCAGGACAGCACCAGATTGGTATATTGGATCGGATGGTGTTCTTTCAGATATTCCCGGTGCATTCGGCCCCATTTCCCGATAGGACGTTTTTCTTCAGGCAATTTCAAATCGGGGATGTAATAATCGCCGCAGCAGATATATTGGATTTCCATAGCCAAACCTCCTTTGTTTGTTCTGCCACCATTGTACCGCTCCGCATTTCCTCTGTCGAACTTGTCGAATCTCCAAAAATTTCCCGGACAAAATAGCAGACAAACAAAAAGCAGTCCCGCTGAAGATGCTTTTCAGGCATCTATGCAGAACTGCTGTTTTGATTCGTTATCATATCAGAGCTCAAAAAGTAGTAAATTGGTAGTAAATCCATTTTTGAGTGTAATTTATCGTGGATTATCAAGGCAAATCCCGGCTGATTCAGGTAGTGCCGTGGCAGACGAACAGTATTTTTATCATTACAGTATCCTCCTGTCATTCTGATTTGAGTATAGCACAGGATATTTTATTTTTCCACACATTCCCGAAGGAAAAACACGCCCCGGAGGGCGTGTTTTTCCTGTTATAAATGGGGGGAGATCCTATTCCGGATATCTGCTTACAGTCTGCAGGATGCCACAACGCCATGGCCCTCGGGGAGGGCGGGCTGTGCAGCCTCCAGGCCGAATTTCCACTGGGGCTTTCCAGCCCAGTTTTCTGCTACCACGGAGAAGTGATGCAGGACGATGCCCAGGCTCAGATCCCCGTCGATCTTCCGGTTGTAGGCATCCGGCCGGCTCACCAGGCTGATGAAGCCGTCATGGAGCAGGAAGCCGTAGGCCTGCCGGTTCAGATAGCTAGGGGACAGGGATGCTGCGTAAAGGGCCTCCCAGAGCACATCGTCATAGAAGCCGATAAAGTCATCCAGATTGCGGGTATTGCCCCAGGTGTTCAGAAACGCCATATCCCGGATGCCGCGCTTGGGCTCCATATAGCGGTGCTTGGCCTCGATATCCACATTGGACATGCTGCGCAGATTCAGCCGCAGGCGCTTGGTGGTTTTCTTTCCGTAGCCAAAGGCCACGATGGCTGCCACATCCAGCTCTGACTCAATGCCCAGGGCATCCTTGATATCCTCGCTGCTGGTGAAGGTGACCCAGCAAGAATCCAATCCCATATCCGTCAGTTTCAGAACCAGGTCTTCCATCATGTAGCCTGCATTCAGATGGGCCAGCGCATGCCGCTGGGACATAAGCACCAGATACTGGGGCGCACCCACCAGGAACGCGTTGTAGCCTGCGGCTCCCTCCAGAGCCTCCCGGGTATCGGTGCCGAAAAAGTACAGCTGGGTATCCAGACCAGGCACCAGGCGGCGGACATAGCGGGTATAGTAACTGCGAATGGTTTCCAGCTCCTGATAGGAAACCGGCTTGTCTGTAAATTCCCGGACGGACTTTCTGTTCTGAATCAATGCACTGTAATTCATAGCTGCGCCTCCTTGTTGTTTTCTTTGTATTGTTATTTTATGGGAAACCTTCGGATTATTCTGTGATGAAATCACATTGCTTCTTTAATAATATTGTATCTTCATTCATTTTATTTTTCAATAGACGAACAGATGTATTTCTGGGATTTGCACTTTACTTTTTCTTCTCTTTCTGATATGATGTGCTCAATTTCTACTTTCCGGAAACAGTCCGGAATTTCCCCATTTTTTACCAAGGAGAAAGCATATGCTGGAAATCATCACCAACATCAACACCCTGCTGAACAACTTCATCTGGGGCGTGCCTGCCATGGCCTGCATCATTGGCGTGGGCCTGTATCTGGGCATCCGCACCGGATTTATTCAGATTCGCCAGTTCGGCCATTCCATGAAAAATACCCTCGGACGCATTCTGGAAAAGCAGGAAGCCTCCCAGGGTTCCCTGACCCCCTTCCAGGCAGTCTGCACCGCCCTGGCTGCCACCGTGGGCACCGGAAACATCGCCGGTGTGGCCGGTGCCATTGCCATCGGCGGCCCCGGCGCCGTATTCTGGATGTGGGTTTCCGCATTGCTCGGTATGGGTACCAAGTTTGCAGAAGTAACTCTGGCTGTCCATTTCCGGGAGCGCAATGCCAAGGGCGACTATGTTGGCGGTCCCATGTACTATATTAAAAACGGTCTCGGCAGCAAGTGGATGTGGCTGGCCTACCTGTATGCCTTTTTTGGTGTCTGCGCCGTCTTCGGCACCGGCAACGCCACCCAGGTCAATACCATCACCGCCGCCATCGATACCGCCCTTATCAATTATGGTCTGCTTTCTGCTGACACTACCGCCCTCTGCAACCTTATCATCGGCGTTATCATCTGTCTGGTAGTGGGTCTGATCCTCAT
>JAFSAP010000053.1 GCA_017440925.1 Oscillospiraceae bacterium | reverse complement strand
TCGGAGTTCAGGCCCAGCTCCTTGAAGTTGGTGACCTTAGCCTTGGAAGCGTTGTAGGAGATGAAGTCGGGCTCGAAGTTAGCCAGCTCTTCCTCGGTGGGAGCGATGAACATGTTCTTGACGAAGTGAGCCTGCCATGCCACTTCCATGATGAAGCGGATAGCCATACGGGTGTCGGCGTTGGTGCCGCAGAAAACGTCCATGACGTACAGCTTCTTGTTGCTCAGCTCCTCAACAGCCAGGCGCTTGCACTCGTTCCATGCTTCGATGGAAGCGGGCTTGTTGTCGTTCTTGAACTCGTCGGAGGTCCACCACACGGTGTCCTTGGAGGTCTCGTCCATGACGATGAACTTGTCTTTGGGGGAGCGGCCGGTGTAGATGCCGGTCATAACATTGACAGCACCCAGCTCGGTCAGCTGGCCCTTTTCAAAGCCTTCCAGGGTGGGATCCATTTCGGCTTCGAACAGTTCTTCGTAAGAAGGATTGCGGATGATCTCGGCATTGTGGATGCCATACTTGCTCAGATCGATCTGTGCCATAATAGGTAACCTCTTTCATATTAAATAGTAACACCGGTGCGGATCACTTATTTGCTTTCCGTATCGGTATCCCAGATTTCGTGATTTTATCATACACTATCGATAATCAAAAATCAATAGAAACTTTGAAAGTTTTTTCCAAAAGCAATTTTTTTGACTGCATTTCGACGAAGTGAAAATTTTTATTTTCCGTTGCGGAAAACAAATCCGGAGCACCTGTCCGCAGGCCAAAGAAACGATAAAGAAATACGGATTTGCCGAAAAAATGTGTTTACATTTATCTGGATTTATGATAGGATGTATTTGGTGGAGATTGGGAAAAACCCCGAAAAACCCCAAAAAAGCCAATTTGTAGACTGTTACAAATCAGAAGTGTCCACCTTTTCCAAATTTATTGTTTTTCACCAACTGCCTTTCACCCCTGCTGGTACGTTGGTTTAAAATAACAGGATGTCTCCATTCAGTTATCATTCGCCTTTACCAAAATGGCTTTTTGATAAGTGTTTTTGATACATCCATTTCAAATCCTATCTACGGAGGTTACATACACAATGGCACAAAAAGTTCAGTTTGTGGAGACCGTTCTGCGTGACGCAAACCAGTCTCTGATCGCAACCCGCCTGCCCTTCGAGAAGTTCGCTCCCATGCTGGAGACCATCGACAAGGTCGGCTACTACGCCATCGAGTGCTGGGGCGGTGCCACCTTCGACGTCTGCCTGCGTTATCTGAACGAAGATCCCTGGGAGCGTCTGCGCAAGATCCGCGCACAGGTGAAGAACACCAAGCTGCAGATGCTGCTGCGCGGCCAGAACGTTCTGGGCTACTCCCACTATCCCGATGACTTTGTCAAGCTCTTCGTCAAGAAGGCTGTTGAGAACGGCATCGATGTGATCCGCATCTTTGACGCTCTGAACGACGTCAACAATCTGAAGGTCGCTATGGATGCTGCTGTCAATGCCGGCGCCATCGCTTCCGGCTGCATTTCCTACACCACCTCTCCCGTTCACACCCACGCCAAGTACGTGCAGACCGTGAAGGAACTGAAGGAAATGGGCGCTTCCACCATCTGCATTAAGGATATGGCCGGCATCATGGGCCCCCAGGAAGCTTACGATCTGGTTTCCGCCATCAAGGACGCTGTTCCCGGCATGCCCATCGACCTGCACACCCACTCCACCACCGGTCTGGCCTTCATGACCTACCTGAAGGCTGTTGAGGCTGGCTGTGACATCATCGACACCGCCATCTCTCCCTTCTCCGGCGGTACTTCCCAGCCCGCTACCGAGACCCTGGCCTACGCTCTGCGCCAGCTGGGCTACGAAGTGGACATCGACGATGTTGCCACCAAGACCATGGCTGACTACTTCAAGGGCATCCGCGACGAATTCATCAAGGACGGCACCCTGATGCCCAAGTCCATGGCCACCGATACCCAGTGCCTGACCTACCAGATCCCCGGCGGCATGCTCTCCAACCTGCTGAGCCAGCTGAAGCAGATGAACGCTCTGGACCGTCTGGACGAGGCTCTGCTGGAGACTCCCAAGGTCCGTGCCGACATGGGCTATCCTCCCCTGGTCACCCCCACTTCCCAGATGGTCGGCGTCCAGGCTGTCCGCAATGTTCTGGACGGCGAGCGCTACAAGTCCGTCTCCAAGGAGATCAAGGCTTACTGCCGCGGTGAGTACGGCACCACCCCCGCTCCCATCAACGAGGAGATCCGCGCTCACATCCTGGGCGACGAGAAGCCCCTGGAGGGCCGCTACGCCGACACCCTGGAGCCCGTTGTGGAAAAGACCCGGGAAAAGCTGGGCGACCTGGCCAAGACCGATGAGGATGTTCTGAGCTATATCGCATTCCCCAACCTGGCTGAAAAGTATCTGGAGAACCGGAAGGCCAAGGAAGAGAATGTCTGCACTTACTCTATCGTCGAGTGCTAAAAGGAGGTAACACAATGATGTTAACTTCCACCGCTCCCGATCTTGTGAACATCAGCATGCCCAATGCCGCCATCGTTGCTGTGCTGGGCTACGCCGTGGTGTTCTTTGGCCTGATCCTGCTGATGCTGGTGGTCATGGCCATGGGCAAGATCTTCATTGCAAAGGACAAGAAGGCCGCCGAGAAGGCTGCCGCAGCCAAGGTCGGCATCGATGCCGTTCCCGTGGCACCCCATACCAAGGGTGAGATCGTCCTGCCCACCCAGGCTCAGCCTGCCCCCGGCACTGCCGGCCAGCTGAAGCTGTATGATGTGGAACCCAAGACCGCTGCCATGATCATGGCAATCGTAGCCAACAAGATGGGCAAGCCCCTGAACGAGCTGCGCTTCATTTCCATCAAGGAGGTCAAGTAAAACATGAAATATAAGGTTACTCTGAACGGCCGCACCTATGAGGTTGAAGTGGTCGCAGACAAGGCAATGTGTGTTGCCGAATATGAGGCTCTGGCCCCTGCCGCTGCTCCCGTGGCTGCTGCTGTGGCCGCTCCCGCTGCTGCACCTGCTGCAGGCGGCATGACCGTCACCGGCGGCGAATCCGTCAAGGCTCCCATGCCCGGCAACATCCTGAAGGTTGCCGTTTCCGTGGGTGAAACTGTGAAGGAAGGCCAGCTGCTGTGCGTTCTGGAAGCCATGAAGATGGAGAACGAGATCTACGCTCCCTGCGCAGGTGTCATCTCCGCCGTTCCCGTTGCCAAGGGCAGCACCGTCAACACCGGTGACCTGCTGGTAGCCATCGGCGGCACCGTTGCCGCTGCTCCCGCTGCCGCTCCCGCACCTGTGGCTGCTGCACCCGTTGCTGCACCTGCTCCTGCTGCCGCTCCTGCTCCCGCCGCTGCCCCCGTGGCCGGTGAGGCTGTGAAGGCTCCCATGCCCGGCAACATTCTGAAGGTCAACGTCACCGCAGGCCAGGCCGTCAAGGAAGGCGAAGTTCTGCTGGTTCTGGAAGCTATGAAGATGGAAAACGAGATCATGGCTCCCAAGGCCGGCACCGTTGCCCAGGTTCTGGTTCAGAAGGGTTCCACTGTTAACACCGGTGATACCATGGTCGTCCTGGGCTAAGGAGGATCGCCATGATCAATATTGGTGAAGTACTCTTAAATCTGTGGAACTCCTCCGGTTTCGCAGCCCTGTCCGCCGGCTTCGGTGACGGCGGCTGGCAGAACCTGGTGATGCTGGTCATCTCCTGCGTGCTGCTGTACCTGGCCATCGTCAAGAAGTTCGAGCCCCTGCTGCTGTGCGGCATTGCCTTCGGCTGCCTGCTTAGCAACCTGCCTATGGGTGGATTGTATCACCAGGAGCTGTGGACTGCTTTCATGGACGAAGCCAGCCCCTTCTATCATTCCTATGGTGAGATCATGCGCCATGGCGGTCTGCTGGATATCTTCTATATCGGCGTTAAGACCAGCCTGTATCCCTGCCTGATCTTCATGGGTGTCGGCGCTATGACCGACTTTGGCCCCCTTCTGAGCAATCCCAAGTCCCTGCTGCTGGGCGCTGCTGCCCAGCTGGGCGTGTTCGCCGCCTTCTTCGGCGCTGTTGCCATGAACCTCATCAGCCCCGAGCTGGGCTTTACCGGCCCCGAGGCTGCCTCCATCGGCATCATCGGCGGCGCTGACGGCCCCACCGCCATCTTCCTGACCTCCAAGCTGGCTCCCCACCTGCTGGGCGCCATCGCTGTGGCAGCCTATTCCTACATGGCGCTGATCCCTCTGATCCAGCCCCCCATCATGAATGCGCTGACCACTCCCGAGCAGCGTAAGATCAAGATGGTCCAGACCCGCCAGGTCTCCAAGACCGAGAAGATCATCTTCCCCATCGTGGTCGTTATCTTCGTGGCTCTGCTGCTGCCCGACACCGCTCCTCTGATCGGCTGCCTGATGCTGGGCAACCTGTTCAAGGAGACCGGCGTCACCGACCGCCTGTCTGACACCGTTCAGAATGCTCTGATGAACATCGTCACCATTCTGCTGTCTACCTCCGTGGGCGCCACCATGGTGGGCTCCAACTTCCTGACCGTGCAGACCCTGTCCATCGTGGTGCTGGGTGTTATCGCTTTCGGTATGTCCACCGCTGGTGGTCTGATCGGCGGCCTGGTGATGTGGAAGGCTACCAAGGGTAAGGTCAATCCTCTGATCGGCTCCGCCGGTGTTTCCGCTGTTCCCATGGCTGCCCGTGTTGCCAACACCGTGGGCCAGAAGAACAACCCCTCCAACTTCCTGCTGATGCACGCCATGGGTCCCAACGTGGCCGGTGTCATCGGCTCCGCCATCGCCGCAGGTTTCCTGCTGAGCGTCTTCGGTTAATAGCACAAAACCCCACCGCAAGGTGGGGTTTTATGCACTTTAAAAGAACCAATGTCAGCGGGAAACATGCGAAGCAGGTTTCCTGCTGAAGCCGCTTGGTTAATAGCCAATCCCCTGCCTTCGGGCAGGGGATTATGCATATTTTAAGAACAAACGTTAAACGGTGGTTAAGGACTACGCTCTGCCTGAAGGCAGGGGATTCTTATTTTATAAGCCGTATCGTAATTTGCATGTCATTGCGAGGGAGCGTCAGCGACCGTGGCAATCTCCCGGTACCATCCACCAGTCTGCACTGCAAAATCCTTCATCCTGCCAGGAGATTGCCACGCCATTCTGCGGAATGGCTCGCAATGACACGGAAATCTGATACTTTTCCCATCACCATGACAAAAACCTCACCGATTGGTGGGGCTTTTCTTCTGTAGGGGGAGCCCCTATTTCCTTCGGTCACAAACCCCGCCCTACGATTTGGTTTCCAGCATTTGCGGCCAGTTTTGGTACAGCATATCGTCTGTGCGGACGTTGAAATGGTCGCAGATGCGGCAGACACGGCCGCTATGGATCCGCACCCTGGGATCGCACCGCTCCATTTTTCCATAGGTACCCAGGCTGACCCCCACAATCCCGGCCATTTCCCTCTGGGTCAGGCCGTACACCTGCCGCAGATGCCGCAGATTCTGACAGAAATTGATTCTCCAATCCTCCATAATTTTTCCTCCTTTATACAACAAATTTGATGTATAACATACAGTTTAACAACACTATTGATGTTTGTCAATACATCTATTTTGTTGTACGCTATAAAAAACTGTTTTCTTGAGGAACCTATTATGATTGAAGAACGTTTATCCGAAGCACGAAAAATTCGGAAGCTATCTCAAAAACAAATCGCTGAGGTTTTGGGGATTCCTCAGCAGCAATATTCCCGATACGAAAATGGTAAATTTGAGATTCCTGTTCGCTATGTTGTGGTATTATGCAAATTCTACGGCATTTCTGCCGACTGGCTGCTGGGACTGAAAGAGGAAATGCAATAGCATAACGCCCACTCATCCGAGTGGGCGTTTTCTTCTATAGGGGAGGGTCTTGACCCTCCCCTTATATTTCATTAACGTACAAAGGAAGTGGACAATGTGCAGCTCCAGGCTTCGCCGGGCTGCAGGACAGTCGCAGCGGCCTTTTCCTCCCATTTCTTGCTGCCGCCCTCGGGGGAAGGCAGGCTGTGCCAGGGCTCGATGCAGATAAACTTGGGCTCGCCGGGCTTACTCCAAAGCAGGGTATAGGGGAACTCCGAAATGTTGCAGACCACGCCGCGGCCGGTGCCCTTTTCATAAACACCCAGCTTTTCGGACTTCAGATTTACCATGCAGTGGCTGTCATTGGCAAAGAGGTACTCATCAATGGGAATCCGCTTGATATTGGCGGGCATCAGATACAGATTGCCATGGAGCAGACCATGGGGCAGGCAGTTCAGACAGATGGGGGATTCCACCTCGGAGAACCGCAGCTCATAGTCGGTGGCCACGTGCTTATCATCAAAGGGAATGGTGAAAGCGGGGTGGTAGCCGATGCCGAAGGGCAGCGCCTCACTGTCCAGATTTTCCACCGTCAGGGTATGGTGAACAGTATCGCCCTCCAGGGTGAAGGTGGACACCAGGCGGAATTCATAGGGGAACTTGTTAAGTGTTTCTTCATTGGAACACAGCTCCAGAACGATGGTATCCCGGGTCTGATCCACAAAGTCATGCTCCATCAGACGGGCAAAGCCGTGCTGGCCGGATTCATAGGTCTGGCCCTTGGCCTCGATCACGCCGTCCACCACCTTGCCGCAGTGGGGGAACAGGATGGGCGCATGGTAGCCCCAGACCTCCTTGTCGGCCTGCCAGATGTGCTCCACGCCGTCGCACTTGCGAACGACGCTCTTGACCTGGGCACCCCAGGTGGTGACCGTGAGCTTTACGTACTCGTTTTCAATGGTGTACTCTTTGGACATTTCTCTTTCCTCCCGGTTTTCATCACGGCATGCATTTTCGTATGCATGTCTTTTTTCTTTCTGATACTCTTTTTATTGGACAACCGCGGAAAAATGCGATTATTTCTGCTTCACCAACCCGCCGTCGACCCAGTCGCCTTCATACACGGTGCCGTCCGTATCTGTCAGTTTTCCCTGGCCATTGATATTATCGTTCTTCCACTGGCCTTCATAGACCCTGCCGTCAGGCCAGATCATGGTTCCCTGGCCTTCTATTTTATCTGCGAGCCATTCACCTTCGTAAACTGTCCCATCTGCCCAGGTATTTTTTCCGATTCCGTTTCGCTGATCTTTCTTCCATTCGCCTTCATATTTTTCACCACTGGGCCAGGTCATGGTTCCCTGACCTTCCCTGGTGCCATTCTTCCACTGGCCTTCATAAATACTACCGTCGGCTTCCTTCATTTTACCCTGGCCTTCTCTGACACCATTTTTCCACTGGCCTTCATAGACCATGCCATTTGAGGTCGTCAGTTTTCCCTGACCATCGATGGTATCGTTTTTCCACTGGCCTTCAAAGATGGTACCATCTGCCAAAGTCGTTTTTCCGTATCCTTCGCGCTTGCCATCCTTCCACTGACCCTCATGGACTTTTCCATCCGGCCAGGTCATTTTGCCCTGACCGTTCTGACTGGCGTTCTTCCATTCACCTTCATATACTTTGCCATTCGCCCAGGTTATCTTACCCTGGCCGATGCAGCCACCATCTTCAAATTCACCTTCATAGCAGGTGCCATCGGCTTCTGTCAGTTTTCCCTGGCCATTATATTGACCATCTACCCACTGGCCTTCGTAGGTATAACTGCCGGGAATCGTCTCTTTGCCATAACCGTCAGGATTACCATTCTTCAATTCGCCCTCATAGGAGCTACCATCCGGCCAGACATGCTTACCCTGGCCATGGAATTCATCGTTTTTCCATTCGCCTTCGTAAGTCTCTATGTACTTGCCATCATACACCCAGGTCATTTTGCCCTGACCGTCGCGCATGTTGTATTTCCATTCGCCATTGTAGCTGCTGCCGTCGGCGTAAGTTTCTTTGCCCATACCATGGCGTTTGTTGTTCTTCCATTCGCCCTCATAGGTGCCACCGTCCGGCCAGGTAATCTTACCCTTGCCTTCGGCTTTTCCATTTACCATATCGCCTGAATACACACTGCCGTCGGGCCAGATGAAATCCTCCTCCACCGCTTTCCTGACAGCTTCTTCTTTCTTGCTATCTTTTGCATTTTTCAGTGCTTTTTCTGCAACATCAATAGAGTTTTTCTGCATACCGGCAAGAGGGCCATCTTCAAAGACATCCTTTTTGGGCTGAGATGCCTCATTCTTGACTTCTTCCGGTTCCTCACTGGGATCCTCTGCCTCGGTATGCTCTTCCGGAAGGGTTTGTTCCACATTGGAAGTATCATGATAAACACTTTCTTCCTTGTTACCATCCTCCTGTGCTGCGCAAGCGCAGAGAGTAACCAAGAGCAGGGATGCAAGCAGGCACAGCATCATTTTCCTGCCGTTTTTTCCTAGTAACATTTTTCTTTCTTTAAACATGGGATTACCGCTTCCTTTTCTATTTATTTTTCAACAGAAATGATTTATTACGCCAGAATTGCGAAATAGGCCAGCACCACCGCGCCAAGGATGATGCGGTACACGCCGAAGGCGGAGAAGGAATGACGGCGGACGTATTCCATCAGACCCTTGATGACCGCCAGGGACACCAGGAAGGACACGATGCAGCCCACGATCAGCACACCGATCTCGGTGCCGGTGGCCTCCACCCCGGAGAGCAGGAACTTGAGGGCCTTGATGGCGGAAGCGCCCAGCATGGTGGGGATCGCCATGAAGAAGGAGAACTCCGCGCCGGCGCTGCGGCCCACACCAATGAGAATGGCACCTAAGATGGTGGAGCCGGAGCGGGAAGTGCCGGGCACCAGGCTGAGGCACTGGAAAAGGCCGATCATCAGCGCCGTCTGATAGCTAATATCATGGACATCGTCGATTCTGCGCAGATGCTTGCCCTGGTTCCGCCGCTCCACCAGAAGGAAGGCAATGCCGTAGACGATCAGGGCGATGGAAACCACGATGCCGTTGTGCAGGTGGGCATCCATCCAGTCGTCAAAGAGAACACCCACGATGCCGGAAGGAATGATGGCTGCCACCACCTTGAACCAGAGGCTCCAGGTCTGCTTCTTTTCGGCAGCGGTCTTGCTGGGAGCAAAGGGATTCAGCTTATGGAAAAACAGCACGATGACGGCTAAGATGGCACCCAGCTGGATCACCACATCGAACATGCTGCCGAATTCCTCAGAGACATTCAAAGTGATGAATTCATTGAGCAGAATCAGGTGTCCGGTGGAGGAAATGGGAAGCCATTCCGTCACGCCTTCTACAATGCCGAACAGAACGGCTTTTAATAATTCAATCATAACATACTCCTTACCATACCTTTTTCTTGTACTTTTCTTGTTTCGGCAAGAAAAGTACGAAAAGAAGCCGACTGAAAGGGCGCTGTGTTGTCGCGCTCCCGCGCGCCAAAGCCGCCCCTTTCAGAAATCCCCGGCCCGCACCGCCGGTAGCGCTGGAGCAACTTAACCTAGATCCTGTTCAAGCAGAAAATGTCCCGATTTTCTGCTTGAAATTTGCTGCGTTACAAGTCTGCACAATGTTCTGGCGTTGCGGCGGGAGGGGTTCACAGGGGAGGGCGCATTTGTACGAAGCGCCTCCCCTGTGCCAGCTTCTTTGGTTACTTTCTTGTCTGGCACAAGAAAGTAACACATATCATTTCTCCTATTATCATACTTGCAAATGCTCCCATTTGCAAGAGAAACTTACTTGTTCACAAATTGGGGCCGTAGTCTTTACAAATTGTTCACGCTAGTTTGGGATTTTGCGGTATAATAAGGAAAAATGAAAAGAAATAGAATTTAGGAGGATTTGCTATGGCTGTATCTGTTCTGATCGTGGAAGATGACCGCAATATTGCGGAACTGCTGCAGATGTATCTGGAAAAGGAAGGCTACGCCGTGACGGTTGCCAATGACGGCGGCCAGGGTCTTGCCAAATACCGGGCCATCAAGCCCGACCTGGTGCTGCTGGATGTGATGATGCCTGTCATGGACGGCTGGGCCGTCTGCAAGGCCATCCGGGCCGAATCCCAGACCCCCATCATCATGCTCACCGCCAAGGGCGAGACCGATGACAAAGTCACTGGCCTGAAAACCGGCGCGGACGACTATATCACCAAGCCCTTTGAAATGAAGGAAGTGCTGGCCCGGATCGAAGCTGTGCTGCGCCGTACCTCCGGCGTTGCCGCCGAGAAGAAGGCCAGACGGCTGGTTTTCGACAAGCTGGTCATTGATATGGACGCTTTTGAGCTGTCCGTGGACGGCAAAAAGGTGGACACGCCCCCCAAAGAGATGGAGCTGCTGTATTACCTGGCTTCCTCTCCCAACCGGGTCTACACCCGCAACCAGCTGCTGGACGAGGTATGGGGCTTTGACTACTTCGGTGACAGCCGTACCGTGGACGTCCATGTGAAGCGCCTGCGTGAAAAGCTGGAGGGTGTCAGCGAAGGCTGGAGCCTGAAGACTGTCTGGGGCGTGGGCTATAAGTTTGAGGTAATCTAAGGATGAAAAGTTCCTTTGGCCGCAGTTTTTCCACGGTTGCCACCATATTGCTGCTGTCATTGATCACCCTGGGTACTTCCTTTCAGATGCTGATAAAGGAATATCTGACGGACAACGCCGTTGAAGCTCTGAAGCAGGATTCCCAGATCATTGCGGATTTGGCGGCAGCCTATCTGGTGGACGGCAGTGCCGGCAGCCGGGAATTTCTGCTGAATCTGGACGTTGCCACCCAGGTCTCCAGTTTTGATGCGGTGATCTGTGATCCCAGGGGAGAGATCGTCATCTGCTCCTGCAGTCCCATGGTCTGCGAGCATCTGGGCTGGCGGATCGATGAAGCATACATGGCCCGGGTCATTGAAAAAGGGGGCGACACGGCCACCGGCATCATCAAGGGACTTTACAATGATTCCCGGTATGTGGTCTGCACCCCCATCGTCAGCAGCAATTCCGGCGGCGGCATCGTCATTGTTTCCACCCCCATCACCGGCACTACCCAGACCCTGAACCGGATCTCCAACCTGTTTCTGACCACCAGTGTCTTTGTCATTCTCATTGCCATTCTGGTGGCCAGCTTCTTCACCCGGCGGGAAAGCCGTCCCCTGCGGGATATGGCCAAGGTTGCCAATGCCTTTGGCCACGGCAACCTGGATGCCCGGGCCCGGGTGGATGAAACCACCAGCGAAGAAATGCAGGAGCTGGCTCTGGCCTTCAACAACATGGCATCCTCCCTGCAGAAAAGCGAATACCAGCGCCAGGAGTTCGTTGCCAACGTCTCCCATGAGCTGAAAACCCCCATGACCACCATTTCCGGCTACATCGACGGCATTCTGGACGGCACCATCCCGGAGACACGGCGGGATCATTACCTGCAGATCGTCTCCGATGAGACAAAGCGGCTCAGCCGCCTGGTGCGCAGTATGCTGGATATCTCCCAGCTCCAGAACCAGGACATTCCCGAAGAAAAGAAAATGCACTTCGATCTGGAAGAAGCTGTGGGCCAGGTGCTCATCACCTTTGAAAAAAAGATCAACGACAAGCATCTGGATGTGGATGTGGACATGCCGGAGCACCCGGTATACACCATCGCCGGCCGGGACTATATCACCCAGGTGATCTACAACCTGCTGGACAATGCGGTAAAGTTCTGTCCCGAGGGCAAAAAGCTGGGGATCCGGATCCGGGAGGGCGGCAACAAAGCCTATATCTCCGTCTCCAACGAGGGCGATACCATCCCGCCGGAGGAACTGCCTCTGGTTTTCGACCGGTTCCATAAGCTGGATAAATCCCGCTCCCAAAACCGGGACGGCTGGGGTCTGGGCCTGTACATCGTCAAGACCATCGTATGCAGCCACGGAGAAAATATCTCCGTTACCAGCCGGGAGGGAAAGACGGAATTCACCTTCACCATGCCATTAGTTAACTGAGAGTTAAGAGTTGAGAGTTAAGAGTGGAGTTGTTGTGTCGGCTCCGCCGATGATAAAAAATCATCCGTAAGCCGGATATATTCTCTTCACTCTCCACTCTTCACACTCCACTCTGACAACGCGAGGTTTTGCGTATGCGCGAAAAAAATTACAATCCAAGATTTTCCCGGGAGGAGGAACCCTGGGATACGGATTCCTGGCAGACCGGCTCCACAGAGCCCCCCAAGGACAAGGGCGGCATCATGGCGCTGATGCTGATTCTGATCATCTTCCTGTGCGGTATCATTACGGTGCTGGGCATTCTGAATGTGAAGCTGTTCAACCAGCTGCAGGTAAAGGAGGAGGTCAGCACCTCCATTCGCTTCACCCCGGAGGAAACAGCGCCGGAGACGGAGCCCCTGCTTCAGTCCCAGGAAACGGAGCCCACCGCACAGACCACCCTTCCCTGCGATGAAGAGGATATTTCCCTGTGCATTCAGGAATCTCCCACCTCTCCTGCCAATGTTCCGGAAGAACAGGGCATCCCCCTGCAGGAGATCTACCAGAAGAATATCCCCTCGGTGGTTTCCATCACCAGCCAGGGCCGCAACGGCAACAGCACCGGCACCGGCGTGGTGCTGTCGGAAAAGGGCTATATCGTCACCAATGCCCATGTGGTGGAGGATGCCCAGTCTGTTTCCATTCAGCTGACGGATGAACGGATCTTCCAGGCCAGCCTTATCGGTGCAGACGAAATTTCCGACCTGGCAGTGCTGTTCATTGAGGCGGAGGATCTGGTCCCCGCCGAATTCGGCGATTCCGCACAGCTGCGGGTGGGCGACACCGTCACTGCCATCGGTGATCCCCTGGGCGTGGAATTCCGGGGCAGCTTCACTGACGGCATCATCTCCGCCATCAACCGGGATGTGGCCATCGACGGCCGTACTATGAGCCTGATCCAGACCAACGCCGCCCTGAATTCCGGCAATTCCGGCGGCCCGCTGATCAACAGCTACGGCCAGGTCATCGGTATCAACACCATGAAGATCGGCGCTTTTACCGACAGTGCCGGTGTGGAGGGCCTGGGCTTTGCCATTCCCAGCGCCACTGTCAAGGATGTGGTGGATCAGCTCATCGACCAGGGCTATGTCTCCGGACGGCCTACCCTGGGGATCACCGGCGAGACCCTTTCCACTTTCTACCAGCATTATTACCGGCTGCCGGCAGGACTGTATATCACCGCCGTGGAGAATGGCAGTCATGCTGCAAATGTTGGTATTGAACCCGGCGACATTCTGCTGGCCGTTGACAATGCCCGGATCATCACCATGGATGATCTGAATGCAGTTCTTTACAGCCATGCAGTGGGAGATGCGGTGGTTGCCACCATCTACCGGGGCGGCCAGCAGGCCAGCGTGGAGCTGATTCTTACCGAAAATAAAGGATAATTCAAAGTGGAGAGTTGAGAGTGGAGAGTTATTGAAACTCCACTCTTCACTCTTCAATCTCCACTCTGTGAAAATCAAAGATTGAGGAATATTATGGAACCCTTATATACCCAAGATTATGAAGTCACAGACATTGCCGTGGACTGCTATGGCCGGATGAAGACCAGCATGATCCTGTTTCTGGCCCAGGAAGTGGCCGGACGGCACTGCGTTTCCCTGTCCGTGGATTATGACACCCTGGCCGCAAAACGGATGTTCTGGGCAGTGACCCGGCACCGGGTGCAGATCACCCGGCTGCCTGTCCGGGGCGAGACCATCCGTATTGAAACATGGCCCATGCCCACCACCCGGGTTGCCTATCCCAGAAGCGTTGTGGCCTACGATGCTGCGGGTAAGGAATGCTTCCGCTCCGTCAGCCTGTGGGTGCTGATGGACCTGGACAAGCGGAGCATGATCCTGCCGGGCAAGAGCGGCATCAGTGTCATTGGCACCCTGCGGGGCACCGAACTGGACACCCCCGGCGGTCTGGTGGCAAAGCCCCTGCAAAACCACCGCAGCCGCCAGGTCTGCTTTACCGACCTGGACCGCAACGGCCATATGAACAACACCAAATACATGGACTGGATCGATGACCTGCTGCCCAGCCTCTTCCATGAGCAGCATACCCCCAGGGAATTCACCGTCTGCTATCTTTCGGAGGCCCGGGAGGGCCAGACCCTGGACATTCACTGGGACTTCCTGGAGGAAGGAGTATTGCAGGTGGACGGCCACAGAAATTCCGGGGAAACCGCTGAGCGGATCTTCTCTGCCCGGTTCCTTTTCTAGTCTGCAACTTCTGTAACTATTTGTTTTATGTTAACTTTTGAAATCTCCACAGGTTTGTGCAAACCTGTGGAGATTTTTTGATAAAGACAGAATTCGCCTTGATCTGACAGGGGTTTTCCACCCATATCCTGTGGACAAAGCTGTGGACAATGTGGATAACTCGAATTATGTAAACGGTAACAACAATTTACAGTATAATTTATGTAAACCAATTTTATGTGTAATAATTTTTTTCTTTCCTCTCTTTTTTTATGTTCCCGCCTGTGCGATACTGGTAGCAAACCTCCTGCAGAAAGGATGCGCCTGCCCCATAAGATTCCCGCATCCAGAACTTCCCTTCTGCGAATAAAGGTTTTCGTGGAACATAGGTATAAAAAAATCCGTTCTGCAGAACGGATTTTTTTACGTTGTGCTTAACCGTAGCGGCCGTTGGGGGCGGTGGGCTCCGTTGCTTCTGTGGGAGCGGTGGCAGCAGCGGCTTTCTGGGCTTCGATGGCAGGCGCAGCCGACAGGGGACGCAGAACGCCATAGCTGTTGAAGCGGGTGTCATTGGTATCCGCCATGAATACCAGCCGAATGGGAGCCTCCGTAACGGTTTCGGATACCTTGTTGGCCACAGCGCCTACATTGGTGGCAGGCACCTTTTCCAGATACATTCTGGTGCGGCCCTGGGGCAGGGCAAACTCATGGTTGGTGACGCTGAAGGAAACAGTGAACTTGCTGGTGCCGCATTTCTGGATCAACCAGTCGGCGGCGCTGACCAGAGCGGCGTCCTTGTCACCGTCAAACCGGATCATATCCGTGTTGGGGAAGCAGAAATCCGTCAGCACCACTTCGTCAAAGCCCATATTCTTGATTTCCGTAATGATGCTGGCGATCCATTCCAGGGTCAGCTCCTTGGTGGGATCCAGCCAGTAGCAGTGGCCTTCATCGGGCCACAGGCCCTTGCCGTTGACATGCATCAGGCCGGCAGGCACATGGTTGAGGCCATAGTTATAGTCCCGGAAAGCGGAGATCCGGGCGATGGTGTAGAAATTCTTCTCATTCATGTAGCCGATCAGCTCATCCACAGAGGCCACGCTGACTTCGGAGGAGGTGATGATGCCGGGCAATGTGGAGCTGTAGTAGGCAGAGCCGTAGCCGCCCTTCAGATCGATGAGGATGGGGGTGTTGGCATTGAGGGGCTCCATCAGATCCCAGCAGCCGGCAATATCGGTTTTCAGGGCATTGATATCAATATAGTAGCCGTCCACCTTCTGCAGCTCGTCGGACATATTGATGGCATCGTCGCCTTCATTATAGTAGATGGAGATGTTGGTTCCGGCGGAGGGGGGTGTCACCTTTTCACCGATGATCTCGTTGGCAGAAATGGACAGGTCCAGCATGGCACCGTCACGGGTATAAACCACATAACGTTCCAGAAATACAACGCTGCAGAACCAGGCGATGATGAACAGCATCAGTGCAATGGCTGCCACAATGGCCAGACTGCGGATGCGGCGCTTGGTGCGGTAGGATAATCTCATAGGGTACTCCTTATTTGGGGAAATGACAGATTTTCCCGGCAGTCAGACTGTGGATGTAGGGGCGGGCAGTGCCCGCCCGGCAGTAACCGGCAGCGGATTCGCATCGGATTCCGTTGGACGCCAGGTATATACCGCACGGGCGACCATTGATCGCCCCTACTGCCATGCCGGCAGCATCTGCAAAAAATTCCGTATTCTGTGAATACTGTTGTCTGTTGATTAAAATCTGCGGACGGCGGTGACACAGCGCCAGTCCTCTTTTTCTTTTATTTCGGTCACCGTCAGGCCGGCGGAAGCCAGAGCCGCCAGCACATCGGCAAGTCTGACGTCCAGAATGCCGGAGCAGATGAGGGTGCTTTTTGAGCTGAGGAAATTGGGCAGCACCGGGGAAAGGCCGATGATCACGTCTGCAACGATGTTCACCAGAACGATGTCATATTCCCTGGCGGCAAGAGATTCCATCAGGGCGGTATCCTCGGTGACGTTGCCGGTGAGGGCGGTGAATTCCGGGGCGCCGAAGCCGTTGTAGGCGGCATTTTCCCGGGCAATGTCCTCTGCCTTGGGGTCAATGTCGATGCCCACGGCGCTTTCCGCTCCCAGCCGCAGGGCGCACAGGGACAAAATGCCGCTGCCGCTGCCCAGGTCCAGGCAATGATGGCCGGGCCGGATCAGGTCTTCCATGGTTTCCACCACCATCTGGGTGGTGGGATGGGCGCCGGTGCCGAAGGTGAGGCCGGGATCCAGGATCACAGGCAGCCTGTCCCCTTCCTGGCCAGCCAGCCAGTAGGGCAGGATCACGATTTTGCTGCCGATCTCCTGGGGCGGATAGTTGTCCTTCCAGCTTTCCTCCCAGTTGGTTTCCGCCAGGGTGCTGACGGCCATGGAAAGGCCCAGCTCCTCTGCGGCAGCCTCCAGCCGCCGGAGGGAAGCCTCGTCGGTATCTTCCAGGTACAGTTTGATGTGGGAAAGCCCCTGGAGCTTTTCCTGAAGGCTCTCGTCGATATAGTCCCAGTAGGCCCGGTTGTCCTCCAGGAAGGTTTCAAATTCCTCCTGGTCCTCAATGACCAGGTCAGAAAAGCCTCTGGCAGTGAGGTGGGTGACCACCGTATTGATTTTTTCCGATGTGGTGTCGATGGTGATTTCCAGCCATGCCATAGTGTATTCCTCCTGTGCATCCGGATCCAGCTTATATTCTACCGCAGAAAAGGAAAAATGGCAACGGAAAAAGTCTGAATTTTTTGTGTACCACTTTCTATTTTGGAAGAAATGGTATATAATAACGGTTACATGATTTTATTTGTAAGAATGGCCCTGCGCTTCCTGCGAAGGAGAATGCTGCCCTTTTCTTGTTTCGGCAAGAAAAGGGCGAAAAGAAGCCGAGCAAAGGGGCGCTTCGTACAAATGCGCCCCCTTTGCAATCCCCCGCCGCACTACCGATACTGCTGTCAAAACATGACAGGTTTTGGATTTGTTCCATTGATGCGGCGGGAGGGGTACACAGGGGAGGGCGCTTTTGCTCGTAGCGCCTCCCCTGTGCCAGTTTCTTTGGTCACTTTCTTGTCTGGCACAAGAAAGTGACACCTTTCGTATGGAAGGAGCAAGTGCTGATACAAGGAGTATCTATGATTAAAACAATTGAACTCTCCCCCGGTATTGAGCTGCGCTGCTGCCGGGACAGCCGCTTCAAGCAGGGCTGCCTCAGTTTCCAGATCGTCCGTCCCATGCTCGCGGACGAAAATGCCATGAATGCCCTGGTGCCTTCCATTCTCCTGCGGGGCACCAGACGATATGGCGACCTGCGGGCCATCACCGGCCGTCTGGATGAGCTCTACGGTGCGGCTGTCAGCACCATCGTCCGCCGGGTGGGTGATTACCAGACCACAGGCTTGTACTGCAGCTTCATGGATGACCGGTTTGCCCTGCCCGGCGATGCTGTTCTGGAGCCCATGCTGGCATTTTTAACAGAGCTGCTGCTGGATTCCCCGCTGGAAGACGGGGGATTTCTGCCTGCTTTTGTGGAAAGTGAGAAGAAGAATCTCATTGCCACCATCGAATCGGAGCTCAATGACAAGCGGGCCTATGCCATGGGAAAGCTGCTGCGCACCATGTGCCGGGAGGATGCCTTCGGCCTGCCCCGGCTGGGTGAGACGGCTCAGGTGGCAGCCATTGACCCGGTGCAGCTTTATACCCACTACCGGAAGATTCTCCGGGAAAGCCAGATCCAGATCTTTTATGTGGGCAGCGCGGAGGACCGGACAGTGGCGGAACTGCTGCAGCCCCTGCTGCAGCGGCTGGAGCGCAGCTTTGTGCCCCTGGCCCCCCAGACCCCGTTCCGGCCCTGCCAGGGCGTCGATACGGTGGAGACTATGGAGGTATCCCAGGGCAAGCTGTGCATGGGCTTTACCAGCCCCATCACCAACCGGATGAAGGAATTCCCTGCCATGCAGGTGCTTAACACCATTTTCGGCTCCGGCATGACCAGCAAGCTGTTCCTCAATATCCGGGAGAAGATGAGCCTCTGCTATTCCATCGGCTCCGGGTACTACGGCACCAAGGGCATCGTCACTGTGTCCGCCGGTATCGATTTTGACAAGGAAGAAGTGACCCGGGAAGCCGTCCTGCGGCAGCTGCAGGCCTGCCAGGAGGGGGATATTTCCGAAGAAGAGCTCACTGCCGCCCGGCAGGCCATCCTATCCAGCCTCCGCGCAGTCCACGATTCCCCCAGCGGTATCGAGGGCTATTATGCCACGGCTGCCTTAAGCGGTATGGGCCTGGCCCCCGCGGAATATATGGCCGCTGTGGAAGCGGTGACCAAAGCCCAGGTTGTGGCGGCGGCCAACAGCCTGCGGCTCCATACCACCTATTTCCTGAAAGGAGGCAGCCAATGAACAAGATCCATTATCCCGAACTGGATGAGACCTGTTACCGGGAAGTACTGGAGAATGGTCTGACGGTAGCTGTGGTAAAAAAATCCGGCTTTACCAAAAAGCTTGCCTACTTCGTCACGGATTACGGTGCCATCCACACGGAGTTTACCCTGGAAGGAAAGCAGTACCAGGCCCCTGCCGGTGTTGCCCACTATCTGGAGCACAAGCTTTTTGACATGCCGGAAGGCCGGGATGTGTCTGCGGAATTTGCTTCCCTGGGCGCCATGACCAACGCCTTCACCAGCTACGATATGACCGCCTACTACTTCTCCTGCACGGAGAATTTCCGGGACTGCCTGAAGCTACTGCTGGAATTTGTATCCACCCCCTATTTCACGGAGGAAAGCGTGGAAAAGGAGCGGGGCATCATCGACCAGGAGATCGGCATGAACCAGGATGCTCCCGACAGTGTGATTTTTGAAAATCTCATGGTTTCCCTGTATGAAAACCATCCCATCCGGGTGCCCATCCTGGGGGATTCCGAAACCATCCGGCAGATCACCCCGGAGGTGCTGCATACCTGCCACCGGGCCTTTTATACCCCGGGAAATATGCTGCTGTGCGTCATTGGTGACGTAGACCCGGAGGAAGTTGCCGCCCTTGCCCGGCAGGTGCTGGGCAGCGAACAGAAGGCGGTGGGCATCAAAGCGCCCCTCCGGGAAGAGCCCATGACCTGCCCCCGGAAGGAGGTCACCCGGGTCATGGAGGTGGCCATGCCCATGTTCAACCTGGCCTTCAAGTGCGAGCCTCTGGGCCAGGGGGAGGAAGCCATCCGCCAGGAAATGATCGCTGACCTGGCTGCGGAGACTCTGTTCGGTGAATCCTCAGAGCTGTATCTGCGGCTGTATGAGGAGGGACTGATCGATTCCTCCTTCGGCGGCGGCTTTGAGACCATTGACGGCTGCGCCATGCTGATGTGCTCCGGCGACAGCGACGATCCTGCTGCTGTCCGGGATGCCATTCTGGCACAGATGGACACCATCCGCACGGAAGGCATCGACGAAGCCGCGTTCCAGAGGATGAAGCGCAGCGCCCTGGGCCGCCGGATCCGGTCCCTGGACAGTTTTGATGCCACGGTTTTCCGGGTCTGCGCCTACCATTTCTCCGGCTTTGACTATTTCCGGTTCCCGGAGGTTTACCGCGATATCCAAAAAGAAGAGATCGTTGCGTTCCTTGACCGCATCGTGACAGAGGAGCGGTGCAGCCTGTCTGTGATCGCACCCATTTCCAAGGAGGAAGTTTCATGAATCCTGCAAATTATTCCGTTATTTCCTTCCCCTTTCTGGGGGGACTGGAAGTAAATCCCCCCCGGACACTGGAGATCGGGCCGCTGACCATCCATTACTATGGCCTCATCATTGCTGTGGGACTGGTGCTGGCGGTGATGTACTGCTGCCGCCGCGGTAAGGAATTCGGTCTGAAAGAGGATGACATCCTGGATGGTGTTCTCTGGATCACGCCCTTTGCCATTGTGTGCGCCCGTATTTATTACTGCGTTTTCAGCTGGGAGGAGTACGCCGCTGACCCCATTTCCGTGCTGTACATCTGGAATGGCGGCATTGCCATCTACGGCGGTGTTCTGGGTGCCATTCTGGGCATGGCCGTGATCAGCCGGGTAAAGAAAGTGAAGCTGACTGCTGTGCTGGACCTGATCCTGCTGGGCTTTCTCATCGGCCAGTCCATCGGCCGCTGGGGCAACTTCATGAACCGGGAGGCCTTCGGCGCTGCAACCGACAGTTTCTTTAAAATGGGCCTGTTCAACACCAGAACCAATGCGGTGGAATACTACCACCCCACCTTCCTGTATGAATCCCTGTGGAATCTGTGCGGCTTCCTGCTGCTGCACTTCCTGTCCAAAAAGCGCACCTTCGACGGTCAGATCGCTCTGGGCTATGCTGCCTGGTATGGCCTGGGCCGCTGCATCATCGAGGGCCTGCGGGTGGACAGCCTCTGGTGGGGCCCCTTCCGGGTCAGCCAGGTGCTGGCAGGCGTCAGCTGCATCGCCGCTGTGGCGGTGCTGGTCTGGCAAAGCTTCCGGCCCCATGATCCGGCAAAGCTCTTCGTCAACCAGGTAGCTGCCAGAACGGCAGAAGCCAAGGAGAATTCTGCCACCGAATAAGAAAGATGCCCCGATGGTTCTCCCATCGGGGCTTTCTTGTTTAGCGTGGTTACGTACTTTTCTTACAGGAGTAAGAAAAGTACGATACATTCTCTATTTAACAGTTTCCTCCGTTTTGGGTGGGAACTGTGCATACATCCTGCCGGGGCGGATGGGGGTTTTCCGGAGCTTTGCCAGCTCTGAAACGGTGACGAACTGCACCCCCTGCTGCTGCAGCACATCCACAATGTCCAGAGCAGCCTGAACAGAGCTGACGGACATATCGTGCAGCAATATGATATCCCCATCCTTCACCGATTTCAGCACAGCGGATTCGATGCTGCCCACACTGTCGGTGGCCCAGTCCTTGGGATCCACTGACCAGCTGAGGATGGCCAGTTGCCGGGCCTCAGCCACTTGCCGGACACCATCGGTGACGATACCGCCGGGAGGCCGCAGGAATACCGGCTCACACCCCTGGGGCAGCAGGGCCCGGGAATCGATCAGCTCCTGGCCGATGCTGCGCCGGCTCATATCCTGCATGGATCTGTGGGAAAAACCGTGGTAGCCGATCTCATGGCCCTCGTCAAAGATCCGCTGGGTGATATCCGGATACTGCTCCATGCGGTATCCGCAGAGCAGAAAGGTGGCCTTCACGCCCCGCAGTGCCAGACCATCCAGCAGTGTCCGGGTATACTTACCCGAAGGGCCGTCATCAAAGGTCAGCGCCACATATTTTGTGTCTGCCGCCCGGACGGGCAGGGCCATGAGCCCCAGCAGCGCAATGCAGGCAAAAAACCGACGCATGAAATCACTTCCTTTTTAATCATAGGTTTGAGAGAAAGCCTTCCCCTTTGGGGAAGGTGGCACGGCGTAGCCGTGACGGATGAGGGTAAAACAGAAACTTGCAGATTAGCAGGTCTGAAAAATTTTGCAAATTCTAAGATTCCTGCCCGCAATCCTCATCAGTCACAACAGCCGGTTCCGAAGAGCCGCCTGTTGCGACAGCTTCCCCCCGGGGGAAGCCTTGGGTGCTGCTGCATCGGTACATAGAAATCATTGTTTCTTTCATTTGACGAAACGGGGAAAATGGGGTATGATATATTCTGAGAAAAAAGGGGGTGCGGCAAATGCAGCTTGTGTGTCCGGTCTGCGGAGAAAACTTGACAAGGCAGGAAAGAAGCTTTGCCTGTCCCAATAAGCACAGCTTTGACATTGCCCGGCAGGGCTATGTGAATCTGCTGACCGTGCAGCAGAAGCATTCCCTGGCCCCCGGCGACACCCGGGAGCAGGTGCTGTCCCGCCGGGCCTTTCTGGAGGCAGGCTTCTATGCACCCATTGCCCAAATGCTGATCGACACGGCCAAAAAGTATGGCGTTACAGGAGAAATTCTGGATATCGGCTGCGGCGAGGGATACTATTCCTCCCGGCTGGCAGAAGCGCTGGGGCTGCCTCTGACGGGACTGGACATTTCCAAGGAAGCTGTCCGCTGTGCCGCCGCCAAATATAAGGATGCCCAATGGTTCTGCGCCACCGCCGCCCATATCCCGGTGGCGGATGCTTCCGCGGGACTTCTGACCAGTCTTTTTGCCCTGACGCTCCCGGAGGAATTTCACCGGGTGCTTGCCCCCGATGGCCTCTATTTTCAGGTGCTGGCGGCGGAGGATCATCTGCTGGGCCTCAAATCCATCATCTATGACGAATTGCACCACAAGGAAAAGGACACCGTGCCGGAAATACCCGGTTTTGAACGGCTGGAATCCATTCCCATCCGGTTTGCATTCCAGGTGGAAGGGGAGCAGGTTCAGAACCTGTTTTCCATGACGCCCCATGTGTTCCGCATCGGCAAAAGCGGTGCAGAGCGCCTTGCCAAAACCAAAACCCTTTCGGATACGGCCAGCTGCGTGCTGAATGTGTTCCGCCGGGTTTAACTTGCCCTGTGCAAACAGGATGTATGTCTGGAAAATTGTCGAAAACCGATTATAATCTGTCATCGCGAACCAGCTCGCAAGCTGGTGTGGCGATCCCCGGTTCCTTTGGAGATTGCCACGTCGGGGCGATGCCCCTCCTCGCAATGACAATCATTTATGGAGATTGTCTATGCTGAATAAATTACAGGCTGTTGTGAATAAATACGAAGAACTGTGCTTTAAATCCGAACAGGCGGATTTTTACAATGACCCCAAGAAGGCAGCAAAGCTTTTGCGGGAAAAAAATGACCTGGAACCCATCGTGGAGGCGTTCCAGGCTTATCGGCAGGCGGAGCAGGATATGGTGGACGCGGAAGAACTGATGTCGGACCCCGAAATGAAGGAGCTTTGCCAGGAAACCTATGCATCTGCCAAGGAGCAGAAGGAGCAGCTTTACGAAAAGCTGCAGATCCTGCTGCTGCCCAAGGATCCCAACGATGAAAAGAGCGTCATCGTGGAAATTCGCGGCGGTGTGGGCGGCGAGGAAAGCGCCCTGTTTGCCCACAGTTTGTTCCGGATGTACTCCATGTATGCTGCCAGTAAGGGCTGGAGCATCGAACTGATGAACTACAACGAAACGGAACTGGGCGGCGTGAAGGAGGCGGACTTTGTCATCAATGGCCGGGGCGCCTACTCCCGGATGAAATATGAGTCCGGTGTCCACCGGGTCCAGCGGGTTCCCGAAACCGAATCCGGCGGCCGGGTCCACACCTCCACGGCCACTGTGGCTGTGCTTCCCGAAATGGAGGAAGTGGATGTGCAGATCAATCCTGCCGATATCGAGATGCAGGTCTACCGTGCCTCCGGCGCCGGCGGCCAGCACGTCAACAAAACTTCCTCCGCCGTCCGTCTGATCCACAAGCCCAGCGGCATTGTGGTAGCCTGCCAGGAGGAGCGGAGCCAGGTGCAGAACCGGGAAAAATGCATGCGTATGCTGGCCTCCAAGCTCTACGAGATCGAGCAGGAGCGGATCGAGTCCGAGCATGGCGGCATGCGCCGCAGCCAGGTGGGCACCGGCATGCGCAACGAGCGAATCCGTACCTACAACTTCCCCCAGGGCCGTGTCACCGACCACCGGGTGGGTCTGACACTGTACCGCATCGATTCCATCATGAACGGCGATATCGATGAGATCATCAATGCCCTTGCCACCGCCGACCAGGCCGAGAAGCTGAAGAATGCACAATAAAGGCTTCTCCTTGAGGAGAAGCTGTCAGCGAAGCTGACTGATGAGGTGTGCAGTAAGCAGCTGCATTTCGTTGCAGTCTCTCGGCGTAATGGAACGCCTCATCCGTCACGGCTTTGCCGTGCCACCTTCTCCTCGATGAGAAGGTTTTGGGTGCAGCATAAATCTGGAGAGATGAGATGAATACAAGCTACAATAGTAAGTTGACTGGCAACGCAAAGAGGCTTCGCAAGACGATGACTAAGGAAGAGCGGCATCTGTGGTATGATTGCTTGAAACAGCTTCCGCTTACAGTTCACCGTCAGAAAGTATTGGGGCAATATATCGTAGATTTCTACATTGCTTCCAGAAAACTGGTTATCGAGCTGGATGGTTCTCAGCATTATGAAGAAATACACCGACAGAAAGATGTACTGAGAGATCAATATCTGGATAGTATTGGATGCAAAGTATTACGTTATTCCAATGCAGATGTGAATTGTCGATTTGCAGAGGTATGTCAGGATATTTGGAATCATTTGAAGGAAGATCATGTAGATTTTTTGGATTGACACCTCATCAGTCGCCTGCGGCGACAGCTTCTCCTCAAGGAGAAGCCGTGGTGCAGCCTATAGAATAGAGGAAAAAGCTTTATGCAATTTATTACCAACTCCCCGGAGGAGACAGAGAAAATCGGTGCGGCTCTGGGAAAAACAATCAAACCCGGCACGGTCATCGCCTACCGGGGTGACCTGGGAGCGGGCAAGACCGCTTTCACCCGGGGACTTGCCAGGGGTCTTGGCAGCGCTGAGCTGGTGACAAGCCCCACCTATACCATTGTCAACGAATACCTGGGAGGCCGGATCCCGCTGTTCCATTTCGATATGTACCGGCTCCATTCCTCTGATGACCTGTGGGACATCGGCTGGGAGGACTATCTGGAGCGGGGCGGCGTCTGCGCCGTGGAGTGGAGCGAGAACGTTGCCGATGCCCTGGAAGATCCCATTTTTATCACCATCGAAAAGCTGGGAGATGAAACCCGGCAGATACGCCTGGAAGGAGGGGAAATCCTTGCTGATCTTAGCCTTTGAGACAACCGCCAAGGCAGGCTCTGTTGCCCTGGTGGAGGACGGAAAGCTGCTGGCGGAAAGTTATCAGAATACGGGCCTGACCCACAGCCAGACCCTGATGGTCATGGCGGAGGACATGCTGAAGGCAGCCGGGAAAACCATGGCAGATGTAGGCGCGGTGGCGGTTGCAGAGGGCCCCGGTTCCTTTACCGGTGTCCGGATCGGTGTGGCGGCAGCCAAGGGCCTCAGCTGGGGCGGTCAGCTTCCCTGCTACGGCGTGTCCACTCTGGAAGCCATGGCCTTAAGCCTGGGCGCATACCAGGGCTGGGTCTGCCCCGTCATGGATGCCCGGCGGAGCCAGGTCTACAATGCGCTGTTTTATGTAAACCGAGGAAAACTGGAACGCCGATGTGATGACCGGGCCATTGCCCTGTCTGACTTGGCAGAAGAACTGAAAACTGCAGAAGAGCCCATTTTCCTGGTGGGCGACGGCAGCAATCTGACCTACAATACCTTGAAAGAAAGCATCCCCAATCTGGTTCTGCCCCCGGAGCACCGGATGCACCAGCGGGCCTCCGGCGTTGCCCTGGCCGCGGCAGCAAAAATCGCCGCCGGGGAGCCCGGCGACGGCGCAGCACTGACCCCCAACTACCTGCGGCTTTCCCAGGCAGAACGGGAACGCATGGAAAAAATGCAGAGTAAGAATTCGTAAGCTTGGCTCTTCTTTTGGGAGAGCTGGCACACCGTAAGGTGTGACTGAGAGGGGATATGCCCTCTCCGGCCTTGCTGACGCTCGGCCACCTCCCCCACAGGGGGAGGCAAGGAAGCATAAAAAATACAAAAGTTTGAATAAAGGAGAGAGATACCATGGCAAATGTATATGTCCTCAATCATCCTCTGATCCAGCATAAGCTGGCTGTCCTGCGGAACAAGGAAACCTCCGTCAAGGAATTCCGGGAACTGGTCCGGGAAATCTCCGGCCTCATGTGCTACGAAGCCACCCGGAACCTGCCCACTGTGGAAGTGGAAGTGGAGACGCCTGTTGCCACCGCCAAGTGCCGGATGCTGGCAGGCAAGAAGATGGCCATCGTGCCCATCCTCCGGGCAGGTCTTGGCATGGTGGATGCCATGGTGGATCTGATCCCCTCTGCCAAGATCGGCCACATCGGCCTGTACCGGGATCCCGAAACCCACAAGCCTGTGGAATACTACTGCAAGCTGCCGGAGGATATCGAAAACCGGGAGGTTTTCGTGGTGGATCCCATGCTGGCTACCGGCGGCAGCGCCGTGGCGGCCATTGATTTTCTGAAGGCCCGGGGATGTAAGAAGATCACCATGATGAACATCATCGGCTGCCCCGAGGGCGTCAAGGCCGTCCGGGAGGCCCATCCCGATGTGGATATGTTCATTGCGGCCCTGGATGAAAAGCTGAATGACCACGCCTATATCATCCCCGGTCTGGGCGATGCCGGCGACCGTATCTTCGGAACTAAATGATCATAGTATTGTAGGGGCGGGCATTTTGCCCGCCCGTATTGCGGGAGGGTTGAAAACCCTCCCCTACATATACGGAAAGGGCTGTTGCATTATTATGCAACAGCCCTATTTCTTTACTTTTCCTTCTTGGTCAGCCAGTTGAAGCGGCCGTAACGTTTGGTCACTTCCAGCAGTTCCTTCTGGGCTTCCTTGGTCAGCATATCGCCATCCATTCTCCAGCGCCAGTTGGTCTTGACGGTGGAGGGCTGGTTCATCCGGGCTTCGTTGCCCAGACCCAGCACATCCTGCAGCGGCAGGATGCAGATGTTGGCGGTGGAGGCCATGGCCATCCGGTTGATGGCGCGGTAGAATTCACTGTCGGCGGTGTGGTTGTCGTCCATGTAGTCCCGCAGCAGCTGCTTTTCCTTCTTTTTCAGCCCCTTGAACCAGCCGGCAATGGTCTCGTTGTCATGGGTGCCGGTATAGACCACGCAGTTGCGGTCATAGTTGTGGGGCAGATAGTCGTTGGTCTTGCCCAGATCCCCGATGTCGAAGCCGAACTGGATGACCTTCATGTTGGGGAAGCCGGAATCCTTCACCAGCTGGCGGACGGTGTCGGTCATGAGGCCCAGATCCTCTGCAATGAGCTGCTTTTTGCCGAGCCGCTTTTCCACCATGTTGAACAGCTTCATGCCGGGGCCGGGCTCCCAGTGGCCGTCCTTGGCGGTGGCGGCACCATAGGGAATGGAGAAATACTCGTCCATGCCACGGAAGTGGTCGATACGGACGCTGTCATAGAGCCGGAAGCTCTGATACAGACGGGAGACCCACCAGTCGAAGCCGGTCTGCTCGTGGTAGTCCCAGCGGTACAGAGGATTGCCCCAGACCTGGCCATCCTCGGCAAAGGCATCCGGGGGGCAGCCTGCGATGGCAGTGGGGGTGTTGCTCTCGTCCAGCTGGAACAGCTCGGGGTGTGCCCAGACATCGGAGGAATCCAGGGAAACGTAGATGGGCATATCGCCAATGATCTGGATGCCCTTGTCGTTGGCATACTTTTTCAGCTTCAGCCACTGCTGGAAGAACTTGAACTGCAGGTACTGCTGGAATTCAATGTCGAAATACAGCTTTTCCCGGTAGTAGTCCAGGGAATAGCCCCAGCGCAGGCGGATATCCTGGGGCCAGGCAGTCCAGGAAACATCACCGAAGAAATTCTTCAGTGCCATGAAGAGGGCGTAGTCAGAAAGCCACCAGTTGTTTTCCCGGAGGAAATCCTGGTATTCGGCATCCTGTGCAATGTTGCTGCGCTCATAGGCTTTCCGCAGCAGGGTGTAGCGGTGCTCGTGGAGCTTGTCGTAGTCCACCTTGGCGGCATTGTCGCCAAAGTCCAGGCTGTCGCATTCCTTGCGGGACAGCACGCCCTCCTTCACCAGGGTATCCAGGCAGATCATGTAGGGGTTGCCTGCGAAGGCGGAATAGGACTGGTAGGGGGAATCGTCAGAGGGGCCGTAGCAGGTGGGGCCCAGAGGCAGGATCTGCCACCAGGTCTGACCGGCCTTTGCCAGCCAGTCCACAAAATCATAGGCTTCCTGAGAAAAACAGCCGATACCGTATTTGGAGGGCAGGCTGGTGACGCTCAGCAGCACGCCGGAACTTCTGCTCATAAGGGAACACTCCTTTTGTGTAATCAGTCTTTCGATATCATATCACAACCGTTCCCTTAACGCAAGGGACAGAGGGGAAAATAAACCAGCCGGGAAAGGGACTTTACCTTTCCGGAAAAATGGATTATGATAGGCAAAAAAACAGGGAGGCAGAAACGATGGGTATTTCGGTATTGGGGGCGGCGGTGAACGCCGTGGCACCGGTGGTGCTGCTGATCTTACTGGGCTACTGGCTGAAATGCCGGGGCTTTCTGTCGGCGGCTTTTCTGAAAAACGGAAACTGGCTGGTGTTTCATGTGTGCCTGCCGGTGATGCTGTTTCTCAATGTGTATGATATCGAGACGTTTTCCGATATCCCCTGGGAGATGGTCCTCTACTGCGTTGCGGTGGTGCTGCTGATCTTTGTGCTGGGTCTCGTCACAGCGGTGGCCGTCACACCAGAGTCCCGGCGCCGGGGCGTGATCTGGCAGAGCACCTTCCGCAGCAATTTTGCCATTCTGGGGATCGCCTTGGCAGAGGCTTTGGGAGGCACGGAGGCATCCGCACTGGTGGCAGTGACCTCCTCCTTTGTGATCCCGGTGTTCAATGTGCTGGGGGTGGTGTCCCTCAGTGTGTTTGCAGATCCCCATTCCCGGCAAGCCCACAGCCTGAGCCGGGTGCTGAAAAATATCGCTCAAAATCCCCTGATCCTGGGTGCAGTGCTGGGCATGGCCTGCGTTGCCTGCCGGGAGGGGCAGCGGATGGTTTTTGGAGAAGTGGTCTTTTCTCTGAAAACCCAGGCACCCTTTGTTTATAAGGCCCTGCAGAATCTGAAATCCGTCACAACGCCCCTGGCCCTGCTGATCCTGGGCGGACAGTTTGCATTCTCAGCAGTCCGGGGACTGTTCCGGGAGATCCTCACAGGAACCCTCTGGCGGATCGTTCTGGCGCCGGTGCTGGGCATCGGCGGCGCCTGGCTGCTGACCCAGGCAGGGGTGCTGGCCTGCGGTGTCAATGAATATCCCACACTGATCGCCCTGTTTGGTTCTCCGGCAGCAGTGTCCAGCGCCATCATGGCGGGACAGATGGGCGGCGACGAGCAGCTGGCCACCCAGATCGTGGTGTGGAGCAGTCTGCTGTCGGTGCTGACCATTTTTGCCCAGGTGTGTCTGCTGATGCAGCTGGGACTGCTGGCGATCCCATAACGGAAAGGCCCCTGCTGCATGAAAAAAACCGCCCTTACGGGCGGTTTTTTTAGAAAAAGGATGAAGGCGACATGTAAATTACAGAGTTACGAACCGGAGCAGATGCTGGCAAATCTGCGCCGATCCAAGCTGACCATAGGATACCACAAAGCAGTACAAATGTGAAATACGGTTTTCAGATGAACGCCTGTGCAATTATCAGCTTTTTTGATATACATTTCGCTTATGGCAGCAGACCGGGAAAAATGGCCACACTCGGCTTCAGGATCCCGTTCAGATAAGCGATCAGAGTGCCGTAGTTGGTGATGGGCACCTTCTGGTCAGCAGCGCATTTGGTGCGGTAGCGGACTTCCCGCTCGTTCAGCATGCAGCCGCCGCAGTGGATCACCAGGGCATAGGGGGAAAGATCGTCGGGAAACTCCGTGCCGGAGCAGGTTCTGATGGTGATGTCCTTGCCGGTATACTTTCTCAGCCAGTTCGGGATCTTTACAGTGCCGATATCGTCACACTGCCGGTGGTGGGTGCAGCCTTCGGCAATGAGGACGGTGTCCCCATCTTTCAGGGTTTCCACAGCCGCAGCCCCTTTGACGGCTTCCTCCAGCAGCCCCTTGTACCGGGCCATGAGAATGGAGAAGGAGGTCAGCGGAATGTCCGGCGGCACGATTTTGGACACGGAGGAAAATACCTGGCTGTCGGTGATGACCATGGCGGGCTTTGTGCCCAGCGTTTCCAGAGTTTGGGCCAGTTCCGTTTCCTTCACCACGATGGACACGGCTCCGGCATCCAGAATGTCCCGGATGGTCTGCTGCTGGGGCAGGATCAGGCGGCCCTTGGGAGCGGCCTTGTCGATGGGAACCACCAGCACCACAAAATCACCGGGATGCAGTTTGTCGGAAATGAGCTTGCGCTCGGTGCCGGTCTGCTTCAGCCGGGCCATCCGCTCTTTCAGTTCGAAAATGCCTGTCCCCCGGAGAGCGCTGACATAGAGGCTGTTTTCTTCTGCTGCGGGAATTTCCGCCAGTAGATCGGCTTTGTTGTATACGATGATGTAGGGGATCTCCTTATCCTGGAAGAGCTGAATGAGCTGCCGGTCGCAGTCTTTCATCCCTTCGGAAGCATCCACCACCAGAATGGCGATGTCCGTCTTGTTCAGCACCTGCCGGGTCTTTTTGACACGAAGCTCGCCCAGCATGCCCTCGTCATCGAAGCCGGGGGTGTCGATGATCATGACAGGGCCCAGGGGCAGCAGCTCCATGGCCTTACTGACCGGGTCGGTGGTGGTGCCCTTCACATCCGAGACCACTGCCAGATCCTGTCCGGTGACGGCGTTGACCACGCTGGACTTTCCGGCGTTCCGGCGGCCGAAGAAGCCGATGTGGGTGCGTTCGCCGGAGGGGGTGTTGTTCATACTCATAGGCGTTCCTCCTTTAGAAGCCGGTGCCGGCGTCTTTTGCCGGGGCGAAGATGGATGCGGCCTGGTCATCTGTCAGATCAATGCCAAAAACTTCCTTGTAGTAGGTTTTGGTTTCTGCGATCACGTCGATATCCGCAAAGTGTTCCGGATAGGCGGTTTTTGCCAGCCACAGCAGGGTGACGGGCGTATCCACACCGGGGGTGTAGCTGCGGTACATGCCAAGGGGCATTTTGTAGACGGTTCGGTTCTGCACAGCGGATACCGCGCTCCAGTCGTCATTGCCCACAGTGCCGTTATACAGGTCCTCCGGGCCTGCGGTGGTGAAATTGGTAATGAAGATCAGCGAGGGATCCCAGGCGTAGATCTGCTCTAAGTTCACAGCCACGGAATTGTCGGTGGACAGCTCTCCGGCCACATTTCTTGCGCCGATGGCATCTGCCCACCACTGTCCGAAGAATTTGCCGCCGGAGGTCTGGATGTTGGTGTCGCTGTACTGGTACAGGAAGAACACATCCTCTTTTTCACCTTCGGGGATGGCGGCAATCCGCTCCTGTACCAGGGCGTACATGGCATCTGAGTGGGTTTTGACCAGTTCCGTCTTGTCGTTGTCCGGGAACATCTGGCTGAGAAGGCCGATCCACTGGTTCAGTGTTTCGATGCAGTCATACTCCCATTTGTTGACGGAAATGGCCACTGCCGGGAAACCGGCCTTGCGCAGGTTCTCTCCCAGCTCCTTCCGGGAGGCGTTGTAAAATACCACATCGGGCTGCAGCTTCATCAGTTCTTCGGCATTGACAGTGGTACCGTTGATGAAGCCGGTTTCCGCTTCCAGAATTTCCGGATACAGCTGACCCAGCAGGCTGTTTTCGGCGGCGTTCATACTGGTGCCGGACATGCCCACGATCTTTTCTGCAGAATCGAAGAACACTGCCAGCACACTGGGCAGAGGCAGAATGTCACAGACCACGATTCGGTTGATTTCTTTTGGAAGCACTACCTCAAAACCGTCCTGGTCGGTGATGGTTCTTGTTTCCGCAGCCGGGGCGGCAGCGCTGCAGCCGGACAGCAGCAGAGCAAAGACCAGAAGCAAGGAAAAAAACTTTTTCATATTACAGCACCTCTTTTGCAAAGTCTTCAAAGTGAGTGATCAGATTGGGAATTTCCTCCCGCCAGATCCGGCCGGAGAAGTTTTCCGCAGGCAGCCGTACAAACTTTGCGCCCTCGGGACAGATGGGTTTGAACAGGGGGTCAGCGATGATGCAGGCTGCACCTTTGATTGCCTCGTCAATTTCCTCTTCGCAGGTGACGGGGATATCTTTTGTACGCAGGATTCCGGAGTCACATTCCGTAGGACAGATCACCCGGACGGGTTTTCCGCAGGACAGTTCCAGGGCGGAGGCCAGGGACAGGGAGGTCACACCCTCGCCGATGATGACGGTATCGCCGCCGGTAAGGCTACAGACGGGAAACTGGTTTTCACCGGTGGCGGCAGCGGTTTTCAGCGCGCTGCGTACCAGAGCGGAATAGTCTGCCCCCATAGGCACGCCCACCACATAAGGTGTGCCGAAGGTTTCCTGCAGTGCCTTGGCAGCAGCCAGTCCCGTGGCGGAAACCACCAGATTCACATGGGCGCTGCCGGCCTGTGCCAAATCTTCCAGTGTGCTTCCCATGGCCCACCGGGACAGTACTGTGAATCCTGCCTCCTCCAGAAACTGCGCAATGGCGCTGTCACTTCCGTTGACGGTGAAATCCAGGGGGGTCAGACCTAAGATGTTGGCAGAAGGCATCCGGGTTTTCACAGCATCCCGGTCTGCAAACCGGCGGGCAATTGCCTCCAGCGCCAGGGAGGCTCCATGGACATAGGTGTTCATGCCGGTGGTGGAAAAGCCGAAGGCAGGGATGCCGGTGCGCTGTTCAATCAGCTCCGCAACGGCACCAAAGTCAAAGCCGGTCATGGTGGGAATGGGGGTTCCGGCCACGGCAATGAATTTGGGTTTTAAGTCCTCTGCCGCTGCCACGATATCGCCGATGAGCTTTTCATCGTCGCCCATGATGGCCTCCATTTCGGAAAGACCGGAAATGTAAACCATGCTCTCCATATCGTACCACCGGGGTTCGTCATGGGTGGTGTAGGTGGAGTTGCAGCCGGAGGCATCGTGCATGATGGTCATACCCCCCAGCTCAAAGAGGGCAGAGCATACGCCGAATACATCGGCAGAATGGGTGGAAATGATTCTTGATGTCTGTTTCATCCGCAGCATCCTCCGCAGCCCATACCCTTGATCTGGATGAGGTTCCGCATATCCTTTTCCTCACGGTGCGCCTCCTGCATCAGTTCCAGGGTTTTGAAAATGGCCTGGTAACCCAACATACCGCCGCCCTCCACCACATTGACGAAGTGGGTGGTATTTAAGAAGTGGGCGGCCTTCTGGCCGATGGCAAGGAAGTTTGTGGGTTCCTTTTCTGCCAGGAAACGCATGCTGGCATGCACGGTGGGATAGAGTTCCAGATGGGGGTAATTCTCTTTTAAATACGTAAATGCCTGCTTTTCCTCGCCGGTGACAACATCCAGGTACACCCGTTTGACGCTGAATCCGGCATCCAGCAGCAGTTTTGCCAGTCCCAGGGGACGGGGACAATAGGTATAGTCGATGGCAATGGGGGCAGAACCCACCACGGCCAGAGTTTCTTTCAGCGCAGTTTGAGCAGCTTCCCGCTTTCCTGCAAAGTCCGGGGCAGCCACCCCCAAGGTTTCGGCCAGATGGGTGAAACCTTCCTCGATTTCGGCATAGTCGAAGCTGAAGGGAACGTAGATGTGTTTGCTGCCCAGCCGCTGCGCCAGCATATCGCCGCCGGGTTTTGCAGCGGGATAGCAGGAGATGTAGCATTCGCTTTCCGCCATTTCCTGGTATTCTTCGTAAGATTTGCAGGAAGTGATTTCATGAATTCTGAGGTTGTTTTTCCGTAGCAGCTGCACCAGGTCGCTGTCGGGATCCGTAGGCAGGTCGCTGCCAATGATGGCAACGCTGCCTTTCTGAATGGGGCGCGCTTTCAGCGGCATATACAGCCGGGACCGCATCAGCTGATCGGGCGTCAGACCGCTTTTGCGCATGATGGGGTTCATGTAGCAGTCCACGAAGTCAATGCCGGGGTACCGCAGCCGCAGTTCCCCATAGATCATATCCAGGTCACAGCCGGCAAAATGGTGGACGCAGCTGGTATAGACCAGCACCACAGGCGGCTTCTTGGGCAGTTTTTCCAGAATGTCGGAAACACCCTCGATGACCAGTTCTTCCATGTCGCCGTCCAAAAGGTTATTTTCCTTCACTTCCACGGTGGAGAACCGGTGGGAAAGATTCAGCTCTGCGGCGGTGAGCACCACGCCCCGGAGACAGCCGGCGGCGCAGACGAAGATCTCATGGGCCTCCGGGATCAGCATACCGGTGTGGACGATGTTCCAGGTGCCCCGGGCAGGGGAGGCGTATTCCAGTCCGGAAGAAAAGGGACTGGGGAAAGCGGCGTTCCCGATGGGAATGCCCACACTCTTTACTTCTTTGGGGGCAGTCACACGCTTCAGCATACTTCCACCCCGCAGATGTTCAGCAGCGTTCTGGCCAGAGCCCGGTATTCGGCGGCCATTTCGCTTTCCGGGAAAGCTTCCACAACGGTCTTGCGTAAGTCCTCTGCCTCCTGCACCGTATCGCTGCGGCTGAGGGTGGCAATCACACTGGAATGGATATCCTCTGCCAGTTCAGCCACCTTTTCTTCCTCGTTTTTCACATTGCGGCGGTTGAGGATGATGCCGCCCAGCTGGGCATAGCCTCTTCCTTTGAAGCCTTCCACAGCCATGGCGATGTTGGCGGCGGCATGGATGGCCATGTTCTCGCCGGAGGTGATAACAAATACCTTGTCGGCATAGCCGCCCCGCATGGGCATGGAGAAGCCGCCGCAGACCACGTCGCCCAGAACGTCATAAATGACCACATCGGGCTTGTAGGTTTCGTAAGCGCCCTTTTCCGCCAGTTTTTCCAGGGCGGCAATGATGCCCCGTCCGGCGCAGCCCAGACCCGGCGTGGGGCCGCCGGCCTCCACGCAGATAACACCGCCGTAGCCCTCGGTGACCATATCCTCCAGCGTGAAGTCGTTCTTCCGGGTGCGGACTAAGTCCAGAACGGTATCCACTTTTTCCTTACCATGGAGGCTGACGGTGGAATCTGCCTTGGGGTCGCAGCCGATCTGCATCACTTTATAGCCCATATCCGCCAGGGCGGCGGACAGGTTGGAAACGGTGGTGGATTTGCCGATGCCGCCCTTTCCGTAAACAGCCAACTTGATCATTTTTCGCACTCCTTTCTGAAGTCGCCTCTTCCGACGACCACTTCGTAGCCGATCTCTTCCATTTGCCGCCGCAATATGGCGATGCCTTCTGCGGCGGTGAGGCCGGTACCGGCCTTGTTGTCATAGAGCATGTATTTTTTCCGCACTTCCAGGGGAGAGAGGTTCGGCATGATGACATTGCAGCCTGCCAGAACGCCCTTTTTCCGTCCCTCGTCTTCCACCGTCCCCAGGGCGGTGGTGGAGGGCATCAGCACCTGGGGCAGCAGAATGCGGCTTAAAGCAAGACAGAACAGTGTCAGATCCACGCTTCCTGCGGTTTCGTCCTTGAAGGGGGTGTCCTTATGGGGCAGGAAGGGGCCGATGCCCACCATCTGGGGATCGAATTCCTGCATAAACAGGAAATCCTTGGCAAGGGTCTGGGGTGTCTGACCGGGGGACCCCACCATAATGCCGCAGCCGGTCTGGTAGCCGATCTCTTTCAGATCCTTCAGGCACTGCATCCGGTTGGCAAGGGACAGGCTTTCGGGATGCAGGATGCGGTAATGGGCATCGTCGGCGGTTTCGTGCCGCAGCAAATACCGGTCGGCGCCGGCGTGGAACATGGTTTCATAGCTTTCCCGGCTCCGTTCTCCCAGGGAAAGGGTCACAGCGCAGTCGGGGTATTTTTCCTTGATGGCGCGGATGATCCGGCACATCCGCTCATCGGTAAACCAGCCATCCTCGCCGCCCTGCAATACGAAGGTGCGGAAACCGGCCTCGTAGCCCTCGGCGCAGCAGCAGAGGATATCCTCCTCTGTTAGCCGGTACCGGGATACCTTTTTATTGCCGCAGCGGATACCGCAGTAGTAGCAGTCATTTTTGCAGATGTTGGAAAATTCCACAATGCCGCGGAAGTAGATCTTCTTTCCAAACCGGTTCACAGTGATCTCCCTTGCCAGTTCCATGGCATAGTTCAGATCTTCTTTTGTCCAGGTGGAAAACAGCTGCACCCACTGGGATTTTTCCAGATGGTGCTGTGCGTGCAGCAGGTCAATGCGCTGAAGGTTGGTCATGTTGGTTCTCCCTTCGTTTTCGTTTCATGGTAGGGGCGGGTTTTCAACCCGCCCGCGAGCGGCCAGGATGGCCGTCCTTGCACAGGTATGTTCTCAGAACTGCCCCTTGGCGAAGGTGGTTTTCACACTTACGTCGGGCAGGATGGTCAGCCGGTGGGACAGCTCCTGTATGGCGGAACGCTTGCCGTCCAGGGTGACGGTGATGAGATACAGTCCGCATTCCCGGTAGGGCATACCCATGCGGCCGATCATCAGGTGGTTGTATTCGTGCAAAAGACCGTTGATCCTATCAGACATGTGGTTGGAACCGGCAATGATGGTGATGGTGGCAATGCTGCGGACATCCTCTTCCGGTGCCTCCGGCATGGATTCGCTGATCTGCAGCGGGATCACATTTTGCAGAATGTTGCCGGGGGTCTCGATTTCCCCGATGACCGCCTCCACGCCGAAGGCTTTGCGGATATTCTCCCTGGTTACCACGGCAGATGTGGCGCCGAAAACATAGTCGCCGCCCCGGGACAGGAGCAGGGCCTTGTGGGAGCGCTGCAGGGCGTGGGCAGGATAATGGGTGTTGAAAATGCAGGTCATGCCGCTTTCAGCCAGACGGGTCATGGTGTCCAGCACGATGAGCTGATTTTTGAAGTCCAGGTTGGATTCCGGCTCGTCCAGGATCAGCACCCTGGGGTCGGAGGCCAGGGCCTTGGCGATGAGCACCATCTGCAGCTCGCCGCCGCTGATGGCGTTGCATTTTTTATCTGCCAGATGGAAGATGCCCAGCAGCTCCATCACTTCCTTCGCCTTTTCCAGATCGGCCTGTTTGGGGGCGGAAAAAGCATTCAGATGGCTGCTGCGGCCCAGGAGTACCGTTTCAAAGGCGGTGTAGGCCGAGGATGCACTCTTGGCCTGGGGCACATAGGCGATCCTGCTCCAAAGCTCCTTGGAGGACATGGTGTGGATGGATTTTCCGTCCAGCAGGCTCTCGCCGCTGCGCCATTTCAGCATGCCGGTGATGCAGCGAAGCAATGTGGTCTTTCCCGCGCCGTTGGGGCCCAGAATGGCCACGATCTCCCCGGCACCGGCGGAAAAGCAGATGTCTTTAAAAATGGGCGTGTCCTTCTGGTAGAAGAAGCTGCCGTTTCTTACGGTTATGTTCACAGGCTCCACCCCCCGGTCTTTCGCATCAGCGCAATAAAGAACGGCGCGCCGATGATGGCGGTGAGGATGGAAATGGGGATCTCCTGGGCAGAGGCGCTTCTGGCCACCGTATCCACGATGATCAGGAAGGCTGCGCCGAAGCTGATGGAGGCAGGCAGCAAAGACAGGTGGTTGCTGCCGAATTTCATCCGGCACATGTGGGGGATCAGCAGGCCCACCCAGCCCACCTGGCCGCACATGGAAACGCAGGAGGCGGTGATCATGGTGGCCGAGATCACCGTAATGCCCCGCAGGACACCGATGTTGACACCGGAGGCCCGGGCCTCATCCTCGCTGAGGGGCAGCAGGTTCATCCGCCACCGCAGCAGAAACAGCAGGGCGATACCCGCCAGAATGGGAGGCGCTCCCAGCAGCAGAGTTTTGTAGTCGGCGTTGTTCAGCCCGCCCATGAGCCAGTAGGTGATGGCAGGCAGCTGGGATTCTTCGTCCGCCATGAATTTCACCAGGGATACCAGGGCATTGAACAAAGAGCCCATCATAATACCCGCCAGAACGATGGAGGAAAGGCCCTTGCGCTTGCCGGAGCCAGCCAGCCAGGTAAGGCCCACCGCTGCTGCGCCCATGGCAAGGGCCGTCAGCTGTACGCCTGCCAGGTCAAAGCCCAGAAGCAGACCCAATGCCGCGCCGAAGCTGGCACCGCTGGCGACACCCAGGGTATCCGGCGTGGCAAGAGGATTGGCAAATAAACTCTGAAACGCACAGCCGGCAACGGACAGGCCCGCTCCTGCCAGGGCTGCCAGTAAAATCCGGGGCAGCCGCAGGTTCCACAGGGTCATCCGGGTCAGCTGGGGGACGGTCTGACTGCCGGTGAAAACATCGGCAATGGCGGCGAAAACCTGTGCCGCCGGAATGGATACCCGTCCGATGCCCAGGGCCAGCAGGCCAACTGCCACCGGGAGGATCCACAGAAGGATGCACCATCTGGCGCTGAAATGTCCTGTTTTCATAGGCGGTCACTTGGAGTAGGCAGCCTTGGCGGTAACGCCGGGAAGTCTGCCGATCTTGCCGGAAAGGGCGCTGATCTTGTCCTGGGGCGCATCTATGGCGATGGAAATGATGCTGATGCCCTTGGCCCGGTAGGGGATACCCATCCGTCCGATGATGAATTCGCTGAACTGGTGCAGCAGGTCATTGACGGCCTGCACGGCTTCCGGATCTTCGATGATGATACTGATGACGGCCACTCTTGTTTCCATTTGATCTCCTCCAAAGGTAAAAAATAAAGCTGCACCGGCGAAACGATGCAGCTTCCAGAAGGTATGCCAAAACACCCGCAATAGCATGTCATTGCGAGGAGGCCGCAGGCCGACGTGGGACCAAAGGGAATACCTTTAGGTGCAATCTCCTTCTTAAGATGGGGATTCCCACGCCAGTGTGCGCACTGGCTCGGAATGACAACGATTTTTAATGTGGTGCCATTGCATAAAGCGGGTAAGGTTATTTCGTTGGAACTGTATCTTCCGCCTCAATCCGTAATTTCGGTGTCAGATCAATATAGTTTTATTATACAAAAATGAGAAAGAATGTCAATATAAAGGGAAACTTTTTGGGGATATGCTCTGTAGGGGAGGGTCAAGACCCTCCCCTACAGCCTGATTTATAAGGAACGGTCAGGGTTTCCGCTTTACTTTCGGTCTCTTTTCCGTTATGATAAAAAGAAAACGGGAGGTAACCTATGAATCCCTTTTTTCCGGAGATCCAAAAGAATTTCGGCTTCGGCTGCATGCGGTTTCCCACCATGGATGACCAGATCGACCTTGCCCAGGTGACAGAAATGGTGGACTGCTTTCTGGGGGCCGGCTTCAACTATTTTGACACTGCCCGGCCCTACCACAGCGGCAACAGCGAAGCGGCCCTTAAGACCTGCCTCACCAGCCGCTATCCCCGGGAGCGCTATGTGCTGGCGGATAAGCTGTCCATCACCCAGTTTGAAAAAGAGGAGGAGATCCTGCCCCTCTTTGAAAGCCAGCTGGAACGCTGCGGCGTGGACTATTTCGACTTCTACCTGATCCATGCCAATTCCGGCCTTCGCCATGAGCGGTTCAAGGAACTGCATGCCTACGATATCGTCAAACAGCTGAAGGCGGAAGGAAAGATCCGCCACATGGGCATGTCCTTCCACGACAGTGCGCGGGTCCTGGACAAGATCCTGACGGAAGTGCCGGAACTGGAATTTGTACAGCTGCAGATCAATTATGTGGACTGGAATGACCCCAAGGTTCAGTCCCGGAAGTGCTACGAGGTCTGCAAAAAGCACGGCAAGCCCGTCATGGTTATGGAGCCTGTCAAGGGCGGCACGCTGGTGAATCTGCCGGAGGCAGCGTTAAAGGAGATGACTGCCGGCAGCCCTGCCAGCTATGCCATCCGCTATGCCGCCAGCCTTCCGGAAGTCTGCATGGTTCTGTCCGGCATGAGCAGCATGGAGCAGATGCAGGACAATGTATCCTTTATGCGGGATTTCCAAAAACTCAGCTATGAAGAAGAGCAGACCATTGAGCGTGTCCGCTCCATTTACCAGGCCCAGACCCGGATCCCCTGCACCGGCTGCCGGTACTGCGTGGACGGCTGCTACGGCAAAATCGATATTCCCAAAGTCTTTTCTGCCTATAATGATGTTCTGGAGGGCAAGGAAGGCGCGGAGGAAGCTTACCGCGCCCTGGAGCGGGGCGCTGACCGCTGTGTCGGCTGCGATATGTGCAGCCATGTCTGCCCCCAGAGCCTCAACATCCGGGCGCTGATGGGCAGGATCAATGACCGCTTTCTGCCCAACAAGGTGCAGCGTCCCACCACCCGTACCCGGCTGAAGGATGCCAGAAAGAAGAAATAAGACATCCTGTCTGCACTGCATCAAAGCCTCCCTTGTGTAAAGGCTTAGTGACCGTTACTGCAAAGCAGTATACGGACACTTACTACACAGGAGAGGTGGCAGCCCCGATGATTGTGTTCATAAAAACAATCATTCAATGCTTTTTCCTTGCAATTACACCGTGGTTATGGTAAAATAACCAGATGAATTACCTATTTTTACAGAAAGGGAGTGACCGGATGCGAAAAGTGTGGATGCTGCTGCTTTGCATCGCTTTGCTGGCAGGCAGTCTTGTGCTGCCGGTTTCCGCAGAAAGCGTCGCCTCCAAGGTGGACAGCATCATTACCGTCACCAACGATGGCGACTGCATCGTGTCCACCACGGTACAGCTGCATCTGGATTCTCCCATGGACAGCCTGTCCTACCCGGTACCTGCCAATGCCACGGATGTTGCCCTGAACGGCAGTATGGCCCGCACCAACAAGACAGATAGTGCCATTGAGATCGATGTGAGCCGTGTCATCGGCGATATCGCCGGCGATACCACCTTTGCCGTCACCTATAATATCCCCGGTGCTGTCCGGGCAGTGAAGGGGGAAAAGGGAGAGCTGTACCTGCAGCTGGAACTGCCCCTGCTGAACAGTTTTCAGCTTCCGGTAAGTAACTTCAGCTTCATTATCACCATGCCGGACAACATCAAATACTATCCCACCTTCACCAGCATCTACCAGCAGACCGGCATCGATGCCGCACTGGATTCCCGGGTGGACAAGAATATGCTCACCGGTTCCAGCAACCAGCCCCTGAATGACCACGAAGCCATTCTTATGACCATGGTGGTTCCCCAGGAAATGTTCCCCACGGTCAGCACCTACATCCGGGAAGGCAACCCGGAGGTGGTGCCCATGCTGGTGTGCGCCGGTGTGGCCCTGCTGTACTGGCTGCTGTTCCTGCGCACCTGGCCGCTGATCCGCCGCCGCAGCGTTACCCCGCCCGAGGGTGTCACCGCCGGTGAGCTGGGCGCCCATCTGACCCTGGCCGGCGGCGATCTGACCATGATGATCTTCAACTGGGCCCAGCTGGGCTATGTCCTGATCCACCGGGAGGGTGCCCGGGTCATGGTCCACAAGCGGATGGACATGGGCAACGAGCGCAGTCCCTTTGAGGTCAAGTGCTATAAAATGCTCTTTGCGAACCGCCGTTCTGTGGATGCCACCAGCTACCAGTATGCCAAGCTCAGCCGGAAGGTCTTTGCCATGATCCCCGGTGAGCGGAACCTGGTTCGGCCCAATTCCGGCAATACCAAAATTTTCCGGGCCCTGGGCTGCGGTGTTCATATGATCTGCGGTGTCTGCATCGCCATGAATATGACCACGGTAGGCTTCCTGCAGACGGTTCTGTCCATCATCCTGGTGGTGGTGGGTGCCGTTTCTGCCTGGCAGATCCACGAGATCGCCTACCGTACCCACCTGCGGGGCAAGACCCGGGTGTATATCGGCCTGGTGTGCATCCTGCTGTGGATCCTTCTGGGTATCCTCTGCGGCCAGTGGATCATCCCGCTGTGCTCTGCTCTGGGCCAGCTGGCTTTCGGCTATTTTGCTGCCTACGGCGGCCGCCGCAGCGATGTGGGACGGCTGGATGCCGGTCACATCCTGGGCCTGCGGCACTATCTGAAGAACATTTCCAAGGAGGATATCCACCGGCTGATGAAGACCGATCCGGATTACTTCTTCAACATGGTGCCCTTTGCGCTGGCGCTGGGCGTCATCCATCCCTTCGCCAAAAAATTCGGCAGCATAAAGCTGGAGCAGTGCCCCTATCTGATCTCCCGTGTCCAGGGACGGCACACCGCGGAGGAATGGGCAGAGATGATCGCCAACACGGCAGATATCATCGACTCCCGGTACCGCCGGATGGAAATTGAAAAATGGACAGCCCCCAGGCTGCGCCGGTAAAAAGATCCACGGGAAAATCCCGTGGATTTTTTGCATTCCGGCTTTTTCTTTCCCGGCGGTTGTGGTAAAATGGGGGCAATTACGAAAAGGGGAAACCATATGGGAACTTGTATCATATTCTGTGCGGCGGAATTCGACGCACTTTTGCAGCCCATCCGGAGGGCGGATCATGTCATTGCCGCCGATGGCGGAGTGCGGCATACGGAAAAACTGGGCATTGTGCCGGATGAGATCCTGGGAGATTTCGATTCCCTGGGCTATACCCCGGCAGGGGCCAATGTATTTCCGGTGGAAAAGGATGATACCGATGCCATGCTGGCGGTGCGCCGGGGACTTTCCCTGGGATTCCGGGAATTTCTGCTGTACGGCAGTCTGGATGGCCCCCGGCTTGACCATACCGTTGCCAATTTTCAAACCCTTCAGTTTCTGGCGGACAGAGGCGCTTTCGGCATTCTGGCAGGGATAAACACCCTGGCGGCGGTGGTGAAAAACGGCAGCCTTTCCTTCCCGGCAGGCTGCAGCGGCACGGTTTCCGTGTTCTGCATGGGTGCCGATGCCCATGGGGTGACCCTGCGGGGATTATACTATCCCCTGGAAAACGGAACGCTGACAGCGGGTTTTCCCTTGGGGGTCAGCAATCATTTCACCAGGGAGGAAGCAGAGATTGCCGTAAAAAACGGCAGCCTGCTGATCCTCTGGGAGCGTAAAGATGGCTTACCAAGGCGAGTGGTGTAATGTACTTTTCTTGCTTCTGCAAGAAAAGTACCAAAAGAAGCAGACCAAAGGGATGCTGAGTTGCTTGCTCAGCACAAGGCATGGCTTCGCACACCGCAAGCAAAGCCATAAGTTATGGTATGATTGCCCCCGGCAATCATAGTTATTTTGATTCGCTGCGCGGAGCACCACCCTTTGGAAACCCTCGGCACGCATCGCCATAGGCCCTGGAGCACCTTAACCTAGATCCTGTTCAAGCAGAAAATGTTCCGATTTTCTGCTTGAAAATTACTGCCTACGAATCTGCGCAATGTATTGGCGATGCGGCGGGGGGATTCTTAAGGGGGGCGCATTTACCCCGTAGCGCCCCCTTAAGCTGAGTTCTTTGGTTACTTTCTTGTTCAGAGACAAGAAAGTAACATTGCCGTGTTACCATATAAAGTATTTTAGATGGTGATGTTATGTTAACCTATGAACTGAAAAAATCCCCGGGGGTGCCCCTTTATGAGGCGCTTTACCGCTGTATCCGGGGCGATATTCTGTCCGGGGCATTGAAGCCCGGGGAAAAGCTGCCCTCCAAGCGGGCCCTTTCTTCCCATCTGGAGGTCAGTAAAATCACCGTGGAAGCGGCCTATAACCAGCTTCTGGCGGAGGGCTACATCTGTTCCCGGGAAAAGGTGGGCTACTTTGTGGAGGCAGTGGAGCGGCCCGTTCCCCGGGAAACGGCAGCATCCCCGGAAAAACGGGAGGAACTGCCCAAACCGCTGCTGGATCTGACCCGAACCGGTACAGAGCATTTCCCCTTTTCTGTCTGGAGCCGCCTCCAGCGGGAGGTCATGCTGGACTACGGAGAGAAGCTGCTGCAACCCCTGCCCCACCAGGGCATTCCGGAGCTGCGGCAGGCCATTGCCGACCATCTGGCGGCTTTCCGGGGCATGGAAACAGATCCGGACAATATTCTCATCGGTGCAGGCACCGATTTTCTTTACAATCTGCTGATCCAGCTGCTGGGCCGGGACAAGACCTACGCTGTGGAAGAACCGGGCTACGGCAAGATCCGCAAGATCTATGCTGCCGGCGGTGTCCGCTGTATTTCGGCCCCCATGGACAGCCGGGGTGTCCGGCCGGATGGGTTGAAGAACGCCCAGGTGCTCCATTTTTCTCCCTCCCATCACTTCCCCACGGGCCTGGTGACCCCGGTGCAGCGGCGGCTGGAGCTGCTGAACTGGGCCAAGCAGCAAAACGGCTGGATCATTGAGGATGACTACGATTCCGAATTCCGGTTCGACGCTCACCCCATGCCCGCTATGCAGAGCCTGGACAGCCAGCGGGTCATTTACATGAATTCTTTTTCCAAAACCCTGGCGCCCTCCATCCGTATCAGCTATCTGGTGCTGCCCCCTGCCCTCATGCAGCAGTTCCGGCAGACCCTGGGCTTTTACAGCTGTACCGTGGCCAGTTTTGAGCAGTTTACCCTGGCAAGGTTTCTGAGCCGGGGACATTTTGAAAAGCACATCAACCGGATGCGGAAATTCTATAAAAGCCGCCGCAACCGGGTGGTCAGCCTTTTGGAGAACAGCCCGTTTGCGGATAAGATCACCATTCTGGAGCAGGATGCGGGACTGCATTTTCTGGTGAAGGTGGATACCCCCCTCTCCGATGGGGAGCTGACGGCCCGTCTGGCAGCCTCCGGCATCCGGGTGAAGGCCTTGAGCGAATACTACCACCTGCCCGCCGGGGAGGACAGGCACTGTTTCCTGGTAAACTACTCCGTGTTGGATGAGGCAGCGCTGGAAGCCGCCCTGCACCGCCTGCCGGAATGGCTGTAATTGTGCTTGCCTTTTTTCCGGCTGACAGATATAATAAAAAACAATAGAAGGGAATGGATCCTTTGCGGTACTGGCGCGGTGCGGCCCCGGTGCAGCAAATGATCCTTTATCCAATCAGAATTAAGAAAAGGAGGACGACATATGAAGCAGGCATCCTACCGGGGTTGTCTTTTGGGCCTGGCCGTGGGCGATGCCATGGGTTACACCGTGGACAGCCGCAGCTGGCCGGAGATCCAGGAAGACTATGGCCCCAACGGTCTGCTGGGCTATGACCTCTGCAACGGCTATGCCGATGTCACCTCCTATACCCAGCTGGCGGCTTTCACCTGCAACGGACTGCTGCTGGGCCTGACCCGGGGCCAGATGATGGGCCGGATGGCGCCTTTTGTGAAGTACATCGCCCTTTCCAGCCGGGAATGGGCCATGTCCCAGCGTTCCTGGGGACGGCCTACCCAGTACCACTGCTGGCTGATGGGCCAAAGCGAACTGTGCCGCCGGCACTGCATGGATACCCGGATGCTGGAAATTCTGGAACGGGACAATCTGGGCTCTCCCGAAGAACCCAAAACCGCCTATTCCCAGCCCGGCAGTCTGACCTCCGCTGTAGGTGTGGGCCTGTTTTTCCACCGGCACCGGATCCAGCTGACGGAGATCAACCGCCTGGGTGCGGAGGCCGTTGCGCTGACCCATGGAAGCCCCACGGCTTTTCTCACCGGCGCTATGGTGGCCCATATCATCACCTGCATCCTGCGCAAGCCGGACGCACCCTTAAAATCCGTGTATGCCCACGCCATGCGGGATATCCGGGAGGAATTCGGCCACCAGTACAGCCAGGCCTATGATATCTGCAACCAGGTGCGCAACGCCATCACCTATGCCGGCTCCCGGAACCTGTCAGCGGTGGAGGTCATGGAAAAGCTGCGCTGCGGCAATGCTGCCGAGGCGCTGGCGGGAGCGGTCTATGCCAGTCTGGTCTGTGACGGCGATTTTGACCGGGCCATGATCGTGGCGGTGAACCATTCCGGAAGGTCGGCCGCAGTGGGTGCCCTCACCGGTGCCATTCTGGGCGCCAAGCTGGGGGAAAAAGCCCTGCCCGAATTTTACATCGAATGCCTGGAGCCTGCGGAAACCCTGAAGGAGCTGGCAGATGACCTGTTCCATGGCTGCACCATGGAGCGGGGCAGCAAGCTATATGACCTGGACTGGGACAGAAAATACCTCCACGGCGGAAGATAAGAAAATATTCCCCTCCTGTTTGGCATAGGATGTGCCAAAGGGAGGGGATTTTTTATGCGCAAACGGGATCTGTATCTTGCGGCAGCGGCGCTGGCCTGCGCTGCGGTGCTGGGGTTTCATGTATTCCGAAGCAGCACGCTGGAAACGGGAAACTGGGGCCTCAGCTTCCGGCAGGAGGGGACAGCCCCTGTGGGCAATGCCGGGCCGGAGCAGCTGAAGCAGTACGATGCGGCATATATCGGGGATACGCAGGACAAGGTGCTGTATCTGACCTTCGATGCAGGCTACGAAAATGGCTGCACGGAGAAAATTCTGGATACTCTGAAAAAGCAGGAGGTGAAAGCTGCTTTTTTCCTGGTAGGCAATTACATTGAGAAAAATGCCGACCTGGTGAGAAGAATGGCAGCGGAGGGACATACCGTTGCCAACCATACCATGCACCATCCGGATATGAGCAGACTGTCCGGCAAAGAGGCATTTTCCAAAGAACTGCTGGATCTGGAAACGCTGTATAAGGAAACCACCGGACTGGACATGCCGAAGTTTTACCGTCCGCCCCAGGGGATCTACAGCGAGGAAAACCTGAAAATGGCAAAGGAACTGGGGTACAAAACAGTGTTTTGGAGCCTTGCCTACGTGGACTGGAACAATGATGCCCAGCCAACGGCGGAGCAGGCCTTTTCCAAGCTGCTGCCCCGGACCCATAACGGTGCGGTGGTGCTGCTGCACTCCACATCATCCACCAATGCGGAAATCCTGGACGAGCTTTTGACAAAGTGGAAGGCCATGGGCTACCGCTTCGGCACATTGGAGGAATTGTTTTCTTCTCAATGAGTACGTTATGTACTTTTCTTGCTCCTGCAAGAAAAGTACCAAAAGAACAGGCCAAAGGGGCGCTGAGTTGTCGCGCTCCCGCGCGCCAAAGACGCCCCCTTTGGAAACCCCCGTCCCGCATCGCCGCAGGCTCTGGAGCACCTTAGCCTAGATCCTGTTCCAGCAGAAAATGTCCCGATTTTCTGCTGGAAAGTCGGAGATTCCGATCTCGGCAGGGCGGCGGGCGTGGAACAGCCGCCAATGGTAAGACCATACGTCTGAAATTTTCGGTCGTTAAGTTGCTGGGTAGTTGTGGCGATGCGGGACGGGAGAGGTACATAGGAGAGGGCGTCTTCGATTGCGGGAGCAATCGACTCAGCGCCTCTCCTATGCCAGTTTCTTTGGTTCCTTTCTTGTCTGGTACAAGAAAGGAACATTATCTGTGAAAAGACGAGCCGCCCGGTGGGGATTCCACCGGGCGGTTTGGTATTTTATTAGAACCGGCTCATGGGCTGGGATTCATCCTGGGCCATCAGCAGTTCGGAGATGATGGTATTGGAAATCAGATATCCCTTGGCGGTCAGATGCCAGCGGCCTTCGTCATTCACATCGGTGTAACCCAGCTGGGAGTATTTTCCCAGAACCTCCTGCAGCGGTGCAAAAGGCAGCAGGAATTTGCGCTCATATTCATCGGCTACGATGCCGTGGTGGGTGCGCAGCCGCAGCATCAGATATTCGCCGGCCCGTTCCCGCAGGGGGATCTCCTGGACATCTTCCATCACTTCGCCGCCATCCCGGATGCCGGTGATGTAGCTCTGCAGATCCCGGGACAGGACGAACCGCTTGCCTGCAAAGTCGGAAGAGGCGCTGGGGCCGAAGCCCAGGTATTCGCCGCCGGTCCAGTATTTCATGTTGTGGCGGGAGTACAGGCCCTTCCGGGCGAAGTTGGAGATCTCATAGTGGCGGTAGCCCCGGCTGCGGAGCATTTCCACAGCGGCCAGGTACATATCGGCCTGCAGATCGTCATCGGGCAGATTGAGCATTTCCTTGTATTCGTGGAAAGGTGTGCCCTCTTCCACCTTGAGGCCGTAGCAGCTGACATGCTCCGGCAGCAGCCGCAGCACATGATCCAGTGTCTCCTGCCAGGTGCGCAGGGTCTGGCCGGGCAGGCCGTACATCAGATCCACGGAGACGTTCTTGAAGCCGGCCTTCCGGATCCGCTGGTAGGCGGAAACGGCCTGGGCATAGTTGTGGGGGCGGCCCAGTTTGCTCAGCAGATCGTCGTCATCGGACTGGATACCCAGGGAAATGCGGTTCACACCTTCGGCCCGCATCCGGTGCAGCATCCGGTCATTGACGGAATCGGGATTGCATTCCAGGGTGATCTCGGCGGCGTTGTCCACATCGAAATTCCGGCGGATGGTGGCCAGAATGGTGGCAATGCCGTCGGCACCGAAAAAGCTGGGGGTGCCGCCGCCGAAGTAGATGGTGTCCACCTTGTAATTGGGAGCCAGGGCACCGGCTTCCTTGACATGGGCGCAGACAGCGTCCAGATAGCCGTCCATCAGCTTGTCATCCTTGCAGGCCAGGGAGTAGAAGTCGCAGTACTGGCATTTGCTGCGGCAGAAGGGCACATGGATATATAACCCCAGAGGGGTCTTGTTTTGACGTTTGGTTAAGATAGGCATTCAGAAACCTCCGGTTTCTCAGAGTGAGGAGTTAGGAGTGTGGAGTTAGGAGTGAATGTATCTGCTTCGCAGATGGATTAAAATACAGCCGAAGGCTATATCTTAACTCCACACTTCACACTCCACACTGAAATTTAGTCTTCGTCCAGTTTGAGGACAGCCATAAAGGCTTCGGAAGGAACTGCAACGGTACCGAAGGTACGCATCCGCTTCTTGCCTTCCTTCTGCTTTTCCAGCAGCTTCTTCTTTCTGGTGATGTCG
>JAFSAP010000052.1 GCA_017440925.1 Oscillospiraceae bacterium | reverse complement strand
TCTTTTTCAACAGGCATAATGGCATTTCGTTATTTGCTACAAAAAAGCACAGTCAAATCTAAGCAATCCGATATTTTTCGGAATACTCTATTGAATTTTAGAACACTATTCGGTATAATACCGTGGGGGTGTTCTCATGCCAATAAAACTTCTGTTTCTGACCAACCACTATTTCTTCCAGCCTACCGTCAATGCACTGAGCCGGTTGAATTTGGGCTGCGGGACAAAAGTGGTTGCTTACGATAATTTCGACCATATCACGCAAGTGTATGATCAGTATGCGGATGCTTACGATGCGGTATTTGTGACCGGCACCAGCGCCAAGCACAGGATCGATATGAAATACCCCAAAAACCAGAAGCAGGTTGTTGCCTATCAGGTCGACTCGGATGCCCTCCACCGGGATATCCTGCGGATGGCCATTGAACTGCAGAATCTGGACTTTCAGCGGATCGCTGTAGATTTTTTGGTTCCTCTGGACTGCGGATATTCCGTTGTGGATTTTCTGAAGCTTGACAGCATGGCGCCCATCATCGGCCGGAACAAAAAGCTGACCGAATCTGCTGCAGGCCGGGACGGTAGCAGTCTGGAGCAGATCATCCTGGATCGGATCCTCTCTCTCTGGGATCAAAAGAGCATCGATATGGTGCTGTGCCTTTATGCCAGTATCGTTCCGGCGCTTCAGGAACGTGGTATCCCATTCCGCTGCCCCTTTATTTCGGATGGCCATCTGAAAAGGCTGGTCAATGATGCGCTGATAAGAATCGAATTGAATCATCTCCATGAGAATCATCCCGCCATCATTCAGGCATTTCCCCGTCACAGCACGGCAGAGTATCCGGAGCAGATGCAGCGGCTGCACGATTGCCTGCAGCAATACATTCATGAAAATTTGATTGATTGTGTTTTGCAGAAAACCCAAAGCTGCTGTACATTGATCACATCCATGCAGATCCTTCACTTTCTCACAAATGAATTTCAAAACTGCCAGATCTCATCACATCTGGAGGATTCTCTGGATTTTTCCGTAGCAGTGGGATACGGTGTCGGCACCACGATCTCCCACGCCATGAACAATGTTCAGGTTGCATCCAAGGAAGCAAAAATCGTTGGAAAGTCTTTTTTGGTTGACAGCAACGGCACATTGATCGGGCCGCTGAATTCTGAAAAGCGGATGGTCATTTCTCCCCTGTCTTTACCGGATGTGGGCAAGATCGCAAAACAGTGCAATCTTTCTGCTATGACGATTCAAAAGCTGATCTCCATCATGCGAAGCACCGGCTCGGATAAAATCACGACCCAGGAGCTGGCCAGACAGATGGATACCACCGTACGCAATGCAAACCGCATTATGCTCAACCTGTGCAAGGGCGGTGCAGCAAAACCGGTTTATACCCAGACCAGCCATTCCCGGGGCCGCCCGATCCAGATATATGCGCTGGATTTTGATGTTCATATTCCCTAAATTCAAAAAACGCTTCCATTTTCTGTGGAAGCGTTTTTGCTGCATATGCGATTGTTGATTTTTCACAAAGACCTGTTTCGGTTTTTTGATTTATCGTAGAATTTCGGAAGTGATGTTGACGATTATTTCCATTGCTGATATACTGAATACAGTATTCCATAAATATACCATAATTATCTGTTACAGGAACAACGAAAGGATGCTGCTTATGAACTATTATGAAAGAGCCCTTGCCCTGAAGGAAGAAACCATCGCTCACCGCCGGTTCTTCCATGTCAATGCAGAAATCGGTCTGAATATGCCCAAGGGCCAGGCCTATGTTCTGGAAGAACTGAAGAAGCTGGGCATCGATGCCAAGCCCTGCGGCCACGGTGTTACTGCTACCGTCGGTAAGAGTGGTAAGTGCCTGCTGCTGCGGGCCGATATGGATGCCCTTCCCATGGCAGAGGAATCCGGTCTGGACTTTGCTTGCCCCACCGGCACCGAAGCACACACCTGCGGCCATGACTTCCATGTTGCCATGCTGCTGACCGCTGCCAAAATGCTGAAGGAAAACGAAGCAAATCTGGAAGGTACCGTCAAGTTCATGTTCCAGCCTGCGGAAGAGACTTTCGAGGGCGCAAAGGACATGATCGAAAACGGCATTCTGGAGAATCCTGTTCCCGATGCTGCTCTGGCCTACCATGTCACCTCTGGCAAGATGCCTGTGGGTATTTATATGTACAATGCCACCGGTACCATGATGTTCTCTGTGGACGGCTTCAAAATCACAGTCCATGGCAAGGGCTCCCACGGTGCTTACCCCCATTCCGGCATCGATCCCATCAATATCGCTGCCCATATCTATATGGGTCTGGAATCCCTCATTGCCCGGGAAGTGGATCCTGCCAAGGCAAACGTTCTGACCATCGGCAAGTTTAACGCCGGTTCTGCCCCCAACATCATCCCCGAGTCTGCCGTTCTGGAAGGCACCATCCGCTCCAATGATAAGGCTTCCCGGGAACTGCTGGTCCGCCGTATGCAGGAAGTTGCCGAGAAGACTGCGGCTGTCTACGGCGGCACCGTGGAGATCGAGCGTCCATCCGGTGTGGCACCTCTGGTGTGTGATCCCAAGCTGACGGGTGAGTTTGTGGGATATATGTCTGCCATGGGTATCCCCGGCGCCATGCCCTATCCCGGCATTTCCGCCTCCGCTTCCGAGGACTTCGCTTCCATCGCTGAGCGGATCCCCAGCACCTTCATGTACCTGTCTGCAGGTTTCCTGGATGACCGGGGCCTGGCACCTGCCCACAACCCCAAGGTTCAGTTCAACGAGGATGTGTGCCCCATGGGCGCCGCCTGCTACGCCCACTGCGCAACTGAGTGGCTGAAGAACAACAAGTAAGAAAATGTCTCACGGCATTTCAAATTAAAGAAGTTAGGAGAGTTACCAATTATGGCAAACGAAAATTCCACCGCCATTATCCCGCTGCCCAAGGGTAAAAAGAACCTTGTACAGTTTGGCGCCATCATGCTGACCGTTGCCGTTGCCTGCTACGGTCTGGCACTGATGACTCTGGTTCCCCCCATTCTGCAGCGTCTGGATGGCATGAGCTATGCAGGTCTGGTTGGCCTGTGCATTTCCCTGGGCATTACCCTGCTGTCTCCCATCGGCGGCAAGCTGGG
>JAFSAP010000051.1 GCA_017440925.1 Oscillospiraceae bacterium | reverse complement strand
GGCTACGAAGGCCGCTGCGCTTTCCCCTCCAACTTCGATGCTGACTATTGCTACTCCCTGGGCTACAACGCTGCTATGCTGATCCAGTACGGCTACACTGGTTACCTGTCCAAGGTTTCCAACCTGCAGGCTCCCGCTGAAGAGTGGGTCGCAGGTGGCATGCCCATCACCAAGATGATGAACATCGAGCGCCGTCACGGTGCCGATAAGCCCGTTATCCGCAAGGCTCTGGTAGAGCTGGAGGGTGCTCCCTTCAAGTTCTTCGCTGAGCACCGTGCCGAGTGGGCAGTCGAAACCTGCTTCACCTACCCCGGTGCCATCCAGTACTTCGGACCTACCGAAGTCTGCGACCTGACCACCAGAACCCTGGCTCTGGAAAAGGCATAACCAGAAACCCGATATAAATTTTGAGCCTGTCCCATTGGGACAGGCTCATTTTTCACCGCAAAATATCTTTTTCCCGGCTCTGGCAGGTAAACAGGATCACCTGTTTGTGCCGGGCCTCTTCCCGGAGGATCTCCAGCGCCGCTTTCAGGCGGATATCGTCGAAGCGGACAAAGGCATCATCCAGGATCAGTGGCGCCTCCGGAGTCAGCTCCTCCGCCACTGCCAGACGCAGGGCAAAATACAGCTGATCCACCGTTCCGTCACTGCGCCACAGAACATCCCGCAGGGTATCCTCCTGCCGGGCACCCGCCAGCAGGGACAGCTCTTGGCTGAGATTCAGCCGGTCATACCGTCCCCCGGTCATCTGTCCCAGCAGTTCCTGGGCACGTTTGGATATCCGGGGTGCAAACCGCCGCTGCAGCTCCTGCCGGGCCTGGTTCAGTGTTTCCAGGCCCAGGCTGGCTGCCTGGTACATCGCTTCCAGTTTGCCGATCTGCTGCTGTACCGCTTCCAGCCGGAGGCACAGGGCATCCCGTTCCCCCAGCGATTCCATCCGTCCCTGGTACTGGCCCAACCGGTTCAGCAGCCGCTGCTGCTCTGCCTGGGTGTCCGTTATCAGGCGCTGTGTATCCTGTCTGCTGTAGGTCAACGCATCCTCCATGGCAGGCCGTACCGGTTTTTTAACCATAGACTGCAGGGCATTCAGATACTTTTCCGTATATTCCAGTTCCCGCCGGGCAGCAGAATACCGTTCCCACCGGGAAATCACCTGCTGCCAGAGTTCCAGAACCTTCTGAGGGGTCTGGCTGCCGCACAGAGACTGGCGCTGGTTTTCCAGCATGCACTTTTGAGCTTCCAGCCGGTTTTCCAACGCACAGCGCTCCTGCCGAAGCCGCTGATAGTCTTCCGTCTCCTGCCGGTACTGCTGCAGCAGCTGCCTCCAGTCCTCCGGCAATGGGGAACCGTATTTCTCTTCCAGCTGTGCCGCCAGTTTTCCCCGTCTGTGTTTCTCCCCAAGGCCCAAAGCCAGGAACAATCCACCTGCCACCAGGCCGCCTATGCCTAGCAAAGTTTGCCTTCTCAGCACGAATAGGATCCCCACGGCCAGCAGCAGCGCTGCTGCCAGGATCCAAAGCAGCCACACCTTTCCTTTCCGAAGCCGTTCATGCCTTTGGGTATCCTCCTGCAGCATTTCTTCACAGGCTTCCATCGTTTTTCCCCGGAAAGCCTCCGGTGCCGACGGTGCCTGCTGCTGTAAGGGAAGCTGCTGCAACTGCAGCTGCAATGCATTCCATTGGGTTTGAAACTGCTGCAGCTGCTGTATTTTATTTCGGGCTTCTTCCTGGCTGGGAAGTCTGGTGCAGTCGGCTTCCGCCGCCGCAAAAGTGCTTTCCGCCCGATCCCGGGCATCCCGGGCTTCTGCTACACGGGCAGCATCCGCTTCCGCTTCTGCATAGTCCAGGGCTAACATATGGTTTTCCAAACTCCGGAGCCAGCTTTTGCTTTCTCCGATTCGCTGTTTCAGTTTTCGGCAGTGGTTTTCCAGACTATCCCACTCCCCGATTCTTTCTTCCAGCTCCCGCGCCTCTGCTTCCGCCTGGGGCAGCAGGCCGCTGCGGTTATAGCGGCATTTGTTTTTCAGCTCCTTCAGTTCCTTCGCCAGCCTGTCAGCGTCACCCGTTTCATCTCCGGTGGTCACCAGGTCATTTAACCGGCGGCGAAGGGCCTCATCCTGGGTCACAGGCATATCCGTCTGCCGGATAAATCCCGCCCGGCGGAATACCGTCTGCTCCACGCCCAGCAGCATCGTGCCGCAGTTCGCTGCTGTCAGTTCCGGAACTTCCAGTCCTGTATTGGTCTCATAGGCCCGGAACGTTCCCATAGGCACCCGTCCCCGGGTGGTACGTTCCAGGGTGATATCCCGGCCATTCCAGCAAAGATCGATCCGTCCTGCCATGGGGCTGCCGCTCCAGGGAGCAAACCGTTCCTTATCCGCCAGCGCTGTCCTCGTGGACTTGGCACGGGTATCCAGGCCATAGAGCATAGCCAGCAGAAAAGCACACCAGGTGCTTTTCCCCCACTCATTGGGAGCCTCGATGATGTTCATTCCCGGTTTCAGTTCCAGGACAGCATGTTCCAGCTTGCCGAAGGTGGCCGTCATCCGGTAAATTCTCATGGAAGCAGAACCTCCCTTCCGGAAAGGATCTTCCAAGAAATTTCCGCTGCCAGCACTGCGGTTTCCTCTGTCTGTGCCAGATCCTGCAGCATTCTGAAATAGACTCCCCGCAGGGTATCCTCCCCTGCCTCCGCCCACAGATTCATGGGCGGTTCCGTCTGATCCCGGAAGGTCAAATGCGGAAACAAGGAGAACTGTCTCTGCAATTTCTGTATATCCACTTCTGTCCTGCCTGTCAGCGTGATACGGAAAAAGTCACTGCTCTGGGCAGCCGGAAGCAAGGCGGCCACCGTTCTTTCCGCCTCTTCCGTCACATCTGCCTCCAGATCCCAGAACCGTGGGGTATCCAGCGGCAGGAAGCGGCATGCAGCTCCCTCCTCCAGCGTCACCAGCCAGACGCCCTTTTCCCCAGTCTCATCCCAACCCCGGCCCATGGGGCAGCCGGGCCAACCGCAGAGGGTATCCCCCTGGCGGATACTGCCTGCCCCGTGGATATGCCCCAGAGCCAGATAGTCAAGTCCCGACTGACGGATCTGGGCAGCCGATACCGGGCAGTAGGGAGAACGGACATTCACCGGATCGCCGTGAAGCACGGCAAGGCAGTAGCGTTCCTGGCCCTGGGCACAAAAATGTGACAAAAGCGCCGGGCAGTCCATACTGCTGTAACCCGCACCATAGACACGGCAATCCAGCTCCGGCAGGGGAACAGACGTCATGCTTCCTTTGAAAATATGCACATTTTCCGGCCAGATTTCCTCAGTCCAAGGGCTTCCCGGGCCGCAAAAATCATGGTTTCCCGGTGAAATGAGTACCGGGACGCCGCAGTCCGCAAGCATCCGCTTCACCGCTTCCACGCTTTCCCGGCCGGGGATCCCGTCAAAAATATCTCCCGCCAGCAAAACCATATCACACTTTTCCCTGCGGCACAGGTCCATGATCTTCCCCGGCAGTTCCAGCTGCTTCCGCTGCAAAAGGCGGCGCTGCTCTGCGGAAAAAGAGGCAAAGGCAGAGCCCATATGCCAGTCGGCACTGTGCAGAATCCTTAATCCCATTCGTCCACTCTTTCTGCTTTCAGGCATTTTCCGGTGGCCCCATCGATGGTGAACAGCACTGCCTCCAGCTTGGTGGGGCCCTCTGCCCAGCGGTAACGCTCCGGCAAGTCGCCCCGGAACTTCTGGATGGACAGTTCCGGCCGGATGCCCAGCACGGAGTTTTTCGGCCCGGTCATACCAAGATCCGTCACATAGCCGGTTCCCTTGGGCAGTACCTGAGCATCTGCTGTGGGCACATGGGTATGGGTACCCCATACAGCGCTGACCCGGCCATCCAGCATATAACCCATGGCCAGCTTTTCCGAGGTAGCTTCCGCGTGGAGTTCCACCAGAATAATTTTCGACGTGATCTGCTTCAGAATCTTATCGATCTGCAGAAAGGGGTTATCGGGGCCGTAATCCATATTGCAGCGGCCGATCAGGTCGATCACTGCCACTTCTCCGGCTTTGGTATCAAATACCTGCCAGCCCCGTCCCGGCACCTGGGGCGCATAATTGGCAGGACGGATGATCTGGCGGCAGTCCTCCATATAGTCAGCGATCTCCCGCTTGGCCCAGGTGTGGTTGCCCATGGTGATGCAGTCCGCACCGGCATCCAGAATATCCTCGGCCTGGTTGGGGGTAATGCCCACCACGGCAGCATTCTCTCCGTTGACGACCACAAAATCCGCACCCGTTTTTCGTTTCAGCTGCCTTAAGTTACGGCGGATCCGCTCCATACCGGGATTGCCCACCACGTCGCCTACAGCCAGCACTTTAAAGTCCATTCCCGCACCTCCATGCAAACATTCTTTCTATAATGTTTTCCATTATATATCAGAATTCCCACTTTCGCAAGACTTAGACATATAAAACGCCCGCACCGTTCACCGGTGCGGGCATACTGGTTTATCGGACGGATTTGGCGTACTCCGTGGGGGTAATACCGAACTTCTCCTTGAACTGGCGGGAGAAATGGTGCACAGTGGAATACTGCAGCTCAGCCGCAATCTCCGTAAAATTCAGATTGTTTTCCCGGATCATCTGCTTGCTCTCCTGGAGCTTGCTGCGGCGAATGTATTCACCGGGAGAGATCTGCAGATTCTTGTGGAACAGGGCCGTCAGATAGCTGGGGCTCACATCCACCTGCCGGGCAACCAGAGGCACCGACAGCTTCTCCCGGATGTGGGCGCTGATATACTGCTGGGCCTGGCGGATGATCTCATTTTCACTGTGGACCGCATTGGAGGTCTGCAGCTTGCCGGCCTGGGGGGTCTTATCCTCCCGCAGCAGCAGGATCAGCAGCAGTTCCAGATGGGCCAGGATCACATTTCCGGAGAATTCATCCATCCGTTCCTGTTCCTGGAGCATCTTCTGCAGCAGCGCCACCGTATTCTGAGGTGCCGTGAATTTCCGGTTCAGCAGGGCAGAAAGATCACCGTTGCGCAGGTCAAAGGTGATGGTAACAAACCGGGGAGCCACACCGATGTCTGCATACTGCATGTGCCACTGGTTCGGGCCGTAGATCACCAGATCTCCCTGCTTCAGCAGCATATCCTGACCTTCCACCACAGAGTGCAGAGAGCCCTGATCCACATAGGTCAGCTCCATAATGGGATGGGCCTCACCGGAGAAGAGGAAACCTTGTTCCTTCTCCTGGTAGAAGAAGGTGTGGATACCACCGATCCGCAGTTTCCGGTCTGCAGCAAAGAGCTGTTCACTGCGCAGCCGTTCTGCACTGGTACGATCCACAAATTCCGGCGCTTCCTCTGCACAGACCCGGACTTCTGCCTGTCCTTCAGAGGGTGTCATGGTGTAATAAATACCGGGCTTCAGATCGATGGACTTATCCAGGCAGAAGTGCCAGTAGGATTCTCCATCCAGACTAACGGACAACACGATCATGGCAGTCCCACAGCTGATACGCGTCTGGCTCTTGCTGCGGTAGATCACCGCATTCTTACCATCCAGCGCCAGAAGGCTGCCGGTTTCTTTTTCTATATTTCTGGCATTCTGGGGCCGCTCAGAATGCACGGCACCAAAATCCCGAAAGGTAATGGCATTCAAATTCCGGATCATGGGTATCCCCTCCGCAATAAAAAATAACAGGGTCAAAGACTGACCCTGTTATTATATCCGAAAAAGTCGAAAATGGCAAATGTTTTATTGCAGAATATACAAAAATTTTACCGCTGGTACTCAAACTCAAAGTCATAGATATCCACGGTGTCACCATCCTGGATCCCCATCTCCTCCAGACGGGCAAACAGGCCCACCTTGCGCAGCTGCATATCAAAGTGGTTCCGGGACTCGTAGTCATCGAAGTTGATATTCTGCACCAGCCGCTCCAGCCAGGCACCGGTAATGAGCCAGGTGTTGCCATAGTGCTCCACCGAGAAGGCACTGGGGTCGGCAGGCGCTTCAATGACCTCCACGTACTCAGGTTCATAAATGGTGACAGGCGGCAGAGTGCGCAGCTTTTCCGCAACGATCCGCATCAGATTCCGGGTACCTACGGTAGTACCGGCAGAGATCTCGTACATCTCACAGCCTGCTTCTTCCACTGCCTTACGCAGCCGCTCCAGATTGTCGGAATCCGGATCCATGATATCCACCTTATTGGCAGCCACGATCATGGGGCGGTTGCTTAAGTCCACACTGTAGTTTGCCAGTTCTTCGCAGATGGCATGAAAATCCTCCACAGGATCCCGGGCCTCGCTGCCCGAAACGTCCACCACATGAACAAGCAGCCGGCAGCGGTCAATGTGGCGCAGGAAGTCATGGCCCAGACCGGCACCCTCTGCAGCGCCCTCGATAATACCGGGGATGTCTGCCATGACGAAGGACACACCCTCGTCCACATAGATGACACCCAGGTTGGGGAACAGGGTGGTAAAGTGATAGTTGGCAATCTTGGGACGGGCATTGGAGGTAACGCTCAGCAGGGTGGATTTGCCCACGTTGGGGAAGCCCACAAGGCCCACATCGGCCAGCAGCTTCAGTTCCATGATAATATCCCGTTCCTGACCCTTAAGGCCGGCCTTTGCAAACCGGGGGACCTGCCGGGTGGGGGTAGCATAGTGGGCATTGCCCCAGCCGCCCCGGCCGCCCTTGGCGATGATGAAATCCTCACCGGTGGACATGTCCACAATGATCTGATTGGTTTCAGCATCCCGGACAACGGTGCCCCGGGGCACTTCGATGATGAGAGGCTCTCCACGCTTACCGCTCATATTCCGGCCTGCACCGTTCATACCTGCCTGAGCAGCGTACTTGCGCTTGTAACGGAAATCCAGCAGCGTGGACATATTGTCATTGACCCGGAGGATGACACTGCCGCCATGGCCGCCGTCGCCGCCGTCGGGGCCGCCGGAAGCCACATACTTCTCCCGGTGGAAGGCAACTGCACCATCGCCGCCCCGGCCACCGATCACTGTGATTCTTACTTTATCTACAAACATCTTCAATATCCTCCTTTTTGAGGGTGGTTGGTTTATACTGTCATAAATGATCGTTTATCCATGCAGTCATGGCTTTGCAGATCATTCCCGATTACCATGTCATTGCGAGCCAGTCCTCAGACTGGCGTGGCAATCTCCTGGTACAATGGGACGATCAGAAAAGCAGAATAACAGATGAATTGCACCAAAACAAGCCATTCATCGAAGGTTTTCTGATTTGTTACTGCATTCCGGGAGATTGCACCGAAAGGTATTTCCTTCGGGCCTCGCAATGATAGTGGTTGTCGATACCCGGCAGCATATACCCTTCTGCTCATATAAACGATCATTTACCGCAGTACAAAGGCTTAGAAAAAGGACTGCTGCAAAGTTAAGCAGCAGTCCTTCTGGGTTTATACGCAATTACTGCTCAGCGTAAACGGAGCACTGACGGCGATCCTTACCCTTGCGCTCGAACTTGACGGTACCGTCAACCAGAGCAAACAGGGTGTCATCCTTGCCGATACCAACGTTGACACCGGGATGGATGTGGGTGCCTCTCTGGCGAACCAGGATGTTGCCAGCCAGAACAAACTGACCGTCTGCACGCTTGACGCCCAGGCGCTTAGCCTCGGAGTCACGGCCGTTCTTGGTGGAACCGCCGCCCTTATGGTGAGCGAAGAACTGAATGTTAATCTTCAGCATGGTGTTACACCTCCAAAACTTCGATATAATCAGGATATTCATCCCGCAGGGCCATCAGATAATTCAGAAGTCCAGCCAGGACAGCCTGGACAGCCTCTTCATTATCATAGGAAGCGGGAAGGGTCAGAGAGGTGCGGGGCTTTGTTTCATCGTCCCGGACTTTGGCTCTGACGCCGCACACATCGGTGATGGTGCATTCTGCCACGGTGACGGCTGCACGAATGGAGGCGCAGAGAATATCACTGCCTGCCTCGGCATAGCCGCTGTGGCCGGAGATACAGAAACCAGTGACCTGGCTTTCTTCTCCGAAAGAAAATTCACATCTGGTCATGGCGTGTTACCAATTACAGTGCGATCTTGGTGATCTCCACCTTGGTGTAAGGCTGGCGATGGCCGATCTTCTTCTTCTCACCCTTCTTGGGCTTGTACTTGAAGACGGTAACCTTCTTAGCCTTGCCGTTCTTGACGACCTTAGCCTCGACAGCGGCGCCCTCAACAACGGGAGTGCCGATCTTGGTGTTTTCGCCGTCCAGGACAGCCAGAACATCAAACTTAACGGTAGCCTCAGCCTCAGCGTTCAGCTTCTCGATGTACAGAACATCGCCCTCAGCAACGGTGTACTGCTTGCCACCGGTCACGATAACTGCTTTCATTTCTTAAATTCACCTACTTTATTTTGTGTAGTCTCGCTCTTGAGGCGTGCTGCGGGCAGCAACTTAAAAGCCCCTTTGATGCGGCCCGATTATTTTAGCACCTGCATCAAAAATTGTCAAGATGTTTTTTGGACTTTTTCTTGCGTTTTCCCCACAATTTTGATATACTTACTGGGCATTCCTTATGTATATTTTCACCTGTTTTGAGGTAATGATATGAAACGACTGTTTGCGGTGATCCTCGTGCTTTCCCTGTTGCTGGCCGGCTGCAGCGCAGAGCCTCTGGATCAGACCCTTTATGCCATGAATACCGTCATGCAGATCAAGATCTGGGGCCGTGATGCCGAAAACGGCTATGGCCGGATCGCCACGAAGCTGCAGGAGCTGGAAAGCAGCTGGTCTGCCACCTCAGAGGATTCCATTCTCTGGCAGCTGAACAACGGCAACGAATTGTTTCAGCTGGATCCTGCGCAGGCTGCCCTGCTGAACAAGGCGGAGGAACTGAGCCAGCGCACCGGAGGGGCTTTCAATCCCAAAATGAGGCTTTTAAGCGAAGCCTGGGGCTTTTATAATGAGCAGCACCGTATCCCCACCCAGGAAGAAATCGATGCTGCCCTGGCAGATCCCCAATGGGATCTGGGCGGTGCGCTGAAGGGCTACGCCGGGCAGAAATGCGCGCAGCTTCTGGAGGATCTGGATATCGAACGGGCCCTGCTGAACCTGGGCGGCAATGTGCAGACGGTTGGCGAGAAGCCGGAGGGCGAGCCCTGGCAGATCGCCATTCAGAATCCGGATGGCGGTAATTACCTGGGCATCATCTCCGTCTTTGGAGAAAAGGCAGTGGTCACCTCTGGGGATTACCAGCGGTATTTTGAGGTGGACGGCATTCGCTACCACCACATTCTTGACCCGGAAACCGGATACCCCGCCGATTCCGGCCTGCGCAGCGTCACCGTGATCTGTGATGACGGTATGACTGCCGATGCCCTGTCCACTGCCCTGTTCGTGATGGGGCTGGAGGCAGGCAGCGAATTTTGGCGGGAAAGCGACGATTTTGAAGCTGTGTTCCTTACAGAGGACGGAAATATTTATGCAACGGAGGATGTACTCCTCTCCGGCTGCGAATATGAGGTGATCTGGCGTTGAAAACCAAATACTGGATCGCCCTGATCTGCGGTATTGCCCTGGTGTGTCTGGGGCTGAGCATTCCTCTGCTGCTGCCTGGCAAAGCGGCCCAGGCGGCACAGATCATCAGTGACGGAAAAATCCTGCAGACCGTCAGCCTGCTGACAGATGCCGAATACCGGATCCCCTCCCCCGGCGGCGGCGAAAATACCGTCACCGTGAAGGACGGAAAGATCGGTGTCACGGCAGCCACCTGTCCCGACCATTACTGCATGGACCGGGGTATGTGCAGCAGCGGTGTGCAAATTGTGTGCCTGCCCAACAAATTGATTATACGCTTTGTGGGCAGTCAGGAAATCGACATGATTTCCGGATAATTTTTCAAAAAAGTCTTGACAAACCGCCTCTGCATGTGTATACTAATTAAGTGCTTTCGAGAGCACTTATGGACGATTAGCTCAGCTGGCTAGAGCATCCGCTTGACGTGCGGAAGGTCATAGGTTCGAGTCCTATATCGTCCACCAAATAATAAAGGCCATCCTTTCGGATGGCCTTTATTATTTGGTACGGCATAGGACGAGAACCAATCCAAATGCAACACCCCGGTGGGGTGTTACCCGATCCCGGCTGGACGGGATCGGCACCATAGTGCATTCGAGTCCTATATCGTCCATCTAAAAAATTCCATTTTACCACTTGACAAATTCCGCAATATCGTGTATATTAAATAAGCTGTCTGGACGATTAGCTCAGCTGGCTAGAGCATCCGCTTGACGTGCGGAAGGTCATAGGTTCGAGTCCTATATCGTCCACCAAATAATAAAGGCCATCCTTTCGGATGGCCTTTATTATTTGG
>JAFSAP010000050.1 GCA_017440925.1 Oscillospiraceae bacterium | reverse complement strand
CCGCCGGTCAGGATGGCGCCGGAAGAACCGACGATGTTACCGGTACCGACCTGTGCAGCGATAGCAGTACACAGAGCCTGGAAGCCGGACATACCGGACTCCTGCTTTTCACCCTTCAGGGACAGCTTGCCGAAAACATTCTTCATGCCTTCGCCGAATGCGCGAACCTGGATGAACTTAGTCTTGAAGCTGAAGAACAGACCAGTGCCGATCAGCAGGAAGACCAGGATGTAGTCAGCCAGGAAGCCGTTTGCCTTTACTACCAGAGGCAGCAAAAACGCGTTTAAAGATTCCATAATTACCCTCCTTGATTGTTTTCCTCTTCTTTTGCACATACCGCTTTAATTGCTGTGGGTGAATGTTTTTGGCTGAAAGCCTGTATGTGCATTGATTTATTGATGAAATTTGCGTGCCAGCCAACAACATTCAATTTCTTCTATAATGTACCATGTTTTCCACTGTTTTTCAACAAAAATATGGTTGTCAACTAAGATATGGATAAATTTTTATCGGTTTCACCAAAGATACGGCAAAGATTATGTGCAGTTTGGCAAAGATTTAGCAAAGATTTCATGCTTTGCAGAGACATTTGTCCTTCAGTAAAAGACATCCCTACCTGCCGGTGTGTATTTTTTCAAATGATATCCTGCATCACAAAAAAATCCCTCCGCCGAACCCCGGCGGAGGGAGTGATTTATGCATACTAACAGAAAAAGCAAAAACCGCCCCGGACCGGGCGGCTTTCACGAAAAAGGATGGAGGTGACATAGTAACTTTACACCGTAATCCAAGCCACAGGTGACGCTGGCAATATCACCAGTGGTTTGCTCTGGCAATATAGTAGCACAGATCTCTAAAAATGTGAAATAGCAATTCTTCATTTAAAATCGGCCATCTATCATTTATCCGAATATATTATCTGTTTATAGATTTATTTTATCAGAATTTTTTTGTTATCTTCCCGTTCTATCGGCATTTGCAATTTGAGTCACATTTTGCTGTATGGTATGATGCATATGAAAATAAAAACAGGGGGAATATCCCATGAATTACTACATTGGAATTGACATCGGTTCCACCTGCGCCAAAACCGTTGTCATGGATGAAAACAAAACGATCCTCCACCGGCTGCTGCAGCCCACCGGCTGGAGCAGCGTGGATACTGCCCAGGCCATCCATGAAAAGCTGGAGGCGTTGGGCGTGGACTTTGCACAGGCAAAGGTAGTCGCCACCGGTTACGGCCGTATTTCCGTTCCTTACGCTGATAAGTGCGTCACAGAGATCACCTGCCACGGACGGGGCACCTGCTTTGTCTACGGCTCTGAAAATCTCACCGTCATTGACATCGGCGGCCAGGATACCAAGCTGATTTCTGTTGAAAACGGAATGGTGAAAGACTTCATTATGAATGACAAGTGTTCTGCCGGAACCGGTCGGTTCCTGGAAGTCATGGCCAACACCCTTGGTCTCCGGCCCGAGGAGCTTTGCCAGCTGGCAGCCAGCGGCGGCGGCATTAGCATCAGTTCCATGTGCACGGTTTTTGCAGAATCCGAAGTTATCAGCCTCATCGGCCGGGGTGAAGCCAAGGAAAATATCGCCTACGCCGTGGTGGATTCCATTGTCAAGAAAGTGGCTTCCCAGGCCGGCCGCCTGACCCTGGGCAAAACGGTCTGCCTCACCGGCGGTCTCTGCGAATTTGACTACCTGTGCGAAAGTCTCAGTAAAAAGCTGGGTGTTTCCGTCAATACCAACCCCGACGGCCGTTATGCCGGCGCTATCGGCGCTGCCCTCAGTGCAATGAATATCCGTAAATAAAAACAGGAGGAACAGGATATGGAATATACACTTCCCGAACAGTTTGAAGAATTTGCCGATGCCCGGAAGGCTGGTTTCCTGCGGGTCAAGGGTCTGAAGGAACAGGGGCATAAGGTTGCCGGTATTTTCTGCACCTTCACCCCCACCGAAATCCTGGATGCCGCCGGTTTTGTCAGCGTCAGCCTCTGCGGTATGAGCGATGAGACTATCCCCGCAGCCGAATCCCACCTGCCCAAGAATATGTGCCCCCTGATCAAGTCCAGCTATGGCTTTGCCCTGACAGACAAGTGCCCCTACACCTACTTCTCTGACCTCATTGTTGGTGAAACCACCTGCGACGGCAAGAAGAAGATGTACGAAATGCTGAACGATATCAAGCCCACCTACATTCTTCATCTGCCCCAGGGCTATGACAGCGATCCCGTCACCGTATGGACTGCCGAACTGCGCCGGTTCATCCAGTATCTGGAAGAGCATTTTGACGTGACCATCACCGATGACATGCTCCGGGAAGCAGCCAGAAAGCGCAACGAGCAGCGCCGCACCCATTTGAAGCTGATGGAGCTGCAGAAGCAGACCCCTCCCCCTCTGGGCGGTATGCAGATGTATGCCACCATGGAAGGTGTTGGCTTCGTCTTTACCCACGAAGAGCGGATCGCCAAGCTGAATGCCCTCCGGGAGTCCGTGGAGGCCAATGCAGATACTTCTGCCTTTGCCGGAGCCAAGCGCATCATGGTCACCGGCTGCCCCATCGGCGGTGTTCTGGGCAAGACCGTCAAGGCCATTGAACAGAGCGGCGGTGTTGTGGTCTGCTTTGAGAACTGCTCCGGCATCAAGGCCGCCTACCAGATGGTGGATACCGAGGCCGAGGATATCGTCAAGGCCATTGCCGAGCGTTACCTGCAAATCGGCTGCTCCGTCATGACCCCCAACAAAGAGCGCATGAAAATGATCCCCAAGTTCGTTGAGGAATTCAAGGTGGATGGCATTGTGGAGGTGGATCTGCAGGCCTGCACCCCCTACTGTGTGGAGACCTTTAAGGTCAAGCAGCTGGCAGATCAGCTGAACATTCCCTACCTCGCTGTGGAAACCGACTACTCCCAGTCCGACTCCGGACAGCTGGCCACCCGTATGGAAGCCTTCCTGGAAATGCTGTAAATCACAACCCGGCTCCGGATATTCCGGAGCCGGGTTTTTGCGCAGAAAAAGACACCGCCGAGGCGGTGTCTTTTTTTGTGGAATCGGAGATTAGTCCAGAACGGGAGTCCATGCCAGGGACATGATCTCAGCAACATCGTCCATGTTGGTGATCAGGCCCAGACGGACATAACGGCCAACAACATCTTCCAGGGTCTTGGCGGTGAAGTCCTGAGCCAGACCGAACTGCAGGGAGTTGTTGATCATAACGTTCATGTCGAAGTCGCCGCCGTTCCAGCCGCGGTCCAGCAGCAGCTGAGTGCACTCTTCGTTGTTCTCACGCATCCATGCATGTGCCTTCTGAACAGCCTGAACGATCTTCTTGGCGTGAACGGGGTTCTCCTGGGTGAAGGTGCGGTTCATAGCGATGACGCAGCAGTTCTCGTCCTGGAAGTCGGAGTCCAGCAGAGAACGGACAGCGCGCAGCTTGCCGTCCTTGACCATGGCGTATGCGAAGGTATCAGACAGCAGAGCAGCGGAGATCTCGCCATTTTCCATAGCGGTAACACAAGCGTCGGAGGAAACCTGCATCAGCTCAACGTCCTTCTGGGGATCGATGCCGTCAGCATCCAGCAGCAGGCAGGTGATGTTGTAGTCGGAAGCGCCGATGCCGTTGGGAACGGAGATCTTGGTGCCCTTCAGATCCTCGGTGGTCTTGTACTCGGAGTCAGCCAGAACGTACAGGGTCTTGCAGCCGATGTGAGCGCCGCCGACGAAGGTCAGGTCAACGCCATTGGTGATGGGAACCAGCATGGTAGCAATGTGGCCGACAGCGACGGTAGCCTGCTGGGTGCCCAGAGCTTCGGTGTAGGAGGTGCCCTTGAAGCCTTCTGCAGTCAGACCAGCTTCTGCGTAGAAGCCCTTGTCATCAGCAACGGTGGGGCCGGAGGTGCAGCCGTCGGACATGTAGAACTGAACGGGCTTGCCGTAAGCAGGCTCCTTCTCCATGGCAGCCTTTTCCTCAGCGGTGGGGGTCAGGTCAAAGTTAGCCATATCGATGGCGCGGCCTTCGATATCAACAGGGGTAAACAGAGCTTCCCATTTGCCAGACTCAAAAGCTTCAACGCAGTCCATGTGGACATCGGAAACGTTGACTTCGACTTCAACGCCGTCCTGGCCCATTTCGATCTGGCCGTCGTTGTTCAGGTCGCCAGCCAGCTGGCCTTCTTCGCTGGGGGTGCAGGCTGCCAGAGACAGAACCATGACCAGAGCCAGCAAAAGTGCAATCATCTTCTTCATTATAATTTCTCCTCTAAATTGTTATTTATTCAAATGCGGTGGTCCGCAAAATGAATCCTTATTCCAGGGCACCCTTACCTGCGAAATGCAGCTTGTTCAGGATGTCAACGCGGTATTCCACAAATTCGCGGCTACCACGGTCACGGGGGAAGGGCAGTTCAATGGGAATGTCAGCAATCACGCGGCCGGGGTGGGCATCCATGACCAGAACGCGGGTACCCATATAGATAGCCTCGTCCACATCGTGGGTGACCATGATGGCCAGCTGCTGCTTTTCCTGCCAGATCTTCAGGATCTCATCCTGCATATTCATACGGGTGAACGCATCCAGTGCGCCCAGAGGCTCGTCCAGCAGCAGGATGGGAGGTTCGTTGATCAGGGAGCGGACCAGAGCGACACGCTGTGCCATACCGCCGGACAGCTGGCCGGGATAGTCGGTGCGGAAGCCTTCCAGACCGATGACCTTGATCATATTCTCGACCTTGTCCTCGTTGCCCTTCAGCTTGCCCTGCATTTTCAGGGAGAAAGCAATGTTATCCCGGACAGTCAGCCAGGGGAACAGGGTGGCTTTCTGGAACATCATGCCACGGTCGGGGGCGGGGCCTTCGATTTCCTTGCCGTTGACAGTCAGCTTACCGGTGGTGGGAAAAATCAGGCCTGCCACCAGGCGGAGCATGGTGGACTTGCCGCAGCCGGAGGGGCCGACCAGGCTGATGAACTCGCCGCTTTCCATGGTGGTGGTGACGCTGGTCAGGGCATGGGTAACTTCGTCGGTTTCAACTTTCGCAAAGCTCTTGGAGACATTCTCCAGCTTCAGAGTAACTTTATTCTTTTCCATTACTTTTCAGCTCCATTCTGCCAGCGCAGCACATAGCGCTTGACGGCTTCCAGAGATTTGGTAACGATGGTAAAGATGATGCAGATGACAAACAGGGCAGCAAACATCTTATCGTAGCTGGCCCAGGACTTGGACCAGTTCATGTACCAGCCCAGACCGGACTTAACGCCCAGCATCTCAGCGATCATGATGGCGGTACAGGAAGAACTCATGGCCTGGGTCAGGCCGGAGAAGATATTAGGCATAGCATGGGGAATGGCAACCTGGAATACCAGCTGACGGTTGGTGGCACCCAGCGTACGGGCAGCCTCGAAGAAGTCCTTGTCAACATTGGCAATACCGGTCATGGAAGCCACGGTGGTGGCGAACCAGGAACCCAGAGCAATGATGAACACAGCACCGCCGAACAGAGAGGAGGCAACAACCATCATGATGGGGATCCAGGTGGAGGTGGGGATAGGGCCCAGGAACTTGATGATAGGATCCACCCAGTAGCGGCAGCGCTTGGAGTAGCCGCAGGTGATACCGGTGACCAGGCCCAGGGCACAGCCGCTGAAGTAACCCAGGAACAGCAGGTACAGGGTATGGATGGTGCACTCCAGGATCATGGCCCGGTCCTTCCAGAAGGCATTGGCCACAAAGTTCAGACAGGGAACGAAGGGCTGGGTCAGAATACCGGTCTTCAGAGTCAGGTAATCGTAGCCGGCCAGCAGCAGGAACAGGGCGGAGAACAGGGGCGCACGGTAGCGCAGCTTTTCATAGGGAACCTTATCGCCCTTGACGCGCTTGTAGGCGGTGTACCAGCCCCAGATATTGTAAACAATGACCAGAATGATCAGAAAGGCCAGGTAGACACCGGGATTGGCATTTCTGCTGTTATCGGGGATCAAGATGTACTCCAGAATTGCAATGATGCCGCATACCAAAGGCAGGATCATGATAATCAGTTCGAAGAAACGCTGAACAGGGGTCAGCTGCTTCTGCTCCAGCTCTTTCAGCTGTGCTCTTGTCAGCTTCTGAACCTGGCCAGCATCGGGTGTGTTGGTGGACATTTTGACGTTCCTCCCATATAAAATACTGATTGGGCAGAAAAATTTACCCTGCCCTTACTTGGTAAATATATCACACCCTTCTTTCAATGTTAAATATAGGAATCCGATAAACTTTTGCCGAAATATCAGTTTTTTTAATAAATAAAATCGTCAATTTCTATATTATTTATTTGCTTTTCGAATAAATCTGCGCGCATTATTCTTTTATCTGATTGGACACTGCTTTTGGGGAATGATATGCTGTTGGCTGAATGGATTTGTATTTTTCAATCGTATTATCAGTGAACGGCCCGGATCCTGTCTGCAGGATCGGGGTACAGAAAGGAACGTCTATGCGCAGTGAATCCGAAGTAAACAGCGCCATCGAGCGGTATTCCGATATGGTTCTGCGGCTGTGCATGGTGCACCTGAAAAACAGTGCAGATGCAGAGGATGTTTTTCAGAATGTTTTTCTGAAATACACCCTCTGCCCTACCTGCTTTGAATCAGAGGAGCACGAGAAGGCCTGGTTCATCCGTGTCACCATCAACGCCTGCAAGGATCTGCTGAAAAGCTTCTTCCATAGCCGCACCATCACCATGGAGGAGTTGACAGGATACGCTCCGGAAGCAACACCGGATCAGTTTGCCGTGATGGAAGCCCTGTGGTCGCTGCCCAAGCAGTACCGGGACGTGATTTACTTACATTATTATGAAGGCTACACCGCTCCGGAGATCGCCGGGATCCTGAACCGGAATCCCAATACCATATATACCCATCTGACCCGCGGCAAGGAACTGCTGAAAGAGCTGATTGGAGGTGTCCAGAATGGATAAGCAAATAAAGGAAGCTTTTGATACCTTTCAGACGCCGGAACGTCTGAAGCGGAAAACCAAAGCTGCTCTGCGAAGACGAACCTTTGACTATGGCCGGAATATACTGCAGCGGCGCAGAGCCCGTATGCGCCTGGCCTCCGCTGCACTGTGTCTGGCCCTTTTCCTCACAGGCGGAAGCCTCTGGTTCTTCCCCTCTGCCAGTATTTCTGTGGACATCAACCCCTCCATTGAACTGAAAGTCAATGCCCTTGACCGGGTCATTTCCCTGGAGGGCAGGAATTCTGACGGCATTGCCCTGGTGAAGGACATCGATGTCACCGGCATGACCTATGACGATGCCATGCAGCGGATCCTGCTGAGCCAGGGGCTGGAACCCTATCTGGAGGAAGGAAGCACCATCACCATCACCGTAGCCGGCGGCGGCAGCGATGCCCATGCAGAAAAAATGCTGAGCCGGGTGCTGTGCCGGGCCTATAACATTGCAGAAGAAGAAAATGTGCTGTACTGCCAGGTGGACTGGGAAACCGTCAAGGCTGCCCAGGCTGTTCAGCTTTGCATCCCCAGGTATCTGGCCTGGCAGAATCTGCTGCAGACCGATCCCACCATCACACCGGAGGACGTCCGGCAGATCCCCAAAGAAACGATCCGGGTTCTGGCACAGACCATCATCATTGAAGATCCCTGCCATGAGTAGGGTTAAATAAGGAGATACAACCATGTTTATGCTGATTTGGAAAAATATTGCCCGGCGGCGCACACAATCAACGCTGACGGTTACCATCACCATGCTGACGGTTCTGGTCTTTGTCATGGTGCTGGGTGTTTTTCAGACCGTGACCCAGGGGCTTGCCCTGAGCCGGGAACGGCTGGGTGCCGACGCCATTCTGATCCCCAAATATGCCTCTGCCAAGGGCGATGACCTGCTGTTCACCGCCATTCCGGAAAACATCTATATGCCCATCGAAGTGGTGGAACAGGCGAAGCAGCTGGAAGGCGTGGCCGCCATGTCTCCCCAGTTCTACTGCCAGACCCTGGCACTGGGCTGCTGCGATCCCGGTGAGGAAGCCCGTATCATCGGCTACGATTCTGAGACTGACTTTATTCTGAAGCCCTATCTGGATGAAGACAGCCAGAATGGCATTACCTCCGACCAGCTGATCGTTGGCCGCAACTTTGAGGACGATGACCTGGTTGGCTACAACTACATGATCCTGGGCAAAAAGTTCAAAGTTGTCAGCATGCTGCAACCCACCGGCACCGGTATGGACTCTACCATATTTATGGATTGGCATACTGCCCAGGATATGTGTCTGGAATCGGAAGTCCTGCGCGAGGACTGGACAAAAAGGGATCCCCATGACTATATTTCCGTCATTATGATCAAGTTTGCCGACGGCGTTGATCCGGATGCCTTTGTCAAGCAGGTGGAGGATTCCGGTATGGAAGCCAAGTGCCTTCTGACCGGCGATACCATCTCCTCCCTGCAGAGCCAGCTGGAGATCACCATGCAGGTCATGTTTGCCCTGTGGCTGGCATCCCTGCTGATCGCCGTGCTTTCCCTGGTGGGACGCTTCAACGCATTGGCCAAGGAACGCAAGAAGGAGATTGGCCTGCTCCGGGCCATCGGTCTGAAAAAAGGCCAGGTCTTCGGCCTCATCATCGGTGAAACCTGCACCATGGCCCTGATGGGCGGTATCTTGGGCAGCGCCATTGCCCTGCTGTGCATGAACCCTGTCATTGCGCTGCTGAAGGATGCCTTCAAGCTGTCCCCCTCTGTCTGGACCACTTCCCTGGCGCTGCTGTGCGGTGCCGCCGGTGTGGCGCTGGCAGGGCTGCTGGGCTTTGCCGCTGCTGTTTCCCCCGCATGGAAGAGCGCTTCCATGGATCCCCAGGCTGCCATTACACAAGGAGAGGTGAACTAAAATGGAAATCTGCAAACTGGAACATATTCACAAGGACTACCGCATGGGTGAGATCGTCACCCCGCTGAAAGACATCTCCCTCACCGTTAACCAGGGTGATTTCATTGCCGTGGAGGGCCCCTCCGGTATCGGCAAAAGTACCCTGCTGTACGTCATGGGTACGCTGCTGCAGAGCGACGAGGGTACATACACTTACGGCGGCAAGGACGTTTCCAAATTCTCCGACAGTGAAAAATCTGAATTCCGGGCAAAGAAGATCGGCTTCCTGTTCCAGGACAGCACCATGATCCAGGCCCTTACCCTCCGGGAGAATCTGATCTTCACCCAGGGCGTCGGTGCCAAAAAGGATCTGAAGAAGGTGGACGAACTGCTCTATCAGTTCGGTCTGGAGGATCGTGCCGACTTCTTCCCCCATCAGCTCTCCGGCGGCCAGCGCCGCCGTGCCATGGCTGCCCGCTGCCTGATCCATGAACCGGAACTGATCCTGGCCGACGAGCCCACCAACGATCTGGATGAGCACTGGTCGGAAGAAATTATCCGCATTCTGAAAGAACAGGCTGAAAAGGGCACTGCCGTTGTGATGGTCACCCACAATGCCCGCTGGGCCTCTATGGCCACACGCCGCCTGCGGCTGGAAGACGGTATTCTTACAGACATTACAGAATAAGGGAGATATGCCATCATGCTGATGCTGATCTGGAACAATATCTCCCGCCGCCGGGCACAGTCTGTGCTGACCATTGCCATCACAACGCTGACCATTCTGGTGTTTGTCATGGTCATGGGCATTTTCCAGGTAGTGACCCAAGGCCTGGCGCTGAGCCGGGAGCGTCTTGGTGCCGATGCCATTCTGATCCCCAAATACGCCTCTGCCACTGGCAGTGACCTGCTGTTTACAGCACTTCCGGAAAATATTTATATGGATGTGGAAGTTCTGGAACAGGCAAAGCAGCTGGAAGGCATTGCTGCTGTAACCCCTCAGTTTTACAACCAGACACTGGATCTTTCCTGCTGTGATGCCGGTACTACCCGCAGAATCGTCGGTTATGATTCTGAAACTGATTTTATCCTCACTCCCTATCTGGAAGATGCCGGAAAGCAGACACTGGAGGCCGGTGAGCTTATCTTGGGCAGCAATTACGATCACGAACTGACCGGCCAGAACTATATGCTGCTGGGCAAAAAATTTACGGTTGTCAACATGCTGCAGCCCACTGGCTCCAGTATGGACGATATTTATTTCATGGACATTGACACCGCCCGGCAGATGTGTCTGGATTCCTATGAAATTTCCCGGAATTGGCAGGATAAGGATCCCTTCGAGCACATCTCTGTCATCATGGTCAAGTTCGCGCCCGGTACCGATCCCGATGCATTTGTGCATCAGGTAGAGGAATCCGGCATGGACTGCCGGGCTGTCCTCACCGGCGAGACTATCTCTTCTCTGCAGAACCAGCTGGAGGCCATCATGAAAGTGATGTTTGCCCTGTGGATGGCCTCTCTGGTGATTGCGGTTCTGGCACTGGTGGGCCGGTTCAATGCCCTGGCAAAGGAGCGCAAAAAGGAAATCGGCCTGCTACGGGCCATCGGTCTGAAGCAGGGACAGGTCTTCGGCCTCATCGTTGGGGAAACCTGTACCATGGCTGCCATTGGCGGTATTCTTGGCAGCGGCATTGCCCTGCTCTCCATGGATTCCGTTATTGAAATGCTGCGGGAGGCATTCATGCTGTCTCCCTCTGTCTGGAACAGTTCCCTTGCTCTGCTGTGCGGCGGAATCGGCGTCGCCCTGGCCGTGGTGCTTGGCTTCGCAGCTTCCATGGCCCCTGCCTGGAAGAGCGCAGCTATGGATCCTCAGTCTGCTATCACCCAAGGTGAAGTAAACTAAGAAAGTTCATTCCGAAAGGCTTTTGTGCTGGGGTGGCCAACCTGCACCGAAGCGCCTGCCGGATTGTTCTGAATAAAAACATAATTGGAGGTATCTCTATGAAAACCACAATGAATAAAGTTATGATCGCCCTGCAGGCGTTGGCAGCTGCTGCCCTGCTGGGTGCTGTTAAGATCTGGGCGCCTGTCTGCGGCAAGATGCTGGAGCTGGTCAGTGGCAAGGAAGTTCCCATGAAATGCCACTGGGCAGGTCAGGCAGCCATTGCCGTTTCCATCATCATCCTTGTTACTGCCGTCATGGCTTTGCTGGCAAAGAAGGAATACAAGGGCTTTATGATTGTCAATGCTGTTGCTGCCGCAATGCTGTTTCTGATCTTCACCAGCCTCATTGGTGTCTGCGCAAGCGCCGAAATGCGCTGCCAGGCCACCAAGCTCTGGGGCATCGGAGCTGCTGCCATTGTCTTTGCCACTGCTCTGATCAATCTGATCTCCGGCAAGGAAGGCCAGGTTCCCGGTTAATATCTGCTGCTGCAAAAAATCAGAAGGCCGTCCGGCAGGACAGCCTTCTGATTTTTGTTGTTTTCTTCCACAGACGGTGCTTCTCTTTTCTTGTTTCGCAATCCGGGATCTGGAAAATAAGATCTCTCATACGCTTGCCAGTCCGCACACTTTTTGCTATGATAAAACAAAAAACAACGATCCGCAAACGGTTGCAGAAATTGTCCCAGCAGCGTTTGCACACAAGGGAGGAACTATGCTGACGATCCAAATTCCCGGACGGGAAGAACTGACCTTTCACCATCTGATCCTGGACTACAACGGCACCATTGCAGAAGACGGCGAGATCATTGAAGCTATTCGGCCCAGACTGGCCGCTCTTTCCAAATACCTGTCCATCTATGTCATCACTGCAGATACCCACGGTACTGCTGCCAAAAAGTGCGAAGATCTTCCCCTGCAGGTTCTGACTTTCCCCACCACAGAAGTCGGCAGAATCAAGGCAGAACAGGTACAGCAGCTGTCCGGCGGTGTCATCACCATCGGCAACGGTTTCAACGACATCCAGATGTCCGATGCCGCCGGTCTTTCCATCTGCGTTATCGGCCGGGAGGGCTGCTGTGGAGCACTGCTGATGCACACCGATGTGGTGGTGACCTCCATCGAAGATGCCCTGGATCTGCTTCTGATCCCCGGCCGGCTCCGGGCAACACTGAGAACATAGCAAAAACGCCCAAAACAGCGGGTATTTATAAAACAGCAGACAGACGCATCCATTTTTTGACAAAAGGGCGTAAATTATGAATATAGATATTGCAAAGACAAAAGCCTATTACAACGCAATAACGGAAACCTCTTTGTGTGATTGTGCTTATTGCCGTAATTACAGATTACAGGTCAAGTCAGTGTTTCCAACGGTAGCAGCGTATTTATATTCGTTTGGAATTGATATTGAGAAACCTTTTGAAACCTCACCTCTTGAACCCGACGAAAATGGAATGTTGGAATACTGCTGCTGCCAGTATATCGCATTTGGAACTTGCGAACCCAATTACCATCATAACATCGGCAATATAGAATTTCGCCCGGCAACATCCTACCCGGGGACAGGTATTGAACAAGAACATTTTGTGTTAGAGTTTTACCCCATAAAACTAAAATTTGAGAAGGAGGTATCTGCATGAAAAAGAGATTGCCTGTGATTTGTGCTGGAATTGGCGGCGCAATGATTGGCCTCTGGGCTTGGTATTTGGATACCATGATTGGATGTTTGTTTTTCACCCTCGGTATTATTATACTTGTAGGTTCCTGGATTGCAGATGCCAGAAACAAGAAAAAAGATAAGGAAGAAAAACAAATTCCATTTTGATGAGTGAAGGTACACTTTACGTGTCACATCCGGCTATGAAGTAGATACAATGATAAAAGCCAAGCTGCAAATGCAGCTTGGCTTTTATCGTTGTTCACACAACATGGCAGGATGCTATATACAGAAGCACATCCTTGCCATTCGATAGATTGGGATTGGATTTACTGTTGTTTCTTAAAGTTGATATTGGCTTTCCTTGCCTGAGCGCATAGGTCCTTTGTCTGCAGTTTATACTCCTTGCCATCTTTGATAAAATGCGTTCCGCATTGTCTGAATTCAAAAGATACGTTTTTTCTAATACAT
>JAFSAP010000049.1 GCA_017440925.1 Oscillospiraceae bacterium | reverse complement strand
TCGAGAAAAACCGCTTCAATTTATCGACGAAAGCGTATTTGTGTGCTATAATCTCATTACGATTGCAAAGAAGGAGGCTTTTTCAATGGAGAATAAGCCGAAAAAGACCCCATGTTGTACGGCTCTACTAGCCCATGTGGATGCCGGCAAGACCACCCTTTCCGAAGCGCTGCTGTATGTATCCGGCGCCCGGCGGACATTGGGCCGGGTGGATCACCGGGATGCCTACCTGGACACCCACAATCTGGAACGGGCCCGGGGCATCACCATTTTCTCCAAGCAAGCCACCCTGGAAACGGCCCACCGGGATGTGACATTGGTGGATACGCCGGGCCACGTGGATTTTTCCGCGGAGGCGGAACGGGTGCTGTCGATCCTGGACTGCGCCGTGCTGGTGATCAGCGGCACCGACGGCATCCAGGCCCATACCCTGACCCTCTGGCGGCTGCTGGAACGCTACCAGGTGCCTGCCTTCCTGTTCATCAACAAAATGGATCTTCCCGGCCCGGAAAAAGAAGCACTGATGACCCAGCTTACCCAGCAGCTTTCCGCCGGATGTGTGGATTTCAGCCTGCCCGCCGAAGAGATCGCGGAGGCCGCCGCCATGTGCGATGAAGCGCTGCTGGAAAACTATCTGGAAACCGGAGAAGTGACCCAGGGAAATCTTCGGGGGCTGATTGCAAAGCGAAAGCTCTTTCCCTGCTGCTTCGGCTCGGCGCTGAAACTGCAGGGCGTGGAGGAATTGCTGGATATCCTGGATGCCTATGGGCCAGAGAAAGACTACCCGGAAGAATTTGCGGCAAAGGTATATAAAATCTCCCGGGATCCTCTGGGCAACCGGCTGACCTGGCTGAAAGTCACCGGCGGAACCCTAAAGGTCCGTTCCCTCCTGTCCTATACCGGCAAAAAGGGCGAGCTGCAGGAGGAAAAGCTGGTACAGCTCCGGCGGTACTCCGGCGAAAAATACACTTCCCCCGAAACCGTGGGGGCCGGTGCGCTGATCGCCGTCACCGGACTTTCCCAGACCTGGATTGGCCAGGGCCTGGGTGCGGAAGAAAATACCCAGGCCCCATCCCTGGAGCCGGTGATGACCTACCGGGTAGCCCTGCCCAAGGGGGCAGACCCGGCGGTGGTATGGCCCAAGCTGCAGCTGCTGGAGGAAGAAGATCCCCAGCTCCACCTGATCCAGGCGGCAGGCCAGATCCATGTGCAGATCATGGGCAAGGTACAGCTGGAAATATTCCGCGCTCTGGTACAGCAGCGGTTTGATCTGGACATCACGCTGGAAGACCAGCGGATCTTCTACAAGGAGACCATCGCCAACACCGTGGAGGGCGTAGGCCACTTTGAACCCCTGCGGCATTATGCCGAATGCCACCTGCTGCTGGAGCCCCTGCCCCAGGGCAGCGGATTGGTATTTGACTCTGTATGCTCCACGGATGTGCTGGATCTGCAGTACCAGAAGCTGATCATCTCCCACCTGTCAGAAAAAGTACACCGGGGCGTTCTCACCGGCGCGCCCATCACCGATATGAAGATCACCCTCCTGGTAGGCAAGGCCCACCTGAAGCACACCGAGGGCGGCGACTTCCGGCAGGCCACCTACCGGGCCGTCCGGCAGGGATTGATGCAGGCAAAATCCGTTCTGCTGGAGCCCTGGTATGATTTCATCCTCACCTGCCCCACAGACCAGATCGGCCGGGCCATTACAGACATCCGGGCCATGGGCGGCGAATTCGAAGCGCCGGAAGCAAACGGAAGCATCTCCACCCTCCAGGGCAGCGTCCCGGCAGCGGAGGTAAAGGATTACGCTGAAACCCTGGCCGCCTACACCCAGGGACGGGGACGGCTGCAGCTCAGCCTGCGGGGATACGCTCCCTGCCACAACCAGGAGGAAGTGGTGGCTTCCCTGGGCTATGACCCGGAAGCCGACATTGAAAATACCCCGGATTCCGTATTCTGCGCCCACGGTGCCGGGTTCAACGTCAAGTGGAACGAAGTCAAGGACTACATGCATCTGGAAAGCGGTCTGAAAGAGGAAAAAGCCCCCCAGATCATCACCCGCAACATCAGCCGGGCCGATGAACGGGAGCTGGAAAAGATCATGGAGCGGGAATTCGGCTCCATCAAGCGTCCCCTGTACCAGACCAAATCCGAGAACCGGCCCGCAACCGAGGAGATCACCATCCGGCAGATGAAGCAGAAATACATCATCGTGGATGGCTACAACATCATCTTCTCCTGGTCTGACCTGGCGGAGCTGGCGAGAGGCGACATCGATGCCGCCCGGCGGAAGCTCTGCGATGAGCTGTCAAGCTTTGCAGGCTTCACCAAATGCCGCCTGGTGGTGGTCTTTGACGGCTGGAAGCAGAAGGGCAATCCCGGCGAAAAAAGTCAATTCCATAACATCCAGGTGGTCTATACCAAGGAAGGGGAGACAGCCGATGCCTACATTGAGGCTCTGGCAGCTGAGATCGGCAACAATTATGCCGTAAGAGTGGCAAGCTCCGACTCCCTGGTGCAGATCAGTTCCTTCCGCAGCGGCGTTCTGCGCATGTCCGCCCGGGAGCTGATGGAAGAGATGGAAACCGCCCGGAAAGAAATGGGACGGCATTTTCAGAAATAGTATATAGAATATTACCAATTTCGTAACAATTTCCTCTTCCCTTTTGGTTGGAACTGCTGTATAATATTCCTAATCAATCGATAGGAGGAATTCCCCGTGAGTCAAAACCCGCAAACCAACGATCCCAAGCTGGAGGCCTATCTGAAAAAAGCCGCCATCCGGGACCACCGTTCCGAGCACCTGTTCCGCCGTGTGCTGCACATTCTGGAGCGTCTGATCGCCACCATTACCATCATCGCCCTGGTGGGCGCCCTGGGGTTTGAGGTGTTCCGTATGTTTACCAGCGGCCTGGGCTATTTCTCCGATGTGAACAGCATGCTGCACCACCTGCTGCTGATCGTTGTTGGCCTGGAGTTCGTCCGTATGCTCATCGACACCACCCCCTCCAATATTCTGGAGGTGCTTACCGTGGCTATCACCCGCCATGTTGTTTTGACCCACGATGATCCCTGGAGCAACCTGGCCTGTATCGCCTGCATTGCCGGCCTGTTCGCCATCCGCCGCTTCCTGATCCGCCGCAGCGAACTGAAGGAAGAGCTGGTGGAATGGGAATAAATTCCTTGTACATCAAAACGCCCGGAGCCCTCTCCGGGCGTTTCTCCCATAGCAGAAAGGAGTAAGCTTATGTCTCTGGAATCCGAAATCAGAACCATTATCGAAGAAAAATTTGCCGCACTTGACCGGCCCGATCTGATCCGCACCCCTCTGGTGGCCTTTGCCTCCGCCCATGATCCCAAATACCAGGAACTGAAAACCATCATCGGCCCCTGGCACTGCCTGCCCACGGATTTCCTTCCGGAAGCGGAAAGCGTCATCAGCTACTTCATTCCCTTCACAAAGGAAGTGGCGCTGGCTCCCAAAAACGAGCCGGACGGCAGCCCCATCTGGTCGGAGGCCTATATCACCATCAACAATTATTTCCACGTGGTAAACCAGGCCCTCCAGGACTATCTGGAAAGCCAGGGCTACTCTGCTGCCCAGATCCGTCCCGCCAAGGCCTACGACAAGGAAACCTTCCAGGCCCCCTGGTCCCACCGCTCCACCGCTGTCATCGCTGGGCTTGCCAGCTTCGGCGCCAACAACCTGGCCATCACCGACAAGGGCAGCGGCGGACGGTTCTGCAGCCTCATCACCTCCGCCAGGCTGGAACCCAGCCGGGAAGTGCCCCGTCACCGGTGTCCCTATTTTGAAAACGGCGCCTGCGGCCTGTGTATCAAAGCCTGTCCCGCCGGGGCACTGAACGGCGGCATTACCAACAAAGCCGCCTGCCAGGCAGAGCTGAACAAAAATCCGGAGCGGCTGCAGAAAAAGAATGCAAAGTTTATTGCCGACATCTGCGGCAAATGTCTCAGCGCCTGCCCCCTGGTTTACATTGACTGACTGAAAAAACCGTGTGACCACAGTCACACGGTTTTTCTTACTTTTTTCGAAGCAGTCTGAAACTTGCCATCAGCAGGCAGGCCCAGAGGAAGAGGCTCAGCACCCAGTAGCCGCTGCAGATCATGGGCGCAGACACAATGGTCAGCACATAGTGCAGCACATTGCCCAGAGTCTCCGAACTGACTGCCAATACAAAATTGAGGACCAGCGTCACCAGTGTAACCGCCAGAGAAAGAGCCGAAAGGTTCCGCACCAGCAGCAGGGTATGCCGGTCTTTCTTCCTGTCCGCCTGGTACAGCAGCAATGCCGGAGGCAGGAAAAACAGCACCGAAACCGCAGTCATCCAGCCGGAGGTTTCCGGCAGAAAGCCCAGTCCGGCACAGAGGACAAACAATACACCCCAGAGGATAAAGAGAAGTTTCTTATTCATGGTCATTACCTTTCCTTATGAAAATGAGGCTTTCTTTCAGATGCTATGGCTTCGCAGCCGGGTTCCGATTCTCATGTCATTGCGAGGGCGTTAGCCCGTGGCAATCTCCCGGCACAATGAATCGAACAGACACAGGCATAACAGAAGAATGCACCAGATATGCCCTTCATTGAAGGCCAGCAAAATTCGACCGAATCCACCGGGAGATTGCCACGTCGGCCCTTCTGGCCTCCTCGCAATGACACAGTAATCAATCGTTGTCCGTATTGTACCCTATCTGCAGCATTTGCGCAAGGGTGCAACGGGTCGAAGACAGGCATTTCCAAAAAATGCTGGACAGTGGAGGCATAATCTGTTATAATATGTAAATAATTTATGGAAAGGGAGTGGATTTCCCATGAAATGTCCATTTTGCGGCGACCAGGACAGCAAGGTCGTGGACTCCCGCCACAGCGAAGACGGTATCAGCATCCGCCGCCGCCGGGAGTGCATGGGCTGTCAGCGCAGATTCACCACCTATGAGATCGTGGAAAGTCTGCCCATTATCGTGGTGAAGCGGGATGGCTCCCGCCAGAACTTCGACCGCAACAAGATCCTCAATTCCATGATCCGTGCCTTTGACAAGCGCCGGGTAGATGTGACCGTGCTGGACCGCATCACCACCGAGATCGAACAGACCATCCAAAACACCCTGGAGCGGGAGATCTCCACCGACAAGCTGGGTGAAATGGTGATGGCGCGCCTGAAGCCCATCGACGAAGTGGCCTATATCCGCTTCGCTTCCATCTACCACCGTTACCAGGATGCAGGCAGCTTCATGCGTGAGATCAGCAAATTCCTGGAGGAAAAATAATGACCACCGAGCCTACTGCCATTCTGGATCCCACCGCTGCCACAGAGCCGGTGCTGGATATTGAATCCATCAAGGAACTGATGGATGCCTTTGATCCGGCTTCTCTGCTGCCGGAGCTGAATTCCATTTTTGATGTCGTCACCGCCATCTGCCGCATCGCCGTGCTGGTGGGCCCCATTATCCTGCTGGTTCTGGGCCTTGCCTATCTGCTGTTTGCCCCCCGGGAAGCCAACTACTACTTCGGCTACCGCTGCTATTACGGCATGGGAAGCATCGAAGCCTGGCGGTTTACCCAGCGGCTGGCCGGCTGCATTCTGGGGATCACCGGACTGATCCTCACCGGCGTCATGCTGGTTATTTCCGGCGGCTTTGCCTCCATGAACGCCATGGATATGGTTTGGGAAGCCTTCTGGTGTCTGGTCTGGCAGGCTGTACTGGCCCTGATCGCCAATGCTGCCATCTGGGCTGTCACCTTCTTCCGGTTCGATGCCAAGGGCAATTACCGGAACAAAAAGAAAACATCCAAATAACAAATTACCGGGATGCAGATGCATCCCGGTTTTCTTCTTTTATTCCTGAATATACTGCACAGCAAAACAGCCGGGGCCGCCCTGGGTGATGAAGGCAGGGCTTAAGGGATAGATCTCAAAGACCGCTTCCGGCAGCATCTCAGACAGCATCTGCTTTACGGTTTCTGCCTTTTCCTGGATGCCTGCATGGGAAATGAACACACGCCAGCCCTTACCCACGCCGGCCTTCTCCAGTTCCTTGCCGATGAACTTCACGGCATGGGGAAAGCCCCGGCGGATACCAGCTGCGGTAAGGCGTTCACCGTTTTCGGTCTGGGTCATGATGGGGGTCAGACCGGCAGCCTTACCCACATAGCTGACCAGAGGGGACAGCCGTCCGCCCCGGCGCAGATAGTCAAAATCTGCAGGCACCAGGTAACTTTTGACAGTGTCGATCATGGTGTTCAGCTTTTCCTTGATGGTTTCCACGGTTTCTCCCGCCTTTGCCCACTGGACAGCCTGTTCCACCAGATACCGGTGGGGGCCGCAGAGGGTACGGGTGTTGATAACATGGATCCGGTCCCGGTGGTCGCAGAGCTCTGCGGCAGCAATGGCGCTGGTATAGGTGCCGGAGAGGCCGTGGGCCATGGCAATGTTCAGGATGTCGTCACCGGCAAACTCGTTGTACAGCGCTTCCACCTCACCCAGTGCAGGCTGGGAGCTGGTGGGCATATGGCCCTGACGGATGATGGCAACGAATTCCTCGGCATTGATCTCGTCAAACTCCCGGTAGCTGTTGCCCGCAATGGTGACAGACAGGGGAGAAACCGCAAAACCGGCTTCCCGGGCCTGACCTGTGGAATAGAGGGTGGATGTATCGGCAACGATGCGAACCATAAATAATATCCTCCAATGAGTTTTTTAATATCTCGTGACAGGTTTTCCAGATTATCATACAGGAACCGGCACAAAATGTCAATGAAAACTTTTTTCCAGGCAGAAACCATCCCATTCTCCGCAAAAAAGCACCTCCGGTGGAGGTTCTTTTTGTGTTCCGTTATGCCTTTCCTTCCCGGACGGCACCGCTGCGGTATGCCTGCAGCAGAAGCAGCAGATCGTCCACACGGGTCTGGAGTTCCTGGCCCTCGTCCGTATCCGCCACCAGCATCCGGCTGCCCAGCGTCTCAAAGATCACGCTGTCGTTGACGATATCGTTGTTCTCCTCCAGGGCACGGCGCTTTCCGGCGAAGGGCTGGTGGGACACCATGCGGTAATGGCGGGAGTTATAGATCAGGGTATAGCCCGCAATGCCGGAGGTGGGCTGGTAGGCTTTGCTGAAGCCGCCGTCAATGACCAGCAGCTTGCCGCCGCCCTTAATGGGACTCTCGCCCTTACGCACCTTCACCGGCACATGGCCGTTGATGATATGGCAGTGCTCTCCCTCCAGACCGAATTCCTTCAGCAGCATATCGCAGACCTTGCTGTCCTGATAGAAGGTATAGTAGGGATTTTTCGGCTCTGTCCAGGTGCTTTCGTCCGCAATGAACCGGCGTTCCAGGGTGGTCATCCGGTCACGGCCAAAGATGGGACTGTTCCGGCCTGCCCAGAGCCACCAGAGGAAGTCCATGCCAAACTGCCGCTGCTCGCTGCCCCAGGGATCATAGAAGGCTTTCCGGGCGGTTTTTTCCGCGTAGTCCAGGAATTCCCGACCGCTGCGTACCTTGCCGCCGATGGTAAATTCCATCAGCTTTCCGTCGCCGGTCATGGGGATACAGCCATGGAACAGCAGGTTGCCGTTGACCACCTTATACAGTCCGCCCTGGGTATACAGGAAGCGGATATGCTTCTGGAGTTTTTCGCTGTGCCGGAAGGAATCCGTCAGCTGGTCGATGACATGGCTTTCCTCCTCCGTCAGCCGGTAGGGATCCTGGGGATCCACCGTGGGGAAGTCGCAGTCCAGCATGGGGTAGCTCTTTCCGCCGATATTGATGGTCGCCTTGTCATAATCGATCCGTTCCAGCAGCAGCCGGTCTGCCATGCCGAACTCCGGACGGCGGATCAGCTTCTGGCCTTCCAGCTTGAAGAGGATGATGGTGATGGCCTTGTACATCCGGGCCGAGAGCAGCTTATCCTTTTCGGAATAGGTTTCTGCATCTTCGCCCACCAGCTTCACCTGGAACCGGCTCACATCATGGTTCTTATAGACTTCATTGGCAAAGATGGACAGCGGACGCAGGGAAATGCCGTAGCCAGTCTCGATCACATCCAGATTGTTATACCGGATGGAGTTGCTCAGCACCGTGGCCACCAGCGTTCGGGAACCGGCAGCAGCGCCCATCCAAAGCACATCATGGTTGCCCCACTGGACATCCACCGTACCGCCGCTTGCCATCAGGGAATCCATGACGATATCTGCCCGGGGGCCCCGGTCGAAAATATCGCCCACGATATGCAGCTGATCCATCACCAGCCGTTTGATGACGATGCAGATGGCCTGGATCACCTCTCCCGCCTGGCCGATGCGGACGATGGTATCCAGAATGCTCTGGAACTGGGTATGGCGGGTACCCACCTCATCTTTCAGATGAAGCAGCTCATCGATCACATCTTCAAATCCCACAGGGATATAGGAGCGGACTTTGCTGCGGGTATGCTTATGGGAGGCATAGCGGCAGAACTGCACCAGCCGCTGCAGGGTGATGTAGTACCATTCCTCCATATTTTCCCGCTTGTCATATTCCAGCGCCAGCTTTGCCTTGGGATAATAGATCAGTGTTGCCAGATCATTGATCTCCTGCTGGGGCATGGTTCCGGAAAACAGTTCCATCAGCTTTTCGCGGATTTCACCGGAGCCGGAATTGAGGATATGCAGGAATGCCTCGTATTCACCGTGGATATCGGACATAAAATGCTCCGTGCCCTTGGGCAGGTTCAGCACCGTGCGCAGCTTGATAATCTCAGAGCCTGCGGCCTGGACCGTGGGATACTGCTTGCTCAGCAGCTTCAGATAATGGAGCTGTTCTGCAGTAAAGGCTTGTTTTACTTCCATAGACATAACACCTCTTTTTGTCGTTGAAATAATTATAATCCATTTTCGCCCATAGAACAAGCAAAATTTGCATACATTTCCGCCATTGCCTGACATCCATGCAGAATCCACAAAATACAATTTTCCCTCCTGTTAAAACCGCCGAATCTTCCCATATCCTTCCATTTTTTCAACCGCTCCCTTGCATTTTCCCGCAAATCCCGCTATGATAAAAATGATATAATTCGAAGTGTTTCCCTTTGATACATAAAAAGAGAGGTTTTTCTATGCCATCCCTGAAAGACATTGCCAAAGCCTGCAGCGTTTCCGTCGCCACTGTCAGCAAAGCGCTGAACGGGCACAAGGACATCGGAGAAGAGACCCGCAGGCGCATCTGCGCTATGGCCGATGAAATGGGCTATATGGCCAATTCCGTAGCCAGGGCTCTGAAAACCAACCGCACTTATAACCTGGGAATGCTGTTTGTGGACGAACGGCGCAGCGGCCTGGGTCACGAATACTTCTCCACCATTCTGGAGGGCTTCAAGGCGGAAGCCGAATCCCACGGCTATGACATCACCTTCATCAACAGCCATGTGGGCGAGCAGCCCACCTCCTATGTATCCCACTGCCGGAAACGGGGTCTGGACGGCATCGTGATTGCCTGCGTCAACTTTACCGATCCCCGAATCCTTGCGCTGGTGGAGAGCAATATCCCACTGGTGACCATTGACCATGTTTTTGAGGGACGCACTGCCATCCTTTCCGACAACATCAATGGTGTGGATACCCTGGTGCGCTACGCCTACCGGAAGGGCCATCGGAAGATCGCCTATCTCCACGGCGAGGACAGTGCCGTGACCCGGGGCCGTCTGACAGGCTTCCATCAGGCCTGCGCCGAGCTGGGGCTGGAGATCCCGGAGGAATACATCATTCCCTGCGTTTACCATGAGCCCTATCTCTGCGAAGAAGCCACCCGGAAACTGCTGCAGCTGCCGGATCCTCCCACCTGCATCCTGTTCCCCGACGACTTCTCCTTCATCGGCGGCCACAATGCCATGCTGGAAAAGGGTTATACCATTCCCTATCTTACAGGCACGAGCAAATTCATCTCCTGTCTGGGGTATGATGGCATCAATCTGGCCCGGATGATGCACCTGACCACCTACACCCAGAATGCCATGGAGATCGGACGGATGGCCGCAGACCGGCTGATCCACGCCATCGAGCATCCCGCAGATGCCCAGCCGGAACGGATCCTGATCTCCGGCCAGCTGCTGGAAGGGATCTCCGTGGAGGACTTTACAGAATAACAAAGAAGCCCCTGTGCCTCACGGCACAGGGGCAAATTGATTTTGGCGATTACATCAGCTGACGGATCAGAGCCTTCATGTCTTCAACAGAAGCTTCTCTGGGGTTGCCGGGTGCGCAGGCGTCTGCGTAAGCGGATTCAGCCAGGAACTGCAGATCCTCTTCCTTGATGGCGGGCAGCTTGGTGGGAATGCCCACATCAACGCTCAGCTGGCGGACAGCGTCAATGGCAGCCTTGCGGTAAGCAGCCTGGTCCATGCCGGTGGTGTCAACACCCATAGCCTCGGCGATAGCCTTGAACTTCTCGCCGGTGACTTCTGCGTTGAACTCCATGACGATGGGCAGCATCATGGCACAGGCAACACCATGAGGCGTGTCGTAGGTGGCACCCAGGGTGTGGGCGATGGAGTGGGCGATGCCCAGACCAACATTGGAGAATGCCATACCGGTGACAAACTGGCCCAGAGCCATGCCTTCACGGCCCTCGGGATCGTTCTCAACAGCGCCGCGCAGGCTCTTGGCGATGAGGCGGATGGCCTCCAGGTTCAGGCAGTCGGGCAGAGCCCAGGCGCCCTTGGTGGTGTAGCCTTCAATGGCGTGGGTCAGAGCGTCCATACCGGTGGAAGCGGTGAGGCCCTTGGGCATGGTGGACATCATATCGGGATCGACAATGGCGATGTCGGGGATGTCATTGATATCAACACAGACGAACTTACGCTTGCGCTCAACGTCGGTGATAACGTAATTGATGGTAGCTTCTGCTGCGGTACCTGCGGTGGTGGCAACAGCGATGGTGTAAGGTACGCGGTTCTTGGTGGGAGCAACACCTTCCAGGCTGCGAACATCCGCATACTCAGGGTTGGTGATGATGATGCCGATGGCCTTGCCGGTGTCCATTGCGGAACCGCCGCCGACGGAAATCATGTAGTCAGCACCGGATGCCTTATAGGCAGCCACGCCGGACTGAACGTTTTCGATGGTGGGATTGGGCTTGACATCAGAGTAGACCTCGTATGCCATGCCGTGGGCATCCAGAATGTCGGTGACCTTCTTGGTAACGCCGAACTTTACCAGATCGGGATCGGTGCAGATGAAAGCCTTCTTCAGGCCCTTTGCGGCCACCAGACCGGGAATCTCCTGAATAGCGCCCTTGCCATGGTAGGAAATTGCATTGGATACGAAACGGTTTGCCATAATAAATTACCTCCAAATCAGATTCCTGTTTGCGGCAGCCGGGGCTGCCGGTTTCTGCTGACCATTATAGCATATCGATAATCGCTTATCAATTCTTATTTGGTTTTTTTGTGGATTCCCGCCGGCTGCCCGCCCATTACCGGGCAGACAGGGTTCTTGCCAGCTGGTCGGGATGATCTGCATAGTGCAGGGCCGTTTCCCGGGTGATCTTCCCCGCCCGGAGAAGGCTGCCGATGGACTGGTCCATGGAGATCATGCCTTCTTTGCTGCCGGAGGCAATGGCGTTATCGATCTGATGGTTTTTGTTGTCCCGGATCATGCTGCGCACAGCCGGAGTAACCTGAAGAAGTTCACAGGCCGGAACCTGTCCCCCCAGGGTATCCGGCAGAAGCTGCTGGGATACTACCGTGCGCAGGACGCTGGCCAGCTGCACCCGGATCTGGGCCTGCTGGCCGCTGGGGAAAGCATCAATGATCCGGTCGATGGCATTCACCGCGCCCCGGGTATGGAGGGTGGCGATCACCAGATGGCCGGTTTCCGCTGCGGAAATGGCGGTATGGATGGTCTCCGGATCCCGCATTTCTCCCAACAAGATCACATCCGGCGCCTGCCGGACACAGGCCCGGAGGGCGGAAAGATAATCCTTTGTATCAATGGCGATCTCCCGCTGGCTGACGATGCTCTGGTCGTGCCGGTGGAGAAATTCAATGGGATCCTCCAGCGTGACGATATGGCACTGCCGGGTATGGTTGATCCGGTCGATAATGCAGGCCAGGGTGGTGGACTTGCCGCTGCCGGCGGTACCGGTGACCAAAACCATGCCCTCCGTCAGTTCCGAAAGCCCCATGACCGACTCCGGGATACCAATGGCCTGCCAATCGGGGATATCAAAGGAGACAATGCGGATCACCGCTGCCATGGAGCCCCGCTGCCGGTAGGCATTGACCCGGAACCGGGCCACTCCGGGGATGGCAAAGGAGAAATCATCATCCCCCCGGGCAAGGAAGCCCTCTATCTCCCGGCCTGCGGCGGCATAGATCTCCGTCACCACCTGTTTTGTATCCTCCGGCAGCAGACGCTGCTGGCCCAGGGTGCGGATACGGCCCTCCAGCTTTTCCCAAACCGGGCCGCCAGCCACAAAAAACACATCGCTGGCCTGTTCCGACACGGCCTGTTTCAGATATTCCATCCAGTCAATCATGGCTTTTCCTCCAAACTGCCTTCCCCGTTCCATACCGGCAGTGTCACATCCTCCCCGGTATCCTCCCGTGCCACCGCCTGCCAACGCAGAACCTTCCATTCCGAATCCGTCTGCTCCAATATCACCAGAAGCTCCTGCTGCTCTGAGATGGGACATTGGTAAATAAATATGTTATCCTGCTGCACCACATCTTCTACCTGTTCTCCCCTGCGAAGCCGGGCAAAAATCTGCTCCGCCTGGAAATCCGCAGCATAATACGCCGCAACCGCTTCATCGGTAGCCTTTTCCTGTCTTTTTTCTTCCTGGACGGTGGCAATGCACAGCAGCGCAAATACGGTCATGCACAGCACCGCAAAGGTCGTCAGCAGCGAACCTGCTCCCACCGCAGGAATGGATATTCCGTTTTTCTGTTTCATGGGGTCACCTCCTGCCATCCTACAAGCAATGAGAATATTGTTTCCTCCGTCTCCATGGAAACGGTCCTGACAATGGCCTGTCCCATACCGGGAATCCTCTGCTGTATCTCTTCCAGCTCCAGACGGAACTTTCCAGCATACTGCGCTTCCCAGCGCGTTCCCTGCCGGACTGCACCTAAGGACAAAGCACCTTTTTCCAGATCCGCCGCCGCTTTTACGGTCTCCGCTGCATTCTGGCAGAGAACCAATCCCTCACTGTGCTGCTGCATTTCCCGGGAAGTCCGGTCTGACCAGGCAAAGAGCCGCAGGCAGGCCGCTGCCGCCAAGGAAAACACCAGGATCATCACCAGTTGTTCCAAAAGCGTCAGAGATGCTTTGTTTTTCATGGCAGCACCTCCCCGGCACGCAGATGCCAGCACAGGGTCTGTACCTGTCCGTCTGTCATGGTCACACAGGCTGTCAGAAGATCCTCCTGCATAGCAAAGGAAAGCTCCCCCAGTTCCAGCAGTTTTTCTCCGTCCTCCGGGGAAAAGCTGCCCCCTTCCGCCGTAAACAGCTCCCGCAGAAAGCCTTCATGGCAGTAGATCCGGGTCAGATAGGTGTCCCCTTCGATCTCCTGCCGGAGCACCAGGGTGCTGTGGCCGCCGAAGTCTGCCACAGCCATGCCTTCCAGGGTATCCCCCTGCCGCACACGGGTGGCAAGATACTGGGCCGCTGTCCGGCGGGCATAGGTCTGCCCATCCCGGTGCACCAGGGCTTCATAGCCCCTGGCTCCCATCAGAAGCACCACCAGGATGCACAGGGCAAACACCGTCAGCAGCACCAGGGTCAGAAGTCCCGTTATTTTTGATTCGGTCTGTTTCATATCATTTTTCCACCACGGTGATATCCGGCATCAGATTGGAGGCAAAGCAGTCGTAATGCACCAGATACCGGTCTTTTTCGTAGGTCACGCCGTAATTTTCGCAGAGGTAGTCCACATCTGCCGGATAAAACCCCTCCACCGCATAGCAGGCTACGGCCGCCCGGCGCAGTGCATTTTCCAGCTGCTGCAGACCCTGGGCCTGCCGTCCCTGCTCCAACCGGGACAGTCCCAGCAGAAAGACAAGCAGGATCAGCACCACCGCCAACCATTTTCCAAACTGTTTCATACGCTCACCCAATGGCCGCCATAATGTTCATCAGCGGCAGCATGGTGGACAGCAGAATGATGCCCACCAGCACGGAGCAGACCAGCACCATGGCAGGCTCCACCTTCGCCGCCGTTTCTTCCAGGGAGGCTCTTGCCTCCTCCATCATCCGCCGGGCCACTTCCTCCAGCACCCGGTCGCCGCTGCCGCCCCGAATACCGGCGGAAACCATCCGGGATGCCCAGCCAGGCAGCAAATCCCCTGCCTGCAGCGCATCGGAAAGGGGACGCTCCTGCTCCAGCGCTTCCCGGCAGGCTGCCGCCCTCCTGGCGGCGCCGGGATTTTCCTGCAGCAGCATCTGGGCCAGTTCTGCCGCCTGCGACAGGGGCAGGCCGCTGGAAAGGCCCATGGCAAGGCCCTGGGCAAACCGGGCATTGCTGAATTTCCGGGCAATGCCCCGGTCTGCAAACCAGCGCTGCCAGACACCGGCTGCTTTTTCCCGCAGGGGCCCACAGAGGCTCACCGCCAGCACCCCGGCAAAACCCAGAACCAGCACTGCCAGCAGCACCGGAAGCGCACCTTTCAGCAGCTGGCCCAGGTACAGCAATCCCGCAGAAAGCCCCGTAAGGCGGCTGCCCATGGAGGCATAGACGCTGTCGAACACCGGCAGCACCTTCACCAGCAGCACACCGATGACAAGGAGCATCAGCAGCAGGATCACGGAAGGATAGGCAAGGGTGTTTTTCAGCTGCCGCACCGTCCGGTCATTTTCCGTATAATAATCCGCCAAAGCCTGAAGCGTCTGCTCCAGACGGCCGGTCTGTTCACCGATCCGGGTCATGGCAGGTACATAGCCGGGAAAACAGCCGGTTTCTTCCATGGCATCAGACAGGGTGGTGCCTGCGTCCAGAGCGCGGCCCATCCGGCCCAGTATTTCTTTCTGACTGCCCGCCGCCTCCTGCTCCAGAAGCCAGGCGCTGTCCCCCAGGCCAAGGCCGCTGTGGAGCAGCAGCGCAAAGCCGCTGCAGAACTCAGCCGTCTGGGCCTGGGTCAGTTGTTTTCTTTTCATGTAAACCGCTCCCTGTCTTTCCTGGGAAGGATGTATTTAATAGAGGTACTTGACCTTGTATTTTCCGTTCTGAATAAAGTCCAGGATCTTTTCATCGCCGCCGGAGGAGGATGCAAAGGTGGGATCCATCCGTTTCCACTGGTGGCCGTCGAAGAAAATAGCACCGTCCACCCAGCCGCTTTCCTCTGTCCAGACGCTGATCCAGGCATGGTAAGTAGAACCAGCATAGCCCACCACCAGCTTGCAGGGGATCTCCTGGCTGCGCAGCATGGCGGTCATCAGTGCGGCATAGTCGAAGCAGATGCCCTTGCCGCTTTCCAGCACCTCATCCAGCACCGGAAGATAGCCGCTTTTGACAGTGGATGCCTTCTCATCGTCATAGCTGAGGGCGGCCACTACGAAATCATAGACTGCCTCTACCTTTTCCAGAGGCTGCTCCCGGCCCTCCGTCACCTCCAGGCCCTTGGCCACGGCCCTGGTGGCTTCCGAGAAGTTTACATACTGGTTAGGCCGCAGGAAGGGGGCAAATTCATCCGTCAGCTCTGCCGAAAACTCTGTTACCATCACAGTAGCATACTGCTTGCCGGACACATTCTGGTAAATCCCCAGCTGATAGGCGCCGCTGCCGTCGGACAGGGGGAACACCGTCCATTCTCCCTTGGGAAGATTATAATTATAGGTAGTAGTGGGGCCCTTCAGCAGTACTTTCAGGCGTTTTTCCGTATCTCCGGTGAAGCGCACCATCACATAGCCGTCTCCGGTATGGGAATAATCCACCTCGGCAGTTTCACAGCGGTCGGTCTTTTCCCCGGAGGCCACCGGTTCCAGCACCACCGGCACCGCCGGGGGTGGGGGCTCCTCTGCCATGGCCTGGGCCTCCTGGGCCACGGGAAGGGTCTCCGGCGGCAGGGTTTCGGGGGGCAGTGTTTCTTCGGTCTGAACCGGAACTGCCGTTTCCTGCCGGACTTCTTCCTGCGCTGCCTGGGCTGTACAGCCGGAAAGCACCGCTGCCGTCAGCAGCAGCGCCAAAAGCGTTTTGTGTTTTACCATGGCAGCCCCTCCCTGCTGGAACCCTTCAAAAAATTAACAGAAATTTGTTTGCACCCCTTGCGGATTATGCTATAATAATCATACTACCGTTTTAAGAACAGCTCTTTTGGAAAAGAGGTATGAGGATGGAACCTATCTACGTGCAAATGCTTGGCAGCTTCTCCCTGACTGCGGGAGATGTAAAAATATCCGATTCCGACAACCGCACCCGAAAGGTCTGGGCGCTGCTTGCCTACCTGCTGTGCCACCGGGGCCGCATCGTGTCCCAGAAAAAACTGATCGAACTGCTCTGGGGCGAGGAGCCCGCCAGCAGCAATCCGGAAAACGCCCTGCGGATCTCTTTCCACCGGGTACGGTCTGCGCTGAACCAGCTCTGGCCCACGGCAGGCCACGACCTGATCCTCCGCAAGGAGGGGGGCTATCTTTGGAATCCCGATATTCCTCTGGTCATCGACTCCGAAACCTTCGATTCCCTGTGCACCGCAGAATATGACCGGGAGGAGGACCGGCTGAAGGCCTATCTGGAAGCCCTTTCCCTGTATGGCGGGGATTTTCTGGAAAAGCAGTCCTCGGATCCCTGGGTCATTCCCATCAGCACCCATTTCCACAACCTGTATGTCTCCACCGTCATGGCCACCACGACTATGCTCTCCGCCCGGGGCCGCCACCAGGAGGCCGTTGGCCTGTGCCGCCGCGCTGTTGCTGGGGAACCCTACCATGAGCCGCTGCACCAGATGCTGATGCAGGAACTGGCCGCCCAGGGAGATCCGGATGCTGCCGCCGCCGTGTATGATGAACTGTCCCACCGGCTGTTTGACGATTTCGGCATCCGTCCCAGCGAGCAGACCCGCAAGGTCTACCGCAATGCGGTACATACCCTCAGCGACAAGACCCTGCCCATGGATCTGGTTCTGGAGCAGCTTCAGGAGCCGGAGGCCATTTCCGGCGCCATGCGCTGCGACTACGATTATTTCAAGGTTCTGTGCTTTGCGGAAAGCCGGGCCATGGAGAGAAACGGAAATGCCACCCACATCGTGCTGCTTTCCCTTTCCGGCACACCGGACAAGCCCCTGACCAAGCGGAGCATGCACCGGATCATGGGGCAGCTGGGCGAACAGATCCGCACCAACCTGCGCCGGGGCGATACCTTCTCCCAGTGCAGCGTATCCCAGTACATCATCATGCTTCCCCATGCCAACTACGAAAACAGCTGCATGGTCTGCCGCCGGATTCTGGGCGCTTTCAACCGGAAGCATCCCCATGTGACCGCAAAGATCCATTACATGGTTCAGCCTTTGACCCCCAGCATCTGTGTGCCGTAAACTGTTTATTCCGAATCACCCCGGAGGTTCCTCCGGGGTGGTTTTTTTATTGCAGCTCCACCTGAACCATAGGCATCCGGGCGTGCACCACCCGGCGGCTTTCGTCACCGCCGCCGCAGGTGGACAGGGTCAGGATCTGATCCGTCACTGCCGGAACGATGCCGGTATCGATCTGGGATTTCTCCAGCGTCATGGCCAGGAATTCCTCCCGGGTCTCCATCTGGCGGAAACTGAGGCCGTAGGTCTTGCTGTCCACCTTGGCTGTGTAGGTGGAGAACACCTCATAGCGCAGCACACCGGCATCGGTCACGATGTAGATATAGGGATGCTTTTCCCAGTAATCCTGCTTTTTGTACCGGTGCAATGTGGCAAACATGGAGCCGTCGGACATATTGTGGCCGTAGATAATGGTATGCCAGTCGGTGAAATCCGGGTTGTTCCTGCACTCCAGGAAGATGGAACCCACAGGATTCCGGTGGCCCTTCCAGGTGCGCTTCAGATAATACTCATTGTCCTCGCCCTGGAGCAGGGGATAGTCGATCTTGGAGCTGGGAATATGGATCCAGCCCAGAATGTCTTCGTTGACCTTCCGCAGGGCATCTAAGTCCGTTTCCTTCAGCTTTTCCATTTTGGGATCTTCCGTTTCCAGCGGCGCGGGAACCCACACCAGCACCGGTTCCTCCGGCGCTTCCGTGGGCACCGTTACCGCCACGGTTTCCCGGGTTGGCTCTGTTTCCTGGGAAACCCCCGGCCGGGCCAGCTCCGCCGCATCGGAATAATCGGCATTGCCGCCGCCATAGCCCAAAACGTTCCGCAGCAGAAGTGCAGTACTGACCAGGAAAACCACCAGCAGTACAAAAGATATGCATTTTTTCACCTTTGGTTCCATGGTTTTCCTCCTTTTCTGTGTTTTTTCCAGTATACACCGCCGCCGTTACAGATCCCGTTACATTTTTTCAAATCCGAAATTATTTTTTATGAATTTTTTACGCCTGCAGTTCCGGCAGCTTCCGGTAGGTAAGCATGCAGGCCGGTTTTCCTTCCCATCGGATCATGGCTGATTCTGCCAGCACCGGGCCGCCGTAGCGGGGATTGGTCAGCAGAACGCTTTTGCCCTGGTTTGCCACCAGGTTTTTCATGGGGCAGTCAGAGCAGATATGACCGCACTGGCCCAGGGCCTCATGGCAGTTCATGCCTACATTGGCATTGGGACAGTACTGCCGGATCCGGTCGTTGAGGTACAGCAGCTTCTGGGTATCGGGATCCACAATATAGATCCAGGCATTCTGCCTGTCCAGAACATCATGCAGATCCTGGGCATGGCGGGTCGTTCTTTCCTGGGCCCGCATTTTCAGCAGAAACACGGACAGCATCTCCGAGAAGTAGGTCAGCAGGTTGATCTGCTCCATTGTCCAGATCCGGTTGTTGACGCATTCGTCAAAGCCGACGTAGCCCCGGAACACACCATTATCCCGGATGGCGCAGTGCAGCAGGGAGCGGATATTCTGGGGGGCCAGAATATCATACAGATTCCGGGGCAGGGTTTCGATGTCCGTGCAGCAGAAAATGCCGTGCTCATCGAAATTCTGCTCATAATCCGGGATATCTGTTTCGTAACTCACATCCTGCAGGTTGCCGATCTCCGGGGCAATGCCGGTGTTGCACCATTCATAGGTATTGGAGCAATACTTGTTATCCAGGCTGTTTTCAAACACATAGACCCGGCTCACATTGGTCTGCCGTCCGATCAGCGCCAGCAGTTCATTGATGGAGGCATCCACATCCCGGGAGGCATACAGCTTCTGGAAGGCATACTGCACCAGGCTGCTGTCCGCCAGGCCGGGCTGGTCGTCCGAATCGATCCGGTTGCTGACCGCCGTGAGGCGGGTATTCCAGGCGAGGTAGACAGCTTCCTGGTCGCTGTAAAAGGTATAGCTGTCCTTGCCCTGGGCCTTGGCCTGGTAAAGGGCCTGGTCTGCCCGGCGGAACAGCTCCACATAGGTGCTGCCATGCTCCGGCGACAGGGCAATGCCCACGGAACAGCTGATGGGCAGCTTTTCCCGGCCATTGCGGAAGGCATTGCGAAAAACCGACAGCAGCCGCTCGCAGCGGGATTCTACCAGTCCCCGGTCGGACACGCCCCGCAGCAGGATCATAAATTCATCGCCACCGATACGGGCCAGAATATCCTGGGCCCGGAACAGTTTTTTGATCTCCTTGGCAGCCTTGGTCAGCACCGTATCTCCGAAGAGGTGGCCGTACTGGTCGTTGACCTGCTTAAAATTATCCAGGTCGATGATCAGCAGGGCGCACTGGACACCCTGGGGGAACTGGGCCAGGTATTCCTCCACCTGCCTACGGCCGGCATCCTTGTTCAGCAGCTTGGTCAGCGCATCCCGTTCCGCCCGTTCCTGCAGGACCTGGGCCGCCTGTTTTTCAGCATCGATATTGATGATAATACCCACGATCCGGATCAGCGTATCCGCTTCATCCCGGATGGCAGAGGCACGGAAACGGCACCACAGATACCGGCCCTTGGCAGTGGCGATCCGCACTTCCAGCATTTCGAAGTCCGAGCCGTTCTGCAGGGTCCGGATCCGGTCATACAGCAGCGGCACGTCATCGGGATGGAGGAAAGAGGCGCCTTCCAGCATTCTCCACACGCTGCCGTCACTGGGAATAAAGCCGAAGATCTTCTCCCAGGTATCGGAGAAAGCAATGGCATCCTCCTGCAGGTTCCAGTCGAAAAGTACGTTTTCCGTCTGGGCCAGAATGATCTCATACCGCTCCAGCCGCTTTGCCAGCAGGTCATAGGCCTGCTTGGAAGAGGAGATATCCGTCAGATGGCTGTAAAGATATTCTTCTCCGTCCTCTCCCATCACCAGGCGGCTCTTGTTCAGCACCCATTCCACCTGGCCATTTTTCCGGATCACCCGGAATTCCATCTGCACATTGGTGCCCCGGTTCAGCTGCTCCCGGAAGGTGGTGCGCACCAGCTCCCGGTCATCGGGATGGACGATCTCGATGAGCCGTCCGCCCATAGCACCAAAAACATCCTCCGGGCTGTAGCCTGCCAGATCATGGACACCGTCGCCCACCTGCACCAGGGTGAAGTCCCGGTCATTTCGGCAGCAGTAGGTACTTTCCTTGGTATTGTAGGGCTGTTGTATCTGCCTGTCGTCCTGGCTGGCGGGGAGGGTATCGCTCACTTTCCGGCACAGCACTGCCAGAGAGCGGCGCTCTGTCTGGTTCACATTGGCCCGGAGCAGAGTCACATCATAAGGCTGCACACCGCCGCCCTTTTTCCGGAACCGGAACCGGAACGCCTGACGGCGCAGGCCGGCCTGGAGATATTCCTCAATACCGGTATCGATCAGCGTCTGCATCCGCTGCCGGTCCTCCGGCGCAACGATCTCATCGAGAACGATCTGCACCAGCTCTTCATAATTGCTGGCACGGTTGACAATGCCCAGCTCGGGATAGGGATTATAGCGCAGGAAATAGTAGCCCTGATCCACGGAAAGTTCCAGCACAAATGCATTGATATAGTGCAGCAGACACTGGTACTTGCCATGGATGATTTGCAGGGCAAAGCCGTCCTCCAGGGCAGCGGGTTTTGGCAGGGTCACATCAAAGGTTTCCGTTTTGGGAGACAGGCCGTCGGCATAGGCCAGGCACAGCTCTTCAAATTTGGGAAGCACCTGTATGAAGCATTCCAGCAGCCGGGGCGAAAAAGTGCCGCATTCGCCGTTGAGGATCATATTGGCGGCTGTCTGCAGGTCATGGGCATCCTTATAGACCCGCTTGGTGGTCAGTGCATCATAAACATCCGCAAGTCCCACCACCTGGGCACAGATGGGGATATCATTTCCCTTCAATCCCTCGGGATAGCCGCCGCCATCCCAGCGTTCATGGTGGTAATGGCAGATGTTGTGGGCATACCGCAGGTATTCCTCGTTGCCCATGGATCCCAAACTCTCCAGGATCTGGCAGCCGATGTGGGTATGGGTCTTCATGGCCTCCCATTCCTCAGCGGTCAGCTTTCCGGGCTTGGTGAGGATGGCATCGGGAATGCCGATCTTGCCCACATCATGCAGCGCTGCTGCGCTGGAAATGATGGAGATGGCCTCCTCTGTCAGCCCGAATTCCGGACAGTTGGCGGCCACCTGTTCCATCAGCACCCGGGTAAAGTGGCGGATGCGCAGGATGTGCTGGCCGGATTCCACGCTGCGGTATTCGATGATGGAGGACAGGGCATCCACCATTGTCTCATTGGAATGGCGAAGAATTTCCGCCTGCTCCTTCACCAGCTCTTCCAGATTTTCCTTGTGCAGATGCAGCTGCACGATATTTTCGATGCGGTGCAGCATGGCATAGGGGTCATAATCCAGAGGGATCACATCGGCTGCGCCCAGGGAGAAGCAGCGGTCCAGGGTGGGAATATCGTCATCTCTGGTAATGACGATGACCGGAACAACATGCTGGCCGTCAGTACGCTGCCGGAAAAGATCCTCCTCCACTTCCACACCGGCGGTAATATCCAGGATCATGGCGGCGATGCAGCTGCGGTTCTGCTCCAGAAGCAGCTTTCCCTGGCGGATATTACCCGCCTCCAGCAGATTGTAGCTTTCTCCCAGGATGCTCCGCAGCTGCTCCCGGCTTTCTCTGGTACCGCAGGCGATCAGCAAAGTATCATGTCTGTCCATAGTGGTTCCTCCCGTTGGCGGATCGGTTTTATTATCATATATTGTAGCATATCCGGAGGGTTTCTGTCGAGAATGAATGCAGGAAATTGCAGAGGCAAACTGCACGCTGTGAAGTACCCATCCATACAGGATTGCGGGCGAACGCAGTGATAGCCACTCCTGCCCCTATTCCTGGTTCTGTGGCAGAAAGACTGCCGGGGCTCCCTGGGGAGCCCCGGCCTGCGCGGGAGATATTTTATTATGGCTTATGGCTTTGGGGAGAGGATGGGCATTATTCTTCCTTCTTCTTCCGGTTCAGGGTTACCAGGCCGCCGGCAGAGAACAGGCTGACTGCTGCCAGAACGGTGGTGACATCGCCGGTCTTGGGGGCTTTGGCCAGGGGGACTTCTTCGTCGTCGATCTCGGTCAGATCGTTGTCCACATTGCGAACTACGATGCGGGACTGGGGTGCGGGAGGATTGTTGGGAGTGGGGTCAGGGTTGTTGGGACCGGGGTTGTTAGGATCGGGATCGGGAGTTCCGCCGCTGGGTTCATAGGAATTGCTGTAGGAATCTCCCCAGGTACGGGTGGTGGTAGTGGTCTTTTCCTCACTGCTGTTGGTGGTCTTGATGGCTTCATCCACTTCGAAGTTTAAATTCACACCAGCATTCAGCACGACCTCACGGTGCTGGCCTGCTTCGCCCAGGATGATCCGGTTGATCTCTTCCTCGGGAATGTCAACTGCTTCGCCGCTGCCCCATATGGTGACATGGCTGATGCCGCCGGTCATGCCGATTTCGGAGTTGTAGTCATTCTCAACACTGTAGATAACGCCTGCATGCAGGATGCCGCCGGGAACTGCATACTTGATATAGCCATTGGCTGCCTTGATGATGATGTAGTCTGCTTCGATGGTCTTATCGGTGGTGACGTTCACAACCTCGCGGCCGTCTGCGGTATTCTGGTCGGCTGCCTGGATGTTGACCTTTGCGCCGGAGCCTTCCACGGTGAAGCTCTGGTTGTGGGAGCCGGTGTTCCAGCTATTGGTGTCAGCGATCATGTTGCCGTTCTCATTCTGCTTTTCGTTGCCGGAATGGGAGGTATAGCCAGCCAGAGTCTGGTCATCGGGCTTCTGAGCGGGAACCTTTGTGGTAGTGGTGTGGGAATAGACCTGCTTGGCAGCCATCTGCTGAACGCCGTCCAGACGGATATCCAGATCGATGGCCATTTCTTCGTCGCCTTCCTGCAGCTGCATATCCCGGATGTTGACGGAGTAGGAGCCGTCATCGTTCTTGTCCAGTGCAGTCAGGGTCTGGGAAGCAACTTCCTCGCCATTCTGCCGGATCACAACGGTCAGTTCGCCGTTGACATCTTCGGTAACGATCACGTCAAACTTCACGGAGGCGTTGTAGACATCATTGGTGGCATCCAAGTCGGTGTTGTTTTCATAGCCTGCTGCCTTGTCGTTGACAGTCAGAGAAACATTGGAAATGGTGATCTCGGGGTCTTTGGTCTCTTCGGAGGTGGTGGGCACATCTTCTGCCATGGATGCATTGATCAGCGCCTCTGCAGCGGTCTTGATGGCTGCTTCGGTATCTGCAGGGATCTCCTTGCCATTGAGGATGGCGTCCAGTGCCAGCTGGGTGGCTGCTGCCTTGGCTGCATCCTCGGTGCCGAAGTAAAGCTGATCCTGGATCTTCTCGATCTGGGCCTGCTTGTAGCCGGACACTTCTGTCCAGGTTTCGCCTGCGGGGAGCTCGGCATCGCCGATGCCCTGGACTTCACTGTCCTCCACATCATGGTACTCATCGGGAGGCAGTGTGTAATCCGGAACCAGGTCGGCTTCCACGGTGCGGTCGGTGATAGTAACGGTGGTGGTGGTGACGGTGGTGGTCTGGGTGGTGATGGTGTCAACGAGGTCGTCACCATTTACATCGGTGCCGTTGCCTGCACCGGGAACGGCAGGCTCATTTTCGGTGGTTTCCCAACCGATGCTGTCTTCGCCGGTCTGGACATTTTCTGCGTCAGCAGGTGCTTCGGGCAGCTTGCTTTCCACCTTGCTGGTGCCGTTGCCGTCCTCATCGAAGGTGATCTCCACGGAGCCGGTGTAGATCTCTTCCTCCACGGGGGAGTTAACGGTGGTGGTGGTCTGGGTGACGGTTTCCTCACCGACAACATTGCCGCTCTTCGAAATGAGATTGCCCTCGGCATCGGTGTGGGTAGTGGTGGTCTCGGTCTCCTGGAATTCCACGGTGGTGGTAGTGTTGCCTGCAGTGGAGGTCACACCGCCTTCGGGGGTATGGGTGACAACGGTCTGGGTCTGGGTGGTGCTGCCGTCTGCATTGGGGGTGGAGGTATCGGTGGTGGTCTGGGTACCGCTTACGGTACCGGCAGTGGTTTCGATATCCACAGGAACCTCAGCTGCGGTAATGGAAATCGTTGCTGCGCTGATGCACATGCACAGCACCAGAAGGGATGCGATCAGCTTTCTAATCTTCTTAGCCATAATTTTAATCTCCTTTGATTTGATTGGGGATCAAAATACTGGCGGCCGGGCTGCCCTGCCTCTCGGGTTAGGCCCCTTAGCTTTGCGTCCCGTCCTTTCGGGCGGTTTGCCGTTAACAGATATTTTTTATGTGCTCAGTCTACATTCTGTGCGTTACAAAATGCATTACATTTTTCCATTTTTGAAAAAAATTTTCAAAATTTTTTGTGCGGCACCTTCCTTTTCCGTTGCCCGCGGGGTACTTCCATCAGATCCCTGTCGGGAATGCATGCAATACGCCGTCCCTGCAGAACGCTTGATGCAGGAGCAAAATGACCGGGGCTCCCTGGGGAGCCCCGGCCTGCGCGGGAGATATTTTATTATGGCTTATGGCTTTTTGGGGGGAGGATGGGAATTATTCTTCTTCCTTCTTCTTCCGGTTCAGAGTTACCAGGCCGCCGGCGGAGAACAAGCTGACTGCTGCCAGAACAGCGGTGATATCGCCGGTCTTGGGAGCCTTGGCCAGGGGGACTTCTTCGTCGTCGATCTCGGTTCGATCATCATCGCCACCGCCGCCTTCATCGTTGACGAGCAGCAGGCTGTACAGATAGCTGGAGCGCCAGCTGCGGTGCTTCACGGTCTTCTGCTCCGTTACATCCTCCTGGACGTTGGTGCCGTAGATCTTGGTGTTGACAGAGACGGTCTGACTGGAGACAGTGCCCTTCTTTTCCCGCTTGTAGTTATCGACCTTGACAAAAGATTCTTCTGTTTCTTCCTTTTCGCTCCATTTCTCGGTGGTATGCTTTACCTTGGCCTGGGGATCGGTGACGCTGAATTCCATCTGGACATTCAGATTCACTTCCTGCGTGCCGGAGGCCACGCCGATGAAGGTCTGGGAGGTGGAATATACCGCTGCACTGTACAGGTAGGCGCCTTCCGCCAGGTTCTGGGTGCCGGACAGGTTCAGATTGATCTTCACACCCTCTGCCAGCTCCAGATCCCGGATGGTGTAGGTATGCTCTGTAGAACTGCGGCTGCCATTTGCCAGCAGTTTGCCCACCAGATTGCTGCTGTCGGTGGCGATCTGCTCGGTGCGGAGCACATTGCCGTTCTCATCCGTAACCTTGACGATCAGGTTGCCTGTCAGATCACTCTTGCGGACATCCAGGCTGAAGGTCAGATCCGTGATATACTTCTCGTTTCCATCGGCATCGGTCTTGACCGCGCCATTCTCGGTGGCCTTTTCCTTGATGACCAGTTCGGTCTCGGTGGCAAAATTGGTGGTGTTCAGCAGTTCCGTGGTATTGTTGGTAGCCTTGGAAGGATCCAGCGCCAGCAATGCCTGGTACAGGTTGTTGACACGCTGTGCCTCTCCGGCGGTTGCGCTGCGGGTACTGCCGTTACTATTATAAACCGCGCCGGTAACAGCATCACCGGGCATGTTCTTGCCTTCATCGCTGTTGCCGTAGTACCAGATCGCTGCCTGGGTGGCAGTGAGGGCTTCGCCGGGCTTCAGCGCATTGACCTGGGCGTTGATCTGATCCTCGGTCAGCTGGGTATTGGCTTCCAGCCAGCTGCGCAGAACGCTCTTTACATGATCCAGGCTGCCGGTTCCGGAGTCGGTGCCCCAGTAACCATTGATGGCGATGACCTCGATCTTTTCTGCTGCGCCGTCCCGGACATAGTAGTTGGCCGAACCCACATTGGTCATGTTGTAGTCAGCGCCCCGGACTGCATTGGTTCCCAGGTCAGCGCAGAGCACATAGTGGTAGTTGCCATCCCGGTCCTTCAGCTTGAACTGGTGGGCCAGCACATGGCCTGCGTTGGTCTTGTAGTTCTTGTTTACCATGATGGCAGTTTCCAGGCCATAGCCCACATATTCCAGTTCATAGCCTGCGCCGATGCCGGCCATGCTTTCGCTCAGATTGAAATTCTCAGGGTTCCTCAGCAGGGTAGAACTGCTGACCGTGCCGTCCTTGGTTCCAGGCTCCAGACTGTCGATGTTGGGCTCCAGGGTTTCCATCTCCACGGAACCATGCTGATACGTCTGGTCTGCGCCGGTGATGGCCTGAACCTTATACATTTTGCCTTCGAACAGGAAGTACAGGCCGTTGTCAGTCTTGACCAGCTCGTAGATCTCCTGGCTCACATCCCGGGTGTTCACATTGTTGACCGTTCCGGGGGTCGTGATGGTATAGTTCTGCGTGGTTAATGTACCGTAAACGGTGGTGACGGTGGTCGTGGTGACCTCATCCCGCTCGGGCGTTTTGGTCAGAGAAGAGCTGTAGCTGGTGACGGTGCCGAAAATGCTCTCGCTTTCGGAGGAAACTTCGTTTCCATCCTCATCCGTGACGGTGACGGTGGTTTTGTAGCCTATGACCTCAGTGCCATCAAGGATATCCTCCACCACGGTGGTGGTGGTCAGACCGTTCTGGGTGACGGGTTCCGGCGCAACGGGTCTGGTGGGCAGAGTGCGGTGGGGCTTGGGAACCGTCAGATTTTCCGTGCTCTGCACAGGCAGATTGCCGGGATTGGTGACGACCGTCTCGGTGATGGTGTAGCCGATCACATTTTTCTCAGCATCCAGGATCTCCTCAATGGTCTTGGTGCCGATCTGCTTGCCGTTGCTGTCCACGATGGGCGCATCGGTGACGGGGGTATAACCCGCAGGCTTGGTGTAGATCTTTACTTCGCTGCCGGATTTCTGTTCCTTGCCCGGCGTACCGGCCACGGGATCACTGTTGTTTGTGCCGCCGGTGGGGGTGTGCTTGGTGATGGTGTAGCCGATCACCTCGTTTTTGCCGTTATAGGTATACTTGACAACGGAGCCGTCCTGCAGGACCTCGCCATCTTTGTAGGAAATGTCATTGGCAAGGGCATCCTCAATGCTGATGAACAGCGTCTTGGCGTCTTTGTCAACTGTCTGGTCGCCGGTGGGCGCATCCATCTGCAGGGTAACATCCGTCTTATCCAGCGGATCCTTATCCACATCCACAGCGGTCTGGCCGTGGTTGGTGGTGGTCTTCTTTCCGTCCTGCACATAGCCGTCGCCCTCGGTGCCGGTGGATTGCCACTGTCCCTGGCCGGTGGGCTGCAGGCCGGACCATTCCTCTTCCTCCTCCTTATCCGTGTAAGGGTTGGAGGTGACCGTTTTGTCGCTCTGAAGCGCATCTGTGGTTGTTGTCGTTTTGGTGGTGGTATCCGTGATGGTGGTGGTCTCATTTCCGTTCACGCTGCCGGAATAGGTCTGGACACCGGTGGTCTTGTCACTGGAAATGTTGTCGGTCTTTTGCTCGGTACCTGTGACCTCGGTGACCACCTGGTTGTTTTCGGTAACGGTGGTATTACCGGCAACTACAGGATCGTTGCTGCTGCCCTCGGTCTGCTGGGTGCTCCAACTGCTCTGGGTGTCCGTATTCTGGGTATAGGTCCCCGGTGTTTCATTGGATGTGGTCGTGGTGGTGGTGCTCTTCTGGCCGATGACGTTGCCGTCAGCATCTGTGATGTCCACGGTCACTGTGGGAGGTGCTTCACTTTCGCTGGCATCTGCTCCTGCGGGAAGCGCAACCACACTGATACACATGCTCAGCACCAGCAGTGTTGCAATCCATTTTTTCATTCTTTTGGCCATCATTTTAATCTCCTTTCCCGTTTCTGGAAATCAAAATCTGGCGGCCGGGCTGCCCTGCCTTTCGGGTTAGGCCCCTTAGCTTTGCGTCCCGTCCTTTCGGGCGGTTTGCCATTAGCAGATGTTCCTTATCCTTTCCGTTTGCATCGTGTTCCATTTTCCATTTTTAAAAGCTTATGCGGCGCCCTCCTTTTCCGCTGCCCGTAGGGCGCTGTCCATCAGGTGGATCAGTTCCAGAACGCTGCGGAAACTCTGCTCCCGCTTTTGTTCCTTCCAGACCACCACACCCTGCCAGCTGGCATGCTGCCGGAACAGGATCTTCAGTTCAAAGGTGGCGCAGTCCCCTTTCCGGGGGGGCGTTGTCCGATCCTCTCCCAGCTGCTCCAGAACAGAGGCAAAGGTTCGGTGGGTGGTATAGGACTGGGGCGCCTGCTGTTCATCCAGCGCTGCCTCGATCCGGATCAGCAGCTGGGTCAGGCTATCGAATTCCTCCGTTTCCTGGAGGAAATTGCAGAACCGTCCGGCCAGAATGCCTTCGTGATAGGAATCCACACAGACCAGGATCCGGTTATTCTCAGGACACCAAAGTTTTTCCAGCATCAGCCCACCTCCTTGTGTGATTATACACTACCATACCCCCGTTACAAAACCCGTTACAAAACGGCTTTTCCCAAAAATAAAATAAAAAAATTTCTCCCCAAAAGGGGAGAAATTTCCTGACAGATGGGATTTTCCTACAGGGATTTTGCCCGGTGGCGGCGGTACACCAGCACAAAGGCTGTGGTCTGGCAGATCAGCGTCACCGTCCAGGAGACGATATAGGAAATGTACAGGCACTGGGGGGTATGGAAACCGGGAAGCTGGAAGATCGTTGCCACCCAGGCAATGCGGATGCCGCAGACACCCAGCACCGAGATCAGCATGGGCACAAAGGACACACCCAGTCCCCGGAGGGCGCCGGTGGACACATCCATAAGGCCGCAGAGGAAATAGGGCAGGGCCATATAGGTCATGCGGATCATGCCGTAGTCAATGGCCTGGGCAGAATCGGTGATATACAGCGACAGCAGCTGCGGGCCTGTGCTCCACATGGCAGCACCCATGGTGATGCCCAGCACCGTGACGCAGGCATAACAGATGCCCAGGATCTTGCTGACACGGTCATACCGGCGGGCACCCACATTCTGGCCGATGAAATTTACCGCTGTCTGGTGGAAAGCGTTGAGGCTGGCATAGAGGAAACCCTCAATATTCATAGCGGCGGCATTGCCGGAGACGAACACCGCGCCGAAGGAATTGACGGAGGACTGGATGGTAACGTTGGAAATACCGAACAGGGCGCTTTGGACACCGGCCGGCAGGCCGATCCGGACGATCTTTTTGATCTGCAGGCCGTAAAACCGGATCTTTTTCAGATACAGACGGCAGGCATCGGTGCGCTTCATCAGGGCCATCACCACCAGAACTGCGGAAATGCCCTGGGAAACAGTGGTGGCCAGGGCAACGCCCGCCACATTCATATCAAATACGGTCACGAACACCACATTCAGCACCACATTGACCACACCGGCAAAGGTGAGGAAAATCAGAGGGCTCCGGGTATCTCCCGCTGCCCGCAGAATGGCAGCGCAGAAGTTATAGACCATGGTGAAGGTGATTCCCGCAAAATAGATCCGCATATACAGGGCGGACAGGGGAAGGATATCCTCCGGGGTGCCCATCAGCTGCAGCAGCGGCCGGGACAGGCCCATGCCCAACGCCGTGACCGCCGCGCCGCAGACCAGCGCCATGGGCAGGGCGGTATGCACCGTCCGGTGAACCCATTCGTCCTCTCTGCCGCCCAGGGCATGGGCCACAGTCACACCGGCACCCACAGACAGGCCGATGAAGAAATTCACCATCAGATTGGTCAGGGAGGTAGTGGCACCCACCGCCGCCACCGACAGGCTGCCGCAGAACCGGCCCACCACCACAAGGTCGGCGGCGTTGAACAGCAGCTGCAGGATACTGGTGAGGATAATGGGAATGGTGTACAAAAGAATGCCGGACAGCAGCGGCCCTTCCAGCATGCTTCTTTGTTTGCGCATAAGGATCCCTTCTTCGTTTGCTCCTGAATTTTCTCACTATATTATAATTCCATCTCCAGAAAATGCAATCCGGAATCTGCACGAAAAAAGCGATACAAAGCTTGCTCCGACGTGGTGCGGGCAACAGGACCCGATTACAGTATGGAGGCCAACCAGTTTTTGAACTGGTTGGCGGCAACTGTCCACTGGACAGTTGCATTTCGTTTGTTCGAGTCCGTTTCCGTATTACCAATAAAAAGGGGAGGCAAAAGCCTCCCCTTTTTATTGGTGCGGGCAACAGGACTCGAACCTGCACGCTCTCGCAGTGGAACCTAAATCCACCGAGTCTACCAATTCCACCATGCCCGCATATGCCTCTTTCTTTTACACGGGGAGGCACCCGGGGTGGGGCATTTCGCCTGATCCACGCAGGATGTATTTTATCACGGCAAAGGAGGCTTGTCAATCGAAACCGCAGATATCCCCGGTTTTGTCTTCTTTCCGGCGGGAAAAAGTCCGTCAAACTGCACCATTTGCCCTTGACATTCCGAGTTGCGGCTAGTAAAATAGATTCGGTATGGTGTACGCTGCCCCAGTATGTTCTGGGAATAAGCGTTTCATTGATAACCGGCGTTTACAGCCGGGGGAAAGCGTTTTGCGCCCTATGGCGTTTTGCTAGATATGAGCTGGGTAATGCCCGGTTTCTTTTCATGCGTAAATTGAATAGGGAATAAGCGCCCACCCCTTCTGCGCCCATTTTTATAAGAAGGAGGTGTGCTGCAAATTTATGGTTACGACGATTATTGTTGCTGTCATCGTTGGCGTGATCTGCCTGGGCATCGGCACTGGCATCGGTATCACTTACCGCAAGAAGGTTGCGGAAAAGGAGATCGGTTCTGCTGAGCTGGAAGCCACCCGCCTGATCAACGAAGCCATCCGCAGCGGTGAGAGCCGCAAGAAGGAAATGCTTCTGGAAGCCAAGGACGAAATCCATAAATCTCGCACAGAACACGACAAAGAAGTCAAAGAGCGCCGCGCCGAGCTGAGCAAGCAGGAGCGCCGCCTGGAACAGAAAGAAGCCACCCTGGACAAAAAGACCGAAGCTTTCGAGCGTAAGGAAGAAGACCTGGCCAAGAAAATGGCTAAGGTCGCTGAAACCCAGGCTCAGGCCGATGCCATCAAGGCTCAGCAGATGGAAACCCTGGAGCGGATCTCCGCGCTGACCCAGGAGCAGGCCAAGCAGTATCTGCTGCAGAGCGTGGAGGAGGAAGTCCGCCACGAAGCTGCCATGAAGATCAAGGAGATCGAGCAGCATCTGAAGGACGAAGCCGAGGACAAGGCACGGGAGGTCATCTCCACCGCCATCCAGCGCTGCGCCGCTGACCACGCTGCAGAAGTCACCGTTTCCGTGGTTGCACTGCCCAATGACGAAATGAAGGGCCGCATCATCGGCCGCGAGGGCCGGAACATCCGCACCTTAGAAACCATCACCGGTGTTGACCTCATCATCGATGATACCCCCGAAGCCATTACCGTGTCCTCCTTCGACCCCGTCCGCCGGGAGATCGCAAGACTGGCACTGGAAAAGCTCATTGTGGATGGCCGCATCCATCCCACCCGTATCGAGGACATGGTGGAAAAGGCCCGCAAGGAAGTGGACCGCACCATCAAGGAAGAAGGCGAGCGCGCCTGCTACGAGACCGGCGTCCACAATCTGAACCCCGAACTGGTGAAGATTCTGGGCCGCCAGAAGTACCGCACCTCCTACGGTCAGAACGTTCTGAACCACTCCATCGAAGTTTCCCACATCGCCGGCCTGATGGCTGCCGAGCTGGGTGTGGATGTGGCTCTGGCAAAGCGGGCAGGTCTGCTGCATGACCTGGGCAAGGCCATCGACCACGAGGTGGAGGGCAGCCACGTGCAGCTGGGTGCTGACCTGGCCAAGAAGTACAAGGAAAATCCCGTCATCGTCAATGCCATCGAGGCACACCACGGCGACGTGGAACCCAAGACTGTCATTGCCATTCTGGTACAGGCAGCCGACGCCATCTCCGCAGCCCGCCCCGGCGCACGCCGCGAGAATGTGGAGAACTATATCCGCCGCCTGCAGAAACTGGAAGAGCTCACCGGTTCCTATCCCGGTGTTGAGAAGGCCTTCGCCATCCAGGCAGGCCGCGAGGTCCGCATCATGGTCAAGCCCGAGGTGGTTACCGAGGACAACATGATCCTGCTGGCCCGGGACATTGCCAAGAAGATCGAGTCTGAGCTGGAATATCCCGGCCAGATCAAGGTCAACGTCATCCGCGAGACCAAGGCAGTGGAATACGCAAAGTAAAACTTACTCCCCATGGATTTCCATGGGGAGTCTTTTTCTGCCATCCTCCGATTACCACGTCATTGCGAGGCCGAAGGCCGTGGCAATGACGGTGCTTGTTGTTTTCTGGTTGCAAAATTCGTTACTTCGAAGTATACGGGGCATTACACAATAAGGGGACGGCAGCGCCGTCCCCTTATTTGAATGATATTCTTTTTAATTCGTTCCCATGAGGATCTTTGCCAGTTCAGAATTGCCATCCAGGATGATGGTCTTTTCCTTGCCGTCAAGGCTTGCTTTCAGCGCATCCAGGGCCAGTGAGAATTCGTAAAAGTCCTTCTTGTCGTCGCTGTCGTAGGCTTCGGCCAGCATCCGCATGTATTCGGCCTCGCCCTCAGCTTCCAGCTTGGCAGCCTCCGCCTCAGCATTGGAGACGATGATACTCACCTGCTTATCCACATTGTTGCGGATGATGGAGGCTTCGTAGTTGCCATCGGCGGTGTACTTTTCCGCCATCTGCTTGCGCTCAGAGATCATACGGTTATAAACTGCGTTCAGGTTGCTCTCCGGCAGGTCGAACTGCTTGATCTTCACATCCTCCACATGGATGCCGTAGGTCTTTGCCAAAGCATCCACATCCGCGGCGATGCCTTCGTAGATCCGGTTCCGCTCAGCGCCGTCATTCATGTTGATGATATCCGCCTGGGCCAGGGTGCCCATTACGGTCTTCAGTTCGTTATAGGTCAGCGCATCCAGACGCTGCTCTGCCACGCCGGTGGAGCCCAGGGTCTGGTAGAACAGCTTGGGATCGGAGATCGACCAGAGGATGTAGCAGTCCACGGTCATGTTCTGCTTATCGGAGGTCAGCACCTCAGAGGGAGGAATGTCATAGAACTGGGTGGCCTTGGTGAAATACTTCACACTGTCGATGAAGGGGATCTTGAAGTGCAGGCCGGCAGAATCGGTGGTGTCGATGATCTTGCTGAACCGGACGGTGCAGGCATATTCATTTTCCCGGACGGTGAACATGGAATTCACGCCCAGCAGCAGTACCAGCACCAGAAGGATCACAAATACAGCACTCTTTTTCATATCAGTTTGCACCTCCCTCAGTGGTCACCAGAGATTCCAAAGGCAGCAGGCTCTGGACATTGCTGCCGTCGCCGGTGTTGATGAAGAGCTTCACACCGGGCAGGATCTCGGAGATGGTCTCATAGTACATACGGCTGCGGGTGATGCCGGGATTCTGGGCATACTCGGCATACATGGCTTCAAACATGGCCACCTGCTGGGTGGCTTCGTTGATGCGCTTCTGCCGCAAAAATTCCGCATTCTGGATCTTCTTGTCGGCCTGGGCCTCTGCCAGGGGAAGCTGGGCATTCTGGTAGGCTTTGGCATCGTTTATAACGGTCTCCGCCTGCTGCTTGGCTGTTTCCACCGCCTTGAAGGCTTCGATAACCTCCTGGGTGGGCGGCTCTGCATCCTGGATCTTCACATCCACCAGGGTCAGACCGATGTCGTACTCCTCCAGGATCTGGGATACCAGATCCTTCACCTGCATCTGGATATTTTCCTTGCCGTCGGTAAGCACCGCATCCACCGTGGAGGAACCCACCACATTTCTGACCTGGCTCTGGATCAGATTGCGCAGGATCAGCTCCGGCTTGTTGGAGGAATACAGGTACTGCACGGGGTCAGAGATCTTGTATTCCACGAAAAAGTCCACATTGACGATGTTATAGTCGCCGGTGATCATGGCGCTTTCGTTTTCATTGACATTATAATTGTTTCCATCGCTGGAATAGCCCAGCTCGATTTTCTGGTAGACGTTTACATCCACCTTCTTCACCTGCTGGATACCAAAGGGGATCATAAAGTGGACACCGGCATCGGTAACATCCGTCACCTTGCCGAAGGTGGTCACCACTGCCTGCTGCTTGTCATCCACCGTATAGAAGCAGGTCATAACGCCCATGACGATCACCAGGAACAGCACCATCACCAGGGCTGTCTTGCCGAAGCGTTTGAAATCCGGCTTCTTCCTTTCCTTTTTGGGTGGCTTGGGGGGTACCCAGCTGTAGGATCCGTTTTCTTCCATAATTTTTCTCCTTTCGAGTGAGTTAGGAGTGATGAGTAAGGGGTTGTTGTGTCGGCTTCGCCGACGATTAAATCATGGCCAAAGGCCATACATTCACTCCACACTTCACACTATTTACATTCGTTCAAAGTTCAGGAACCGGGTGCCCTGGAAGGTCAGTCTGCCCCTGTCTCCCTCCACCAGAAGGCCATACTGGTGGCCCTGGAGCTCCAGCTCCATCCGGTCGCCGGATTCCACCTCAAAGGTCACAAAGTAATTTGTGCGGGAGTTCCGGTGTCCGTGGACTCTGGTATTCATGGTGCGGCGGTAATCGCTCCGCTTGCAGACGATCTTCGCCTCCACCGTCAGCCGGGGACTGTTCTCATTGCGGTGCCATTCCCTCACCGTACGGACAAGTCCGATCCCCAGAATCGTGAAGGCCATGATTGGTACGATCGCTGTCATCAGTTGGAGCCAGATCAATCTGAAATCCATTTCCCCGCCTCCTTTCTTTTGCCCTATTTTACCATGGTCGGGAAATGGGGTCAATAAATTCCCTGCCATGCAGTGCTTAACTTTTTGTAAATTTTTTGGTGTATTTCCTGACAAAGCCTTGTCTGACCTCTTTACGAACCGCAAAAAGTGTTGTACAATAGCCCTAGTCTGAAAATGGGAGGTGTGCGCGTGAACTGTCTGAAATGCGGCCGGGATATTGAAGAAGACCAGGTTTTCTGCCCGGAATGCCTGGAGGATATGAAAAAATACCCCGTCAAGCCCAACATTGCCATTCAGCTTCCCCACCGGGAGGAACACACATTCCTGAAAAAGCCCCAGATCAAGCGCCGCCAGGCGCCCACTCCGGAAGAAAAGCTCCGCTCCATGCGGCGTTACCTGCTGCGGATGCTGATCCTCTGGTTTGCCACGCTGGCGCTGCTGGTAGCCTCCCTGTATCCTGCGCTACAGTTTTTTCTTGGACGTTCTTTCCGGCTGCCCGGACAGAACTACTCCACATTTTCCACGGAGCCCACGGAAGCCACCACTCCGGCGGCAACCACGGTTCCGCCTACCACACCATAAATTGTTTCACGTGAAACACCGGCAGGCTCCCCTGCCCCCAGAATGTTTCACGTGAAACAGCGCCGAAAAGAAAGAAGGAGGCGAAAAATGGGCAAAGTAATAGCCGTCGTCAACCAAAAGGGCGGCGTAGGAAAAACAACCACAGCCGTCAACCTCACCGCTGCGCTGACAGAGCTGGGTCTGAAGGTTCTGCTCTGCGACTTTGATCCCCAGGCAAACGCCACATCCGGCCTGGGCGTGGACAAACGCAGCATCAAACATTCCGTCTACGATGTGACCATCAACGGCGTGCCCGCCGAAAAGGCCATCGTCCATACCAAGCACGGTGATGTGCTCCCGGCATCTGCCGACCTGGCAGGCGCTACGGTGGAACTCATCGGCGCTGATCACCGGGAACGTCAGCTGGATATGGCGTTAACGGATATCCGCAAAAACTACGATATCATTTTCATCGACTGTCCCCCCTCCCTGGAGTTGCTGACACTGAACGGCCTTTGTGCAGCCGATTCCATTCTGGTGCCGGTGCAGTGCGAATACTACGCACTGGAGGGCCTTTCCGATCTGATGTCCACCTTACGGATGGTAAAGCGGAAGCTGAATCCCCGGCTGGAGATCTTCGGCGTGGCATTGACCATGTTTGACGGACGTACCAATTTCTCCACCCAGGTGGCTCAGGAAGTCCGCCGTCACTTCCCCGGCAAAGTCTTCGCCACAGTGGTGCCCCGGAACATCCGGCTGGCAGAAGCACCCAGCCACGGCATTCCCGTAACAGTGTATGACCGCAGCAGCCGCGGCAGCAAGGCTTACCTGGCCATGGCAGAGGAAATCAAAAGCAAGTTAAAATAAGTGTGGAGTGTTGAGAGTGGAGTGAATGTATGGCCTCCGGCCATGATTTAATCGTCGGCAAAGCCGACACAACAACTCCCAACTCTAACTTCTCACTGCAAGAAAGGAGCAGAAATGGCTTCAAAAAATTCAAATAAAGGTCTGGGCAAGGGTCTGGGCGCGCTGCTGGGCGACTTCAACGAAGAACCCCTTGAGAAAAGCGCCTACCAGCTGCTTCCCATCTATAAGGTCGAACCCAATCCCGACCAGCCACGGCAGGACTTTGATGAAGAAGAACTGCAGGCTCTGGCGGATTCCATTGAGATCCACGGCGTGATCCAGCCTCTGACCGTCCGGCAGATGGAAAACGGCTATTACCAGATCATTGCCGGCGAACGCCGCTGGCGTGCCGCACGGCTGGCCGGCCTGAACGAAGTACCTGTCATCGTCATGGAGGCCGATGATAAGAAGGTCATGGAACTGGCCCTCATCGAAAATCTCCAGCGGCAGGACTTGAATCCCGTGGAAGAAGCCCTGGGCTATCAGTCCCTGATGGAGGAATACGGTCTGACCCAGGAAGATGCCGCCAAGCGGGTGGGCAAATCCCGTCCCGCCGTGGCAAATGCCCTGCGGCTGCTGTCTCTGTCCTCCGAGGTGCTGGAACTGCTGCGCAAGGGCGACCTCACCGCCGGACACGCCCGGGCTATTCTGACGCTGAAATCCGAAAAGAAGCAGATGGAGGCCGCAAAGAAGATCATCGCCCTGGGAATGTCTGTCCGGGCTGCGGAAACCCTCTGCAAAAACATGGCCAAAGAACCGGCTCCCAAAAAAGAGGCACCCGTATTCGCCGTGGATTACGTGGCCGAATGCGAAAAGCAGCTGAGCAAGCAGCTGGGCCGGGGCGTT
>JAFSAP010000048.1 GCA_017440925.1 Oscillospiraceae bacterium | reverse complement strand
CCTGCAAGCATTTTCCAGTCTCTGGCCTGGATATAATGATCGGCGCAGTCAAAAAGGCGTTTCATAGGCAAAATCTCCTTTTCTTTTATTGTACCATGGAAGTGACAATTTACAATCCCTTAATTCATAGAAGAATCGGTTGTGATATACTATTTTTAACCCAGAAAAAGGAGGAACACTTATGGAGAAATTCATTCCCTACGAGAAGCTTTCCAAGAAGGAAAAGCGCAAACTGGACTTAGCCAAACGGCAGACTTGGGGCGAGCTGAACCCCGTCACCCGGAAGCCTGAAAACAGCAAGGCTTACCGCAGAAACAAAACCCGGAATTGGAAGTGTGAGTATCACGAAACCAGTTCCGGGACTTTTATTTGCATCGTCGCAATTACTGCGCTATAATAATATCAAACAATTTGGAGGTGTCTGCCATGACTGCATTACCCCTCATAGAACAGAAAAGTACAATTAGAAAACTGCTCTGGCTGGGCTTCATTGGAAGCTGTCTGTCCTTGATCTGTGATCTTCTGCTTGGCTGGATGGTCTATCCGGAAGCAGGCAATCACTACATTGCTATGATCGCAAGCTGTGCAGAACTTTCCTGGATGCGTCTTGGCCTCAGTGCTGCTTTTGGTGCTGTGGGCATCCCTATGCAGTATTTCGGTTTCAAAGCCATCGCGGAACTCATCGGTAAAGATACCAGGAATGGCAAGTTGGTCAATGCTGGCGCTGTATCCACAGCAGCTATGGGTGGTTCCGTGCATATTCTTTGCGTAGCACTGATGGCTTTGGTCAAAATGGAATGCCAGGGTGGCTTTGATCCCACTGCAGCACCCACAATGCTGGAATCCATCCCGACATCTGCCCTTCAGTTTACCCTTTGGGGAATTCTTCCCGTAACACTGATTATGATAACGCCCTATATGGTCGGGGCAGTTGCCATGTTCCTTGCCATTTTCAAAAAGCAGACCGTTCTGCCCCGGTGGATGTGCCTGTTGAACCCCCTTGCGGCGAAAGTACTGCTGAACGCCGTTGCGGTGATCGCACCGAACTCTGCACTTTCCAACGGGCTGGGAATGGCCAATATGGCGCTGGGCGGTATGATCCCATTCCTGGGCATACTCATTTGGCTGAATAGAAAAGAAGGTGCGTCCGATGGCAGATAAACTGAGCCAATCGATTATCTATAAAGGATTTCGGAAAACACTGGCTGCCCGGTTTGGAGAAAATCAGGCAGCAGAAATCTGGCGCAATGCCAACAGGCATCTGGCATCACTGAATACATGGGCATCCCAAATGGACAGCGACAGCCGCATGATGATTCTTCCAGCCGCAGCACTTTACATGGCGCTTCACGCGTTCGCTCCACAGCAGGCTCTGCCCCTGCTGACGGATTATGGCACAAAAATGGGAGAAAAGATTGCCCGGATTGTTCATGGTGTGACCTCTATTCCCGGCCTGCCAAAGCTTCTCTGGAAGCACATGCCCAAACTGATGCGAACGATGAGTGGGCCGGATAAAGGCTACACCCGGCGTATCGTCAGCGAAACCAATGAATTAGTCGGAGTGGATATCCTTTCCTGTCCCCTCCATGATGCCGCTGTAAAGATCGGTGTTCCGGAAGCGGCTCTGGTGGTTTGTGCCATGGACAAGGCCTATATGACCGGCTTCAAGCATATCCGATATACCCGGACAATCTCTGTAGCAGAGGGCGCGGAATGCTGTGATTATCGGCTTCGATATGATGAAACAAAGAATTGAGGGATTGCAAATGAAAGCGCTTACATATATTGAACACGGAAAATTTGCCCTCATTGACAAACCCAAGCCAGTGATCCTCGATCCCCGGGATACTGTTGTCCGGGTGACTTTGGGCAGTATCTGCACCAGCGATCTGCACATCGAGCATGGCTCTGTGCCCCGGGCGGTTCCCGGTATCACCGTGGGCCATGAGATGGTGGGTGTGGTGGAATCTGTGGGCAGCGCTGTGACCACCGTCAAGCCTGGCGACCGGGTGACGGTGAATGTGGAGACTTTCTGCGGCGAGTGTTTCTTCTGCCAGCACGGCTTCGTGAATAATTGCACCGACCCCAACGGCGGCTGGGCACTGGGGTGCCGCATCGACGGCGGACAGGCGGAGTTCGTCCGGGTGCCTTATGCGGATCAGGGTCTGAACAAGATCCCCGATTCCGTCACCGATGAGCAGGCTCTGCTGGTGGGTGATGTTCTGGCCACCGGCTTCTGGGCCGCCCGAATTTCCGAAATCACCGAGGATGATACCGTCCTCATCATCGGCGCAGGCCCCACGGGCATCTGTACTCTGCTCTGCGTTATGCTGAAGAACCCCAAGCGGATCATCGTCTGCGAAAAAGACCCGGCCCGGATCGCTTTTGTCCGGCGGCTCTATCCCAACGTGCTGGTCTGTGAGCCGGAGAACTGCAAGGCATTCACCCTTGTAAACTCCGCCCACGGCGGTGCCGATGTGGTGCTGGAAGTGGCAGGCGCAAAGGATACCTTTCGTCTGGCCTGGGAATGTGCCCGGCCCAATGCTATCGTCACTGTAGTGGCCCTCTATGATGAGGCTCAGAGCCTGCCCCTGCCGGATATGTACGGCAAAAACCTAACCTTCAAAACCGGCGGCGTCGACGGCTGCGACTGCGCGGAAATTCTCACACTCATTGAAGCAGGCAAAATCGACACCACGCCGCTGATTACCCATCGGTATAAGCTGGAAGATATTGAAGAGGCATACCGGATTTTTGAGAACAAGCTGGACAATGTAATTAAGATTGCAGTCACACCGTAAAGGAGGACAGCCAGATGAACAAAAGGCCATCAGAAATCATCAAAGAAAAGATTTTACGAAACGACGGTCGAGTAATCGTCCATTCCATCACTGGGAAGCCTTATGAAATTCGCCATTGCTCAGATGGAAAATCATTCCTTTGTGATCAGCTCCCAATCAAGCCGCCATACACTTATGATGTATTCGACGTAATCGTAGATCTTCTCGTAAGGCAAGGCGGAAGAGCTGACAAAGGTGCTGGTCGTAATGCCAAGCTAGGACAACCCCGTTGCGAAGAAACCACGGTGGTTGGAGCGATAGCTAAATATTATGCGGGAAAACGCGAAGGAGAATCTGTCTATGATCCTGTATTCGTTATGGCTTCTGTTCTGGAATGGGCAGATATTGCACATAACGAACGTGG
>JAFSAP010000047.1 GCA_017440925.1 Oscillospiraceae bacterium | reverse complement strand
GCCAACATGCCCACCACCCTGGATGCCACCAAGTATCTGCAGGAGAACGGTGTCCTGTTCTGCCCGGGCAAGGCTGCCAACGCAGGCGGCGTTGCCACCTCCGCTCTGGAAATGAGCCAGAACTCCGAACGTCTCAGCTGGAGCTTTGAGGAAGTGGATGCTAAGCTTCACACCATCATGGTCAACATTTTCCACAACCTGGATGCCGCTGCCAAGCAGTACGGCATGGAAGGCAACTACGTTGCCGGTGCCAACATCGCCGGCTTCCTGAAGGTTGCCGATGCCATGAATGCCCAGGGTATCGTTTAATGTGCAAAAAACGCTTCCGGTTCATCCGGAAGCGTTTTTTACGTTGGAAGTCAGGGGGTATGGTTGTTATTGTTGACTTTCCTTGCCAGGCAGGATATACTTATTTTACATCCGTTTAGAAAGGGGACGATCATTATGACAAATGCAACATGGATGCACACAATGTCATACAGAGAATGGATCGTCCGGAACATATAATTCTGTTTTCTGGTCTGAGCCTCTGTACATTGCTGTGCAGAGGCTCTTTTTATGTCCATTTACAACAGAAAGGAACAGAAAACATGAAATGTATCACACTGAAGAGAATCAACGAATCCAATTTTATAGACGCATTCCGGCTGGAACTGGCACAGGGGCAGGAAGTCTTTGTTTCCCATCCCATCCGCAGCCTTGCCCAGGCCTACGTCTATTACCACCAGTGTACTCCATTCGGCATCTATGCCGGGGATACCATGGTGGGCTATGTCATGGTGATCTATGACATTGACACCGCAGAGTATAACCTTTGGCATCTGATGATCGATAGAAAACACCAAAGGCAGGGCTATGGAAAACAGGCAGTTAGAGGCTGCCTGGACTATATTCGCCAGGAGCCCTTTGGTCCCGGAACTGCCGTACTGCTGACCTGCCACGAAAGAAATACTGCTGCCATTGTCCTCTACCAATCCCTGGGATTTCAAGAAACCGGGAACCGGTACGCAGAGGAAATCGAAATGAGGCTGGTCCTGTAATATACACATATCTCCGGCCAAACAGCCGGGTGGAGCATCTCACCTGCAATCACAATAGCGGGAGAAACCAATGAGGTTTCTCCCGCTGCATTTATGTACATTCAAAAAGATCCTGCACAAGTTTCTCTACAAATTCCTCCAGACGGTCTTCCAGCGGCGGTATGGTCGCATCCATCCAGTGCTGTCTGGACAGGTAATACCGGAAAGAGGAAGTAAACATGGATTCATCGATCCGCAGGGGCTTGAACTTGATCTTATCCGGAAGGCCCTGGAAAGCAAGGTCGATCTCATTGAGAACGTGCTCCGACCGCAGACTGTTTTCGCTGAGGATCACAATAAAATGGGTCGCTTTGCCGATGGCATCGGATATGGCAGCCGCATAGGGCCCGCGGACATCCCGGGGCGCGTACCAAACTTTGATGCCTTTTCTTTCCAGCCGTGCACACAGGTTGTCCGCAATGTTTTTGTCCGGCGAAGCATAACTTACAAATGCCAGGGCATTTTGCTTTTCTGCTTTCTGAGGCTGCTGTGCATTGCGGTCATTGGTCTGGGCAATTAGGTAGGAATTCTGAACTGCCGCTGCGATCAGAGAGGCCCGCTCCCAGTTTCTTTCTATGAAGCAGATCCTCTGCACCGATTCATTTCTTCTTAAAAACGATACGCACTCATTCAGGATCGGGATCATAGTCATAGCTGCGGAAATGTTTTGTCTGCCTGCACCCAGCAGCGGGAGTGCAACTGTGTCCATCGGGATCTCATAGGTGGCGGCAATGTCCAGCATCTGAAAATATGACCGGATGGAATGCAGAAGTCCCTGTTCATCGCTTACAATGCCCACACGGTTCCGGTCATATGTATTCATTTCAATGCATCCGATCCTGCCGATCCGAACATAGGGAGAATGCACCTTGTGGGAGAGCCAGACATTGCAGAAATGCCGCAGATCGATCTGCGGTGCCAGTGCCAGTTTCTCAACAGAAATTCCTGCCTGCAGCAATGCTTCAAAAACCGTTCTGCGGGAAGGGGCATAGGAATGCACGTAGGCAGATGTCGTCAGAATATCCACCGGTTCATCAAAATCCAGGATGTCACAGGCATACACATCCATTCGTTTTTCACCGTAAGCTGTCACAATGGGTGTGGAGTAGAGCGGTTTCATGCAAATCCCCCCTGTTTTTTATGATTATAGCACAGGAAAACCGCCGAAGCAATACCGGCAAAACCATCCGGGGCCAATAAAAACCACCCCAACCAATGATTGGGGCGGGTTTATATGCTCTTCAGAAATCGATTGGCTTCCCTTCGGTTTTTCAGCACAATCGCCTTGGCATGTTTTGCTTGGGCGATCCAGGTGTAATTCATGCTGCGGTTATTCTTGTTGAAATTCCAGATCCATTTGACAAAATCCCGGTCAAACCGTTCCGGACAGCCATCTGCCATATCCGGGCGCACTTTTCCATAATTTCCGGTCACCCGCTGCAGCATTCCCAGCAGACACTGCCATCGGCTGTAATCCAGATAGAGGATGGTGTCGCAATACTGCAGACGCATAGGCATAGTACGGCTGAAATTTCCATCAATGATCCATTTCTCTGTTTTCAGCACTGCATTCAGCTTTTCATCAAATGCCTGCACCGTCACATTTTCCCAACCGGGTTTCCACCAAAGCTGATCCAGATGCACCACTGGCAGGTCAAGCTTTTCTCCCAGGCTTCGTGCCATCCGGGACTTTCCACTGCCAGAACAGCCAATAATCAGAATTCTATCCATTTTCCCTCTTTTTCCGTACGTTGTACCTTTTAAAAACCAGGCCTGCATTGCAGGCCTGGCTAACATCAATTATACATTAGTATGCAACGCCCCAGTAGATCATCTTGTCGGCAGGCTTGCCGCAGCAGGCGCAGGTTTCACCCAGCTTCTCCTGTGCAAAGGGGATGCAGCGGGAGGACATGCCGGCCTTTTCCTTCATTGCCAGCTCGCACTCCAGGTCGCCGCACCACATGGTCTTGATATAGCCGCCGTGCTCTTCCTGCAGTGCCTTGGCCTCTTCCAGAGAATGTGCCTCATAGATATGCTCATCCAGATTCTTCTTGGCCTTGTCAAACATCTGCTGCTGTACGATAACCAGCTGCTCGGCAACGGCTGCTTCCAGATCCTCCAGCTTGACAATGATCTTCTCACGGTCAGTACGGCGGACGATGACGCATTGGCCGTTTTCCAGATCGCGGGGGCCGCACTCTACGCGCAGGGGAACGCCCTTCATTTCGTACTCAGCGCACTTCCAACCCATGGAGTTGTCGGAATCATCCAGCTTGACGCGGTAATCCGCATTGACCAGACGCTCACGCAGAGCAGCAGCGGCATCCAGAACACCGGGCTTATGCTGGGCAACGGGCAGAATGACCACCTGGATGGGAGCAACCTTGGGGGGTAGCACCAGACCGTTGTTGTCGCCATGGGTCATGATGATGCCACCGATGAGGCGGGTAGAAACACCCCAGGAGGTTTCATGGGGATTGGTCTTTTTATTGTTCTTATCGGTAAACTCGATCTCAAATGCCTTGGCAAAGCCGTCACCGAAGTAGTGGGAAGTGCCAGCCTGCAGAGCCTTCCGGTCATGCATCATGCACTCGATGGTGTAGGTAGCCTCAGCGCCGTTGAACTTTTCCTTATCGGTCTTCTGACCGCGGGTAACAGGCATGGCCAGAACGTTCTCGCAGAAGTCCGCATAGACGTTCAGCATGGTTTCGGTGAATGCCTTAGCTTCCTCTGCGGTGGCATGGATGGTGTGGCCCTCCTGCCACAGGAATTCACGGTGACGCAGGAAAGGACGGGAGGTTTTCTCCCAGCGCAGAACGCTGCACCACTGGTTATACTTCATGGGCAGGTCACGGTGAGACTGCAGCACATGTGCAAAATGCTCGCAGAACAGGGTTTCGGAAGTGGGACGGATAGCCATTTTCTCTTCCAGACGGTCGCTGCCGCCCATAGTGACCCATGCACATTCGGGAGCAAAGCCCTCAACATGGTCCTTTTCCTTCTGCAGCAGGGATTCGGGAATCAGCAGAGGCATATAGACGTTCTCAACGCCCTGCTTCTTGAACTCCTTATCCATAATATGCTGAATGTTTTCCCAGATGGCATAGCCATAAGGACGGTAAATGAACACACCCTTTACGGAAGAATAATCAATGAGCTGTGCCTTGGTGCACACATCGGTGAACCACTGGGCAAAGTCCACTTCCATATCGGTAATTGCTTCAACCTTTTTCTCTTTTGCCATTATTTGTCATCCTCTCGGTTTTCCAAAATCTCACACTATATTATAGCACCATTGTCAATAGTCTGCATAGGATGGAGCACAACTTTTTTATTATAATTTTTTACAGGAGGCGCTTATGACAGAGGTAACTTTGCAGCTGGAGGACGCTGTTGCCCTGTTCTACCGAAGGATCGCCGCTGCAAAGGGCTTCCCACTGGAACAGGTACTCTGCGATGCCCTCTTCAAGCTCGCCGGAGAGCTGAGCCTGCAGGCATTGCGCACAGAAAGACAATGAAAAACATTTTCCCAGGCAACTGCCCGCCGCCACGTTTATTTTCCGAATTACCATTGTAATTCGGAAAATTCTTTGCTATACTGTGGAATAGAAATACGACAAATGGAGGCATTCCTATGAAATCCATCCGTGAGATCTATAAAACCGGCAAGGGCCCCTCTTCTTCCCATACCATGGGTCCCGAACGGGCCGCCCTATATTTTATGAGCCAGTATCCCAGCGCTGTCCGCTATGAGGTCATCCTCTACGGTTCTTTGAACAAGACCGGTGTGGGCCACGGCACTGACCGGGTTCTGCTGGATACTTTGGGAGAAGAGAGAACCAAGATCATCTTCTCCCCCGACAGCTGGGACGGCATGCATCCCAACACGCTGGATCTGATTGCCTTTGACGAAAGCGGTAAAATCGGCCGTATGCGGGTGGAATCCATCGGCGGCGGCGATATTCGTTTCCCCGGCCAGCAGGTTCCCGAGAGCGAGGAGATCTATATTGAGCACTCCTTTGCAGAAATTGCGGATTTCTGCAAGTGGCGCTATATCAACAAACTGTCCGACTATGTGGAGCTGAACGAAGGGCCCGAGATCTGGGATTTCCTGATGGACGTATGGCAGACCATGAAAAACGCCATCGACGAAGGTCTGGCAGCAGAGGGTATTCTGCCCGGCGGTCTGAATGTTCAGCGCAAGGCAAAGTATCTTTATTCCCAGCCGCCTGTTGAGAATGAGCCTTCCCTGCGGGAATTCCAGCTGATCGCCGCCTATGCCTATGCCGTGGCAGAACAGAACGCAGGCAACGGCACCATCGTTACTGCCCCCACCTGCGGTGCCTGCGGCGTGGTTCCCGCAGTTCTGAAGTATGCCCAGGAAACCAACGGTTTCACGGATGAAGAGATCTGCCGTGGTCTGGCAACTGCCGGCATTATTGGAAACCTGACCAAAACCAATGCCTCCATTTCCGGTGCGGAGTGCGGCTGCCAGGCCGAGATCGGCACTGCCTGCTCCATGGCTGCCGCAGCGCTGGCAGAACTCTATGGCCAGAATCTGGACCAGGTGGAATATGCCGCAGAAGTGGCAATGGAGCATCATCTGGGCCTAACCTGTGATCCCATCTGTGGTCTGGTTCAGATCCCCTGTATCGAACGCAACGCCGTTGCTGCCATGCGTGCCATGAACGCCTGCAACCTCAGCTACTACCTCACCGGCTCCCGGAACATCAGCTACGATATGGTCTGCCGCGCCATGAAGGAAACCGGTGTAAATCTGAACCACCGTTTCCGCGAAACCAGCGAAGGCGGTCTGGCCAAAATCTATAACCGCAAGAGAGCCTTCAACGCCTGATCCATCTCCATGCCCCCTGCTGCCGCAGGGGGCTGTTTTTCATCTGCGTTGTTTTGCCGCGTTCTTTGATATTTCTTATCCAAAAACAGAATATATTTTTCAGAAAGCGGTGGACAGCCAGGGCTGTTTTCGATAAAATATACCAAGACAGAAAAGGAGGGATCCTCTTGACTATCCAACAAAAACAGGATTTTCTGACAAACGTATTCTACTGGGCACTGATCGCCGCAGCAGTTTACCTGGCTCTGGAATATCTATTGCCCATTTCCGTCCCCTTTATTCTGGGCATTCTCATTGCCTGGCTGGTGGTTCGGATCTCCCGGAAGCTCCACTGCTCCCACAAGCTGTTCCGAATCTGCCTGGCAATACTGATCTATGGCCTCATTGCCCTGCTGCTGACACTGGCCCTTGCCAAGGGTATCTCTGTGATTTCCGGTATTATTCAATGGCTGCCGGAAGTCTATGAAATGAAACTTCTGCCTTTTGTCACACTGTGCTACGACTGGTTTCTCCAGCGGATGCAGCTTCTGGATCCCGCACTGATCAGCACACTGGAAAAATTGCTGGACGGCCTGCTTTCTGCTTTGAAGGATCTGATCTCCTTCCTCTCCGGCGTGGCTGTAAATCTGGTTTCCGCTGTTGCCACCGGTATTCCCTCCCTCATATTAAGCATTCTGGCCATGATCTTTTCCACTGTATTCGTTGTGGGTGACTACGAGCGGATCACTGCTTTCGCCTCCAAAAATCTCCCTGGAAAGGCGAAGCATATTCTGAAAAGCATCCGTAGTTATTTGACGGATACCCTGTTTGTGGTGATTCGCTCCTATGCATTGATCATGCTGCTGACCTTTACGGAATTGAGCATTCTGTTTTCCATCTTCGGTATTCAAAATGCATTTCTCAAAGCAGCGCTGATCGCCATGCTGGATATCCTGCCCATTCTCGGTACCGGCGGCATTATGATCCCCTGGGCGGTGATCTCCCTTGTCCTGGGTTCCACCGGCCTAGGCCTGAAGCTGCTGCTGATCTATGTCATCGTCACCGTGATCCGCAATTACCTGGAACCCAAGATCGTGGGCACCCAGCTGGGACTGCATCCTATCATCACCCTGGTATCCATGTTCATTGGTCTGCGGCTGTTCGGTTTCTTCGGACTGTTCGGCCTGCCGGTGGGAATCTCCTACCTGTGGAAACAACGAAAGGAAAAGGAGGCCGCCCCCTCCCAAGAAGCTACCTCCTAGACACAACGGACATTTCTCCGCGATTTCAGCACTTATCCTATTGAAAAACACAATCGGGTGCAGTATAATATATTGGATTGTGGAAACAAAGGAGATTTGAAACAAATGAAATTAGGTATCGTGGGACTGCCCAACGTCTGCAAGTCCACCCTCTTTAATGCCATTACCAATGCAGGTGTTCCTGCTGACAACTATGCTTTCTGCACCATCGACCCCAATGTGGGCGTGGTTTCCGTTCCCGATGAACGGCTGGACTGGCTGGCTCAGCTGCATCAACCCAAGAAGTTTACCCCTGCTGTTGTGGAATTCGTGGACATCGCAGGTCTGGTCAAGGGTGCAAGCAAAGGCGAGGGTCTGGGCAACAAGTTCCTCAGCAATATCCGCACCACTGATGCCATCGTCCATGTGGTCCGCTGCTTCGATGATTCCAACGTCACCCATGTGGAAGGCTCCACCGATCCCCTGCGGGACATTGAGATCATCAATCTGGAACTGGTCATGGCTGACATCGAAATGGTGGAGCGCCGCATTGACAAGGCTCAGAAAGCTATGAAGGGCGGTGACAAGCGCTTTGCCCGGGAGGTTCAGCTTTTCACCGAGCTGCTGGCTCATCTGAACGAGGGCAAGCTGGCCCGCACCTTCACCGATGACGCAGAGGATTTGGCGCTGATCTCCACCTCCGATCTTCTGACGCTGAAAAAGACCATTTATGTTGCCAACCTGGCAGAAAACGAGATCAATGAGCCGGAAAGCAACCGTCACTATATGAATGTCAAGGCTCTGGCCGATGCCGAAGGCAGCCAGCTGCTGCCCATCTGTGCCAAGCTGGAAGCTGACATTGCCGAGCTGGATGATCCCGAGGAAAAGGCAATGTTCATGGAAGAGCTGGGCGTTGCTGAATCCGGTTTGGACCGGCTGATCAAGGCCAGTTATGCACTGCTGGGTCTGATCTCCTTCCTGACCGCAGGCAGTGACGAATGCCGCGCCTGGACCATCAAGCGTGGCACCAAGGCTCCCCAGGCTGCCGGTAAGATCCACACCGACTTCGAGCGGGGCTTTATCCGCGCAGAAGTCATTGCCTTTGAGGACATGAAGACCTGCGGCACCATGGCTGCTGCTAAGGCAAAGGGCCTCGTCCGCAGCGAGGGTAAAGAATATATCATGAAGGATGGCGACATCGTCAACTTCCTGTTCAATGTTTAATCCTATAGCAAACCGCCGGAAGCAGCTGCTTCCGGCGGTTTGTTCTTTAAAAAACACCACTTTAGGGCATTGTCAATTTCGCATTTTGATCTGGGACTGTCCTATAACGTTGCCGTTATTGTCATAAATCTTGACTTTACAGGTGCCAGATTTTCCTTTGCTTGGCTCATTGTAGTAGCAATATGCATATCCGGTGTCGCCATTTCTCCATTGATCGTCCCACTTCACATTGACCTTACTGCCATTCGGCAGGGTAAATACAGCCTTGATCTTTGTCTTTCCATCCAGCGGACCGCCGCTCAGTTCCAGATGTGCATACGCAGAATCGTACTTACTGATGCTGGTTGCCGATGTAACGCTGTCCGCATCGCCATTCATAACAATGTCCACTTTCCAGGCAGTCAGTTTCTTGTAATATGCCTTGCTGTCTTTATAGTTGCTCTTGGACAGTGATTCGGCATATTTATAAAATGTTTTTACTGTGTTCTGCAGAGCCGGGTAGGCTGCCAGCTCGCTGGTGCTTTTGTACTGCTCACCATACTTCTTGTTTTTTTGTACATATCCGTACATAGCTGCCTGCTTCTGTTTCTTGGCATCCGAAAAATCCTTCAGTTCTCCAAACTGCTTTACCGCTGTTTCATAATACCCCAATTCCAGGGAACGCTTTGCAGCATCATATTTATTCTGATTCAGCTGTTTATTGCCCTTGTTGATCAGCTTCTTGATCTCCTCGGTGGATTTCAAGGATTTCAGAATTTTCAGGCCTTCGTTTATGGAAGCATCCTTTTTGGTATTGATCAGCGTTTCTGCATACCGGACCGGAACCTTCTTGGTAAATGCAGTATCCGTGCCCTTGGGCAGATTGCTCTTGCAGTCCTGCAGCGTGCAGTACCAGTCGTAGGCCTCTTCGTAATCCTTATCCTCGTAATGCTGCTTTGTGATATTCAGAACGCATTTCGCTTCCAGCTGCCGGGAGTCCTTGTACTTACCGGACATGGTGCCCAGCGCCAGATAGGCAGACATGTACTCTCCTTTTTCATACAGATCCAGTGCATCATTGTATGTGCCGGCATCGCTGCACATCTGAATGTATGTATCTGCGTCCTTGTATCCGGAAAGATCCTGGTAAATGACGGATGCGGATTTGATCTTACCCTCATCAAACAATTCCCCGGCATACTGATAGTAGCACTCTTTGATCAGGGTTTTGGAATCCTTGTAGCCATTCAGTGCTTCAAAGCTTTCAATGGCTGTCAGATAATCTCCATTATCCATTGCTGTTACTGCACTTAAATACTGCTTCTGCTTACTGGAGGACATTCCTGTGCAGAAAACAAAGATCATCACGACAGCGGCAAAAACAACCAGAAGCTTTCTGATGCCCGCAAAAACCGCCCTGCCGGATGCAGCTTCATCCGAACAATCTCTGCTGTGGCCAAAGTAACGCATAACATCATTCCTTTCAATGTACTGCTTATTTTGCTTTACCATTTTATTATAGCATTCTTTTCCAAAAAGACAACTGTATTTGTCTTTTTCAACAACATTTTCATATTACACTTCTGAAAACGCAAGCAAATAAAGCTCCCGGCGCTTCTTACCTGGAAACAATGGAAATTCCGATTTGGAACACACTCTGTATGGTGCTGATCCCATACAGCACCGCAAGATGAACCGGATAGAATAAATAGAATGCCCACTGAACTGCCCTGCTGTTTGTCACTTTTCGGCCATCATAAGCAGCAATGAAAACCATAGAAAGTGCCCCCAATGCCTGCATAGGCACAGAAATGCTTCCGAACCAGAGCATCGCCGATGGCATATAGTGGAACAGCACCAGCATACCGCAGAACCGAATCAGGTTGCGGTTGACCACATACCTGCTCAGTTCAAACAAGACAATCAGCACCACACCGCCCCAGCCGTAATCTGCACCCAGCAGCTCCGCAAGGATCGCAAAGGGGATCATCACTGCCGGCTTCCAGGCAAGCTTGCGGCAATGTTCCATAGCCAGCAACGCAAAAAAGCCCAGAAGCAGCGTAATCATAATACTCTGCTGATAACGCCAGATGGGAGAACCCGATACCGCCAGATTATAGGGCAGTTCTGAAAGCAGCGCTCCTACAGACAGCCGCAGCAGATAGCCTTTCCGGTTCCGGGTGTGGTGAAATCCTTCTACCAGTAAAAAGGCAAATAACGGGAATGACAGACGGCCAAGGATCCGCAGCCCCAGATAAATGGTATGGAGCAGTTCCGCTTCCGGCGGCATTGCCGCACCCAGCATATTCACGCCGTCCACCATACTGGCCTGCAGATAGGCCGGGTATACCAGAACATATCCAATGTGGTCGATCAGCATAGTGATGCAGGCCAGCAGCTTCAACCCTTCCTGGGAAATCCCTTTTTTCACAGCGTTATCCTCCTGTGCTCATTTTGTGCCATTATACAATAAAAAAGTGCAAAATACAAATTCTTTCCGCTCCCATTTTTTCGGTTGCATTTTTCCTGCGCATGATGTATAATATGTTTTCAGTATCCGGGTGTGGCCCAGTTGCTTAGTGGGTGTTGCAGAACGTTAGTTCTGCCTACAGCCACTTAGTGCCGACGTTCGTCGGCTGTAGGGCGCAACCTTGGACAGAACTGCATACTTTATTTCCGGGTGTGGCCCAGTTGGTAGGGCGCTTGATTTGGGTTCAAGATGCCGGGAGTTCGAATCTCCCCACTCGGACCAAAAAAAGAAGAACAGCTTTTTGCTGTTCTTCTTTTTGATTGAAAGGGAGATTCGAACAGTTTAATACAAGGCTCCGGTGGAGCCTTGTTTGCCGCCAGCTCGATGGCGGCAACTCCATAATATATCGAATCTCCCCACTCGGACCAAAAAAGAAGAACAGCTTTTGCTGTTCTTCTTTTTTTGATTGAAAGGGAGATTCGAACAATTCAATACAAGGCTCCAGTGGAGCCTTATTTGCCGCCAGCTCGATGGCGGCAACTCCTTAATATGC
>JAFSAP010000046.1 GCA_017440925.1 Oscillospiraceae bacterium | reverse complement strand
TCACCGGGCTTCAGCGCGGTGTTGGCTTCTACGACAGCGCCCTTGGAAGTAACGCTGATTTGCTTCTTCTCGCCCTCGGCGAAGGCACCGCCCACAACGGCGTTCTTGCAGACCTTGGAGTTTTCGCCCAGGATGGCGTTGCGGACGATAGCGCCGTCCTCAATGACGACACCGGGCATCACGACAGCGTCTTCCACCACCACGTTCTTGCCGATGGTGCAGCCCACGGAAACCACGGAGTGCTTGACGGTACCGTAGATCTCGCAGCCTTCTGCGACCAGAGAGTCATAGATCTTGGCATCCTCATCGATGTAGGAGGAGGGCAGAGCGGAGTTACGGGCATAGATGGTCTCCCGCTTGCCGCCGCGGAGCTGGAATTCGGGGTTCTTGCCCAGCAGTTCCATGTTGGCTTCCCACAGGGAGGAGATGGTGCCCACGTCCTTCCAGTAGCCGTCGAACTGGTAAGCCATCATCTTGTGGCCGGCGTTCAGCAGGTTGGGGATGATGTTCTTGCCGAAGTCCTTGGAGGAATTGGGATCCTCTTCGTCAGCGATCAGAGCTTCCCGCAGGACGCTCCAGTTGAAGCAGTAGATACCCATGGAGGCGTTGGTGGACTTGGGCTTTGCGGGCTTCTCTTCGAACTCATAGATGGAGTTGTCGGGGTTGGTGTTCAGGATGCCGAAACGGGAAGCTTCTGCCAGGGGAACGTTACGCACAGCGATGGTGCAGGAAGCGTTGTTGGCAACATGGTACTCCACCATGGCATTGTAGTCCATCTTGTAGATGTGGTCGCCGGACAGAATGACCACGTAGTCAGGATCGAAGCGGTCGACGAAGTCGATGTTCTTGTAGATGGCGTTGGCAGTGCCTTCGAACCAGCCGGACTTCTTGTCGTTACGCTCATAGGGAGGCAGAACCTGGGCGCAGCTGTGGGTCTTGTTCAGGCCCCAGGGCTGGCCGTTGCCGATGTACTCGTTCAGCTCCAGGGGCTGATACTGGGTCAGAATACCCACGGTATCGATACCGGAGTTGACGCAGTTGGACAGGGGGAAGTCGATGATGCGGTACTTACCGCCGAAGGGAACCGCAGGTTTGGCGGTCTTCCGGGTCAGGACATGCAGGCGGCTGCCCTGGCCACCGGCCAGAAGCATGGCAATTACGCGTTTTTTCTGAAAATACATGGTCACAGCTCCTTATATAAATTGATGGATGCTCTAGGGACGAAAAGGGCGCAAAAGGGCGCAGACTTTCACGCCCATAACATACCATATTTTTCCCGTTTAGGAAAGGGACAAATTATATAAAATATCACAAATCTTTTGGTTATCCTGCCCAAAACCGCCCCATTTTGTTGGAAAATCAATAGGATTTTCCACAATTTGCAGCTGTTTTTCCAGCCAAAACACACTGAGCCAACGGCCAAATTTGTACCCGCTGGTCTTTAATTCCCCGGCAAAGCGGTAGCCAAGTTTTTGGTGAAAAGCAAGGGAGCGGGTGTTCTCTCCGGTGATCAGCGCCAGAAGCATCCGGTAGCCCAGCAGCTTCAGCAGTTCCTCCAGAGCAAGATACAGCCGCCTGCCGATGCCCCGGCCCTGGGCCTGGGGGGAAAGGTAAATGGAGGGCTCTGCACACCAGGCATAGGCCTGGCGTTCAAAGGGATGGCAGGCATAGGCATAGCCCAGGATCTGCCCTTCCTCTTCCCACACCAGCCAGGGAAATTCTACGGTGATCTTCCGGAACCGCTCCAAAAACGCCTGCTGTGCGGGGACTTCATATTCAAACGTAATGGTGGTATCTGTCACATAGGGAGCATAGATGGCAAGCATAGCCGGCACATCGGCCTCCCGGGCAAGTCGGATCATAATCATACCTCCTGCTGTAAAGGAGCGTTTATCTGAGCAGAAAGAAATACGCTGCCGGGTATCGGCAACCACTGTCATTGCGAGGAGGCCTGAAAGGCTGACGTGGGACCAAAGGGAATACCTTTCGGTGCAATCTCCCGGAATGCAGCAACAAATCAGAAAACCTTCGATGAATGGTTTGTTTTGGTGCGATCCATCTGTTATTCTGCTTTTCTGATCATTCCATTGTACCAGGAGATTCCCACGTCGGGGCTTCGCCCCTCCTCGGAATGACATGGTAGCCGGCAGTTGGCTGCAAAGGCATTGCTGCTAAGATAAACGATCATTTTATTTTCAGATCTGTCTTTATTTTACGTTCTGAAAAGAACTCCGTCAAGGTTGACAATTTCCACAAACAGGGGTAAAATAATTGTAACTATCGCCACGAAGGAGGGAACACCATGGACGCTGGCAGTACTGGCAATATACCGGGCCGAAGTAGCATGCGGCTTGCCGTCCGGGTGAGCCTGTAACTTCTCCCTGCGTATGATTGCTCTTATTTTCAAAAAATAGGAGGATGATTATGGCAGAACGTTTTGAAATCGTAGAAAGAGCCATTCTCTCCATGCTGGAGGGAAAGAAATACGCCACGCTGCGGGATATTCTGTCCACCATGAATCCCAGTGACGTGGCCGGACTGTTTGACGGTCTGGAAGACAAGCAGATCCCGCTGATGTACCGTCTGCTGCCCAAGGAGCTGGCCGCGGAGACCTTTGTGGAAATGGATCCAGAGGCCCAGGAACTGCTGATCCGGGGCTTCTCAGACAATGAGCTGAAGGAAGTTCTGGATGAGCTGTATGTGGACGACGCCGCCGACCTGGTGGAGGAAATGCCCGCCAACGTGGTCAAGCGGATCCTGAAGAATGCAGACCCCGAAATGCGCAAGTCCATCAACCAGATCCTGCGCTATCCCGAATATTCCGCCGGTTCCATCATGACCACGGAATTTGTCTCCCTGCGGCCCCACATGACCGTGGAGGAAGCCATCCTGCGGATCCGCCGCCAGGGTGTGGACAAGGAGACCATCTATACCTGCTATGTGCTGGCCAAGGACCGGAAGCTCATCGGTCTTGTCACCGTCAAGGATCTGCTGCTGGCAGAGGATGACGAAATGACCATCGAAGAGCTGATGATCACCAACATGATCTTCGTCAACACCATGACTGACCAGGAAGACGTGGCCAGAATGCTCAGTAAATACAACTTCCTGGCCATGCCCGTTGTGGACGGCGAAGGACGAATGGTTGGCATCGTCACCTTCGATGACGCACTGGACGTCATGGAAGAAGAGGCCACGGAAGATATGGAGATCATGGGTGGTATGACCCCCTCGGAGAAGCCCTATCTTCGCAGCTCCGCCTTCGACCTGTTCAAAAACCGCATTCCCTGGCTGATGCTGATGATGGTATCCGCCACCTTTACGGGGCTCATCATGACCGCTTTTGAGGATGCCCTGGCCGCCCAGATCGCCCTGTCCGCCTTCATTCCCATGCTGATGGGCACCGGCGGCAACTCCGGCTCCCAGTCTTCCGTCACCGTGATCCGCGGCCTGAGCCTGAATGAGCTGGATTTTTCGGATATCGGCGTCATTCTCTGGAAGGAGATCCGCACCGCACTGATGTGCGGCATCGCGCTGGCTGTGGTCTGCTTCGGTAAGATCTGGCTCGTGGATCATATGCTGATGGGCAATGAGAATATTACCCTCATGGTGGATCTGGTGGTCTGCTGCGCCCTGTGTGTCACCGTTGTGGTGGCAAAGATCGTGGGCTGCCTGCTGCCCATGGCGGCCAAAGCTGTGAAGCTGGATCCGGCTGTGATGGCAAGCCCCTTTATTTCCACCATTGTAGACGCACTGAGCCTGCTGGTGTATTTCCTGTTTGCAAAGACCCTGCTTCATATTTAATCATCATGGCTTCTCCCGTACGGGGGAAGCCATTTTTTACAGTAATCCGGATTCCTTTGCGGGCGGATAGGATATCCGCCCCTACAAGAGAGGTAGACAATGGGACCTAACTGCTAACTTTCTCTGCGAACAGAAAATTCCCCGGAGCAAAGCCCCGGGGAATTTTCTGTTGCGGTATACGATCAAAGAGAGGGTTAGTCTTCTACGATGTCATCGGGTGTGAAGGTGCGCAGTTCGTTTCCTTCGGGATGGGCCTTGCGGTATGCACCCATGGCAGCATACAGGGCAACGCCGACCAGGCAGTAGATTGCCATGGACAGGTAGCCGCCGAAGTCCAGTTCCAGGCAGGAGCCGATAACGACCCAGATGGAGATGGCCATGCCCAGGATGAACAGCAGGTTGCCCAGGGGAGCCTTGTAGGGACGCTTCCACTCGGGATACTTCTTACGCAGGATCATGGCATCCAGGCAGCACATGAAGTAGACGATACCGGCAGCGATGCAGGAAACGGCATAGATGTACTGGACCCAGTTGTCGCCGGAGAAGATGCAGAAGAAAATGGTGAAGAGCAGAACCACAGCGTTTGCCAGGGCGGGCTGGCCATGCTTGTTCAGCTTGGCAAATGCCTTGGGCAGCTGGTTCATTTCAGCGGAGCCGTACAGAACACGGGCAGAGGAGGACCAGAAGCCCATCAGGGTGGTGAAGGCATGCAGAACACCGCACAGCACGCTGATCCAGGCCAGGATAGGCAGCAGGTTATACATGGAAACCAGCTCGGGTTCGGGCATGCTCATCAGAGCGATGCGGTCAGCAGGCGCCATACCGCCGATGGCCATAACCACGATGAAGTACAGAATTGCGGGAACAAACAGGGCGGACAGGATGACCTTCCAGATCTTGGAGACGGGGAAGTTGGTCTCTTCGATGAGGGTGGGGGTCATTTCAAAGCCGATGAACTTCAGGGAGAACACGGCCAGGGCAACGAATACGCCCCGGAAGCCATTGGGGAACAGGCCGCCGCCGGTGCCGTCAGCTGCCTTGGCAGTCAGATTGGCAGCATCCCAGTGACCGCTGGTGAACAGGGAGAAGCTGACGATCAGAGAGCCGATGATCATGGTGAAGAAGAACACATTGGCCAGCTTGCCGGTCAGTTCCACATTGAAGTTGGACAGAACATACCAGATGACAGCAGTGGCAATGGCGACCCAGATATTGGCAGAGGGCGGGATCAAGCCAGGTGCAAAGAAGTCAGCCGCAGTGATGAAGATGAAAGCCATCATGGGCGGCTCAACGACCTGCACCAGGAACATCATCCACTGGGTGCCGAAGCCGGCCTTGTGGCCCAGGGCATTGGTGGTCCAGACGTCAACGGAAGCTGCGAAGGGCAGCATGGAGGTCAGTTCCGCAAAGGTCAGGCCAACAGGGATCAGCAGCAGTGCCAGCAGCGGGAAAATGAAGGCTGCGCCTGCACCGGTAACGGAGAACCAGTAGGGAGCTTCTGCCAGCCAGCCGCCGATAACGGCGCCGGAGGACAGGGCGATCATGGAAATAAAGCTAAGATTTCTCTTCAGTTTCTGTTCGCTCATGAATAGTTACCTCCTATATGTATTTTTGAGGAAAACGGAAAGATATCAGCAGCCGATGGCTTCCAGCAGCTCGTCGGTGTTGATGACGTGGCAGTAGATGTTGTTCAGGATTTCCAGCTCGTTGTCCTGGATCTTCTGGGTGGATGCACGGCAGGCATCTTCGATGAGCCAGACCTTGAAGCTTTCGTCAGCCAGGGAGCGGACGGTGCCGGAAACACACTGGTCAGTCAGAACGCCGGTGCAGACCACGGTGTCGATGCCCATGTTGTGGAACCACAGACGCAGGGGCGTGCCGGCCAGGGCGCTGTCAGTGGTCTTGGTCACGACGATCTCATCGGGCATGGGGGCAAGCTCGGGAACGATCTCTGCGCTGGGATCGCCAGGGGGCAGCAGCAGTTCGTTGTAACCGGTGGCCTTCTGGTCCAGGGAGCGGTCGGCGCCGTTCTTCTTCTGGCACTGGATCTTTGCGAAAGCGACTTCGATGCCCTTTTCGCGGAATGCCTTGATGATGCGGGCATTGTTGGGAACCACCACTTCATCAATTGCCTTGTAGAACTGCTCCCAGCGTGCGGCTTCCTTCAGCTGTGCTTCGGTAGGATTCTCGTAGGTGGGGCGGGTGATGAAAACATGCTGCATGTCGATGACCAGCAGGGCTGTTTTCTTGGGATCGATCTCGATCTTTCCCATGTCCATATCGTTTTCATAATAGAACGATACGTGTCTGTCATTAACTCTCATGTTACACTTCCTCCTTCATAATGATGGTTTGGATGCAGGTTGCCCATATCCACGGTGATATTCTAGCAGTTTTTGTGCATAAATGCCATACCCTTTCTCCATTGACACAAGCGATGCAAATAATTTCGCAAAATTTGCAAAATGTTATCAAATCTTGCGCAATTATTTGCAGATTTTATGATATATTGGATTTTGTTTCCCCATTTCTCCCATTTCAATGTAAAATTAACAGTGGAAAAAGAACTTTCTGTGGAAAGGTGGGTTTTATATGCTCAAAGTATTGATCGCAGACGATGAGATGATCGAGCGGAAGTACCTCACCACCCTGTTCCGGAAATACCCCCACCTGTTCAATGTGGTGGGTGTGGCCCAGAACGGGCGGGAAGTCCTCCGGCTGGCAGCCCAGCTGCGCCCGGACGTGATCATCATGGATATCAATATGCCCTTTACAGACGGTCTGACCTGCGCCCGGGAGATCCGTCAGCTTTACCCGGATGCCATCATCCTGCTCAATACCGCCTATGCGGAATTTGAATTTGCCCGCCGGGCAGTGGAATACCGGCTGGATGCCTATCTTCTGAAACCTGCCAGGGAGGAAGTGATCCTGCAGACCATTGAAGAATGCCTGCGGAAAAAACGGGCCACTGCGGAACCCCGCGCAACCTTTGCCGAACCATTCCCCGGACGCGGCACCGATGAGCCGGTGAATCTGGTAGCCAGTTACATCGATGCCAATGCCAACCAACCACTGCCTTTGGAAGAGCTGGCCCGGATCGCCCATTTTTCTCCCTCCTACCTGTCCCGGGTCTTTCGGGAGAAAAAAGGCATCACCATTTCCGCCTACATCACCCGGAAGCGTATGGAAAACGCCAAGTACCTGCTGGCCCACACCTCCATGGATGTGCAGACCATTGCTGCGCAATGCGGTTTCAACACCATTTCCCATTTCAACCGGGTCTTTAAACAGGAAAACGGCATGAACCCCATGATGTTCCGCCGCCAGTTTGCCCGCCAGGAGGAGCCAAATGCAGAACTATAATCCCAGCAGCCTCATCACTGAGGAATTCCAGAAAGAGATCCTGGATTCCTTTGCCTACGCCACCGGCTTCGGCTGCGTCTTTACCGATGCTGACGGCAACCACGTGGGCCCCTGCAGCAACTTCTGCCGGTTCTGTCAGAAGATCAATGAAACGCAAGAGGGTGCGCACTACTGCGCCCTGTCCAACAAGAACGCCATTGAGCTGGCGCTGAAAGAAAAAAAGCCCAGCATCTACATCTGCCATGCCGGGCTTGTGAATATCGAGATCCCCCTGGTCTACCAGGGCCGCTGCGTGGGAGCAATCACCGCCGGGCAGGTTCTTTGCCGGGAGGAAAACGCCTATCCCCAGGATCAGATCGCCAGCCGGATCCACTGGCTGGCTGACCCGGAGCTGGCTGCCTACTATGAGGAGATCCCGGTGATGAGCCGCCAGAAGATCGAGGCCACCACCTCCGCCCTTTCCAATCTGACCAACTATGTGGTTCAGAAGCTGGCCTATGCCCAGATGCAGGAACAGCTGGCAAAAAAGTCGGAAGAGCTGCTCATTGCGGAAAACCAGCTGAAGCAGGCCAAGCTGGATGCCCTGCAGAAGCAGGTAACACCCCATTTTATTTTCAATGTTCTCAACTCCGTTTCCCGGCTGCTGTCCATGCAGGAATACGGCACCGCCAAAAGCATACTGGATTCCTTTGCCCAGATGATGCGCTACAGCCTGTACAATCTTCAGAGCTCCGTGCTGCTGGAAAAGGAGCTGGAATACGTCCACCACTACCTGTCCATTCAGAAGATCCGCTTCGGTGACTGCATCGATTACCGGATCCAGTGTGACAGCGCCATGCGCTCCATGCGGATCCCCTTCTTTTCCCTGCAGCCCCTGGTGGAAAACTCCATTGAGCACGGCCTGCTGCCCAAGGGGCAGGGCGGAAAGCTGGAGATCCTCTGCAGCCGGAAAGCAGACTGCGATACCATCGTGATCCGCGACGACGGCGTTGGCCTGTCGGAAGAACAGCTGGAGGCCCTCCGGGGTTCTCTGACCGCCTGCGATGATTCTGTCCAGCATGTGGGACTGCACAACTGCTATAAACGGTTCCAGCTGATGTTTGACCAGCGGTTTTCCTTTGAACTGTCCAGTGCAAAGGATGTGGGCACTGCTGTCACCATCACCATCCGGCGGGAATAAGCTGCCGGATAGCAGGACATTCCCGCAATGGAAACCCAATTCCCTCAGAAAAACCCGGTGCTGCCGCACCGGGTTTATTTTTCTTCCTTTATATCCTCCAGGGCTGCACGAACGGCTGCAATGACAAATGCAGAGAACGTACACTCTTTTCCCTGAATCGCCTTTTCCACATCCTGTACCACATCTCCGGGAAACCGGATGGTTTTGTTGACCGTAGGCGGCGTTTCCGGAATTTTAAACTTTCCCATATCTCACCCTCGCAACACACGCATACATATACTATTTCTTCGGATAGGGTTCTTTTACATTGGTACGGCCCAGGAGATAATCTGTGCTGACGTTGTAAAAATCAGCCAGCTTGCACCACACTTCCGACGGCACATCCCGTTTTCCGTTTTCGTAATTGGAGTAACAGGCCTGGGTACAGTTCAGCAGCTTCGCAAGATCGTCCTGCATCAAATCGCTATCTTCCCGCAGATCCCGGATTCGCTGATACATTGCCTCACCCCATTTGTTATTTGATGAGACAAGTATATACAAAACGTTTTGTTATATTGATTTATAAAACAAAATGTTATATAATGCAGTTGAAAGAATACCCGGTGCGGCAGCACCGGGCTTTGCCTATGACTTTGGATAAGGCTCTTTTATATTTGTACGGCCAAGGAGATAATCCGTGCTGACACCATAGAAATCTGCAAGTCTTACAACTGCATCCACCGGATAGTTCAACACGCCGATTTCATACTGAGAATAGGTATTCTGGCTGATCCCCAGATATTTGGCAATCTGTTCCTGTGTGTATCCCTTATCGATCCGTATGCTCCGAATATTTTCATACTTCATCACTTCATACCGCATATCATCACCCAGTGACACCATACAATATCTTAAATTAAGATATTGTATTTTATCTGTTTTTCAGATATTCTAATCTCAAACACATAGAATGGAGAGATACTATGCAGATCATTCAGTTTGATTTTTCCGGAAGGGGGCAACCCGATATTGCAGACACTGTTTACGATTCTCTTATGGGAAATCTGATCTCGGCTTGCCGCCTGCCATGGGTGGAAACGATCTTCATTCCCGGGCATCCCTGCTATGAGGAATACTGTGAAATGCACGAAGCCTATGCACGGTTACGCAGGCGGCTGGGTGCCGGAGAGGAAGACCGGGATGCGGAAGATATGATCAACGCCTTACTGGATCAGGGCAGGATTATCGCACTGAAAATGTTTGAATACGGCAGGGTCTATCAGAAAATGCTGGATTCCAATAAAATTAGCGAGGACGGAGAGGGTAATCTGTCAGATTGATACTGCCGTGTAGAAAAGAACACAAGGCCCTCTCAGCCACCTCCGGTGACAGCTCCCCCAAAGGGGGAGCCTTGAGCGCTGCCGCGCCAGAGAATCGACCAGCACATAGAAACAGGGCACTCCCATAGTGGGAGTGCCCTTTCTGAATCTTGGAATTAGTATGCGATCTTCTCGGTGATATAAGCCTTCAGCTCGCTGATGGGGATACGGACCTGCTCCATGGTATCGCGGTCGCGGACGGTGACGCAGTTGTCGGCGGGGGTGTTCTCGTCGCCAACAGTCTGGAAGTCCACGGTGATGCACAGGGGGGTGCCGATCTCGTCCTCGCGGCGGTAACGCTTGCCGATGGAACCGGCATCGTCGAAGTCCACCATGAAGTCCTTGCTCAGTTCCTGGAAGATCTCCTCAGCCTTGGGAGACAGCTTCTTGCTCAGGGGCAGGACAGCAGCCTTGAAGGGAGCCAGTGCGGGATGGAAACGCATGACGGTACGGATATCTGCCTTGCCGTTCTTGTCGGTGCCCACAACTTCCTCGTCGTAAGCTTCGCACAGGAAGGCCAGGGTCACGCGGTCGCAGCCCAGAGAAGGCTCGACGACGTAGGGGATATAGTGCTCGTTCTTCTCCTGATCGTAGTAGGTCTGATCCTTACCGGAGTGGGTCTGGTGTGCGTTCAGGTCGAAGTTGGTACGGGAAGCCACGCCCCACAGCTCGCCCCAGCCGAAGGGGAAGACGAACTCGAAGTCGGTGGTAGCGTTGGAATAGTGGGACAGCTCTTCGGGATCATGGTCACGCAGGCGCAGGTTCTCGTCCTTCATGCCCAGGCCCAGCAGCCAGTTGTGGCAGTATTCCTTCCAGTACTTGAACCACTCCAGCTCAGTGCCGGGCTGGCAGAAGAACTCCAGCTCCATCTGCTCGAACTCACGGGTACGGAAGGTGAAGTTGCCGGGAGTGATCTCGTTACGGAAGGACTTACCGATCTGGCAGACGCCGAAAGGCAGCTTGCGGCGGGTGGT